>DMCZ01000073.1 GCA_003446655.1 Thauera sp. | reverse complement strand
AACTACCAGTTCTACATCGACGAGTTCATCCGCCTCGGCCACGAGCTGATGGCCGACACCGCCTCCGGCCACGGCTACGAGGCCTTCGTCGAGCCGGGCAACGTCCTCACCCGCCGCGCCGACCTCGCCCCGCAGGACGAGGACGCCGACGGCGCGCCGCCGCCGCGCCTGCCGCAGATGCCGGCCTACCACCTGGTGCGCGGCGACCGCGGCGGCATCACGATGGTCAACATCGGCGTCGGCCCGGCCAACGCCAAGACCATCACCGACCACATCGCGGTGCTCCGCCCGCACGCCTGGATCATGCTCGGCCACTGCGCCGGGCTGCGCAACAGCCAGCACCTGGGCGACTACGTCCTCGCCCACGGCTACGTGCGCGAGGACCACGTGCTCGACGAGGAGCTGCCGCCCTGGGTGCCGATCCCGCCGCTGGCCGAGGTGCAGGTGGCGCTCGAGGCCGCGGTGGCCGAGGTCACGGAACTATCTGGCTACGAGCTCAAGCGCCTGATGCGCACCGGCACGGTGGCCAGCACCGACAACCGCAACTGGGAGCTGCTGCCCTCGCACGGCATGTCGACCAGCCCCGAGCGCCGCTTCAGCCAGAGCCGCGCGGTGGCGCTCGACATGGAATCGGCGACCATCGCCGCCAACGGCTTCCGCTTCCGCGTGCCCTACGGCACCCTGCTGTGCGTCAGCGACAAGCCGCTGCACGGCGAGATCAAGCTGCCCGGCATGGCCGACAAGTTCTACCGTGACCGCGTCGACCAGCACCTGCGGATCGGCATCCGCGCCCTCGAGCGCCTGCGTGAGCAGGGCGTCGACCGTCTGCACAGCCGCAAGCTGCGCAGCTTCGCCGAGGTGGCGTTCCAGTAGCGGCTGCGGCATCCTCGCGCGCCCACCCGAACGCCTCGCCCACCATGTCCGCCGCCGCGCCGCACAACCCTCCAGAAGCCACTGCTGCAGCGATCCCCGCTCGGGCTGCCGCGTCCGGCATCCGCGTGCTCTCCGTCATCCCGCCGATGACGCAGCTCAACACGCCTTACCCCTCCACCGCCTATCTCACCGGCTTCCTGCGCTCGCGCGGCGTCGACGCGGTGCAGGAAGACCTGGCGCTCAAGCTGGTGCTGCGCCTGCTGTCGCCGGCCGGGCTGGACGACATCCGCGCCTGCGCCGAGGCGCTGCCGAAGAAGCAGCGCACGCCGCTGGTGCAGGGCTTCCTCGAGCACTTGGCGCGCTACCGCTACACGGTCGGCCCCACGATCGCCTTCCTGCAGGGCCGCGACCCGACCATCGCCCACCGCATCGCCAGCCGGACCTTCCTGCCCGAGGGGCCGCGCTTCGACACGCTCGACGCCTATGTCGACCCTGACGACCCCGAGGGCGGCGACCCGCTCGCCTGGGCCTTCGGCGCGCTCGGGCTGGCCGACCGCGCACGCCACCTCGCCACGCTGTACCTCAACGAGCTCGCCGACATCCTGCGCGACGCGGTCGATGCCCGCTTCGAGTTCGTGCGCTACGCCGAGACGCTGGCGATGAGCCAGCCCACCTTCGAACCGCTCGCCGCCGCGCTCGCCGCCCCGCCGACGCTGGTCGATGAGTATTTGAAAGACCTGACCCTCGAAGCCGTCTCCCGCCACCGGCCGCAACTGGTCCTCGTCTCGACCCCCTTCCCCGGCTCGGTCTACGGCGCCTTCCGCATCGCGCAGGCGATCAAGGCCGCGCACCCCGAGATCGTCACCGTGCTCGGCGGCGGCTTCGTCAACACCGAGCTGCGCGAGCTGGCCGAGCCACGCGTGTTCGACCATTTCGACTACGTCACCCTGGACGACGGCGAGCGTCCACTGCTGGCGCTGCTCGAGCACCTGCAGGGCCGGCGCGGCAAGTCGCGCCTGGTGCGCAGCTTCGTGCGCGATGCGGATACGGGCCAGGTCCGCTACATCAACCTCGCCGAGCCCGACGTGCCCTTCGCCGAGGTCGGCACCCCGACCTGGGACGGCCTGCCGCTGGACGCTTACCTGTCGGTGCTCGACATGCTCAACCCGATGCACCGCCTGTGGTCGGACGGGCGCTGGAACAAGCTCACCGTGGCCCACGGCTGCTACTGGAAGAAGTGCAGCTTCTGCGACGTCAGCCTCGACTACATCGGCCGCTACGACGGCGCCGCCGCCAGCCTGCTGGTCGATCGCATCGAGGCCATCATCGCCGAGACCGGGCAGACCGGCTTCCACTTCGTCGACGAGGCCGCGCCGCCCAAGGCCTTGCGCGCGCTCGCCGAGGAGCTGCTGCGACGCGGCGTGGCGATCTCGTGGTGGGGCAACATCCGCTTCGAGAAGTCCTTCACCCCCGAGCTGTGCCAGCTGCTCGCCGACAGCGGCTGCATCGCCGTCTCCGGCGGGCTGGAGGTGGCCTCCGACCGCCTCCTGAAGCTGATGAAGAAGGGCGTTTCGGTGGAGCAGGTGGCGCGAGTGACCCACGCCTTCACCGCGGCCGGCGTGCTGGTCCATGCCTACCTGATGTACGGCTTCCCGACCCAGACCGTGCACGACACCGTAGATGCGCTGGAATACGTGCGCCAGCTGTTCGAGGCCGGCTGCATCCAGTCGGGCTTCTTCCACCGCTTCGCCTGTACCGTGCATTCGCCGGTGGGCATGAACCCCGCGGAATACGGCGTCGAGCTGGTGCCCCTGCCCGCGGTGACGTTCGCGAAGAACGACGTCGGCTTCATCGATCCCACCGGCGTGGACCACGACAGTCTGGGCAAGGCGCTCAACAAGGCGCTATACAACTATATGCACGGCATCGGCCTGGACACCGACGTGCGCAGCTGGTTTGCCGAACGGGTGCCACGTCCGCGCGTGCCGAAACACTTCATCGCGCGCGCGCTCGGACAATGAACGCCGGTCAGTGATCTTCCGCACGCTCGCCGGACGACGGCCCGATTAGAATCGGCACGTGCACCGAACGAATATGCCATTGCGATGAAAGCATGGAACACGACCTGCCCGCCGGACCGGACCTGAGGCTGCTCTTCGACGAGGCCAGCCGCACGCTGAGCGTGAGCCTGGCGCCCGACGCGCGCTTTCCGCGCATCGACGCGCTGTGGCTGCGCAACCGCCTGGCCGCCGCCGGCTATGCCGAGCTGCAGATCCGCCCCGAGCCGATCAAGCAGCTCATCGCGCGCTACAACGCGGGCGAGGCGGTGCCGCCGGTCGAGATCGCGCACTGCGTCGATGCCAGCCTGCAGATCATGATTGCGCTCGACGGACTCACCGCCCGCCTCAGCCTGACCCCGCCCAAGGGCGGCAAGCCGGCGACCAAGGCCGATGTGCTCGCCACGATCCAGAGCAAGGGCATCGTCGAGGGTGTGCTGGTCGACGAGATCAACCGCGCGATCGCCGAGGGCAAGGCCGACGACCTCGTCATCGCCCGCGGCCGCGAGCCGGTGCCCGGCGAGGACGGCACGCTCGAGAGCCTGCTGCCGGAGGCGCGCGAGCGCGTGCCCAGCATCCGCCCCTGCGGCCGCACCGACTACCGCGACCTGGGCGAGGTGCAGATCGTCCGCGCCGGCGATGCGCTGATGCGCCGCCATCCGCCGACGCGCGGGACCGAGGGCTTGAGCGTGCTCGGCCGCCCGATTCCGGCCCGCGCCGGACGCGACGTCCGCTTCACGCCCGGCCTGCGCGGCGTGGCGCCCTCACCCGAAGACCCCGACCTGCTGGTGGCGGCAACCGACGGCCAGCCGCTGCGCGTCAAGGGCGGCATCATGGTCGAGCCGATCTTCACCGTGGACGCGGTGAACATGGCCACCGGCAACATCCGCTTCGACGGCACGGTGCGCGTGCGCAACGACGTCCAGGCCGGCATGACGATCGTCGCCACCGGCGACATCGAGGTCGGCGGCACGGTCGAACCCGCCACCCTCGAAGCCGGCGGCAACATCGTGGTCAAGGGCGGCATCATGGGCGGGCTCGGCGGCAAGACCGCAGGCAAGGACATGAGCGCCCACGCCATCCGCTGCGCCGGCAGCCTGTCGGCCGGTTACGCCCAGCAGGCGCGCATCAGCGCCGGCGACTCGATCTTCATCGACGACATGGCGATGCAGTGCCAGCTCGACGCCGCCAACCACATCCGCATCGGCAACTACCGCCGCGGCCACATCATCGGCGGGCTGACGCGCGCCTGCCTGTCGATCCACGCCCGCGTGATCGGCGCGCCCAACCGCATCCGCACCGAGATCGAGATCGGCAACGACCCGGGGCTCGCGCAAGCGGTACAGGAGAAGGCCGCCGAGCGCGACGGCAAGGAGAACAAGCTGCTCGAAATCGGCAAGCTGCTGACCGCGGCCGACCGCAACCCGGGCAAGGTCTCGGCCGAGATCGTCGCCCGCGCCGAGGAGGCCGCCGCCGCGCTGTCGGCCGAGATCGAGGGCCTGCGTGGCGAAGAGGAAGACCTGCGCCAGCGCCTGCTGCTGACCCAGCAGGCGCGGGTCAATGCCGAGAATGCCGTCTACGAGGGCTGCATCGTCACCATGGGCGAGTGCACGCTGCGCGTCCCGCAGGACCGCGGCGCGACCACGGTGCGGCTGGCCGAGCAGGGCCTGGGGATCTTCGCGCTCGAGGACGACAGCCACTTTGACGCGCCGCAGCGGCCGGGAGCGGCCCAGCCGCGGCGGAGCTGAGCGTCATACGCAAGAAGGGCCCCGCGCGGCTCGACCGCCCGGGGCCCGTTCATGCTGCGTCCGACGGCTTACGTCGGCCGGCTCACTTCAGTGCGGCAAGCGCAGCGGCATAGTCCGGCTCTTCCTTGATCTCCGGCACGAGCTGCGAGTACACCACCTTGTCGTTGGCATCGATCACCACCACCGCGCGCGCGGTGACGCCGGCCAGCGGGCCGGAGGTGATCCCCACGCCATAGGCCTCGCCAAACTGGGGGTTGCGGAAGGTGGACAGGGTCTTCACGTTCTGCAGGCCCTCGGTCTCGCAGAAGCGCTTGGCGGCGAAGGGCAGGTCGGCGGAGACGACCAGCACGACGGTGTTGGCGAGCTTGCCGGCCTCCTCGTTGAACTTGCGCGTCGAGGTGGCGCACACCGGGGTGTCCAGGCTGGGGACGATGTTCAGCACCTTGCGCTTGCCGGCGAAGGCCTCGAGGCCGACATCGGCCAGGTCGGCACCGGTCAGCTTGAAAGCGGGCGCGGCATCGCCGGCCTGCGGGAAACGGCCGGCGACATCGATCGGGTTGCCGCCGAGGGTGACTTTGCTCATGGTCTGCTCCTGTGGGTGGGGGGTTGGCGGCTTCTTCGTCGGCCGCACGCTGTGAAGCTCATTAGCCTACACCAAGCCGGTGCAGACTGGCGCCGGCACCGGGCCGGTCGTGCTGAGCGATCATGACGCGGGAGCCGTCCGGCATGCTCAGCGACCGACCCGCGACAGCTTGAGCAGGCGCGAACCGCGATCGATCGCCACCGTGAGCAGCACCATCATGATCAGGTAGGTGCCGGCACGCTCGAAGCGGAACCATTCGAAGTTGAAGCTGAACTGGAAGCCCAGCCCGCCGACGCCGATCAGCCCGAGCACCACCGCGGCGCGCACATTGCTCTCGAACTGGAAGAAGCTGTAGGTCATCCAGTCGCGCCACACCCGCGGGACTGCGACCACGGCATAGGTCTGCAGACGCGAAGCCCCGCAGGTGGGCTCGAAGCGGCGCAGCGGCTGGTTGTCCACCGCCTCGCCGAACACCCGCATCATCACCCCCAGCGTGTGCAGCGCGATCGCCAGCGTGCCGGCGACCAGCCCGGGGCCGAAGAAGGCGATGCACAGGAAGGCCCACATCACCTCCGGCACGCCGCGCGCGACCACCGCGGTCGCCCGCGCGAGGACAAGCTGCACGGCGCGCAGCGCGCGCTGCCAGGGCGCCGGGGTCTCGCCGCTGAAGCGCGCGGCATGGCGCTGGAAGCTGGCCGAGTGGGCATAGGTGAGCAGGATCGTCCCCGCCACGCCGAGCAAGGTGCCGACCACCGCGATCGCGAGCGGGATGGCGGCGGACTCGATCACCCGCCACACGAACCACTTCTGCAGCTCCTGCTGCCACGCCGCCCAGGCCGCCGGGCGCCAGACGTCGAGCGGGCCGTATTCGGCGAAGAGCGCCACCGCCTTGCCCTCGTCCGCCCGCGCCGCGGCCTTCGCCGGGTCGCCGAGGCCGAACGCCGCAAGGTCGAGCTCGGGCTGCAGCAGACGCGCGAAGAAGCGCAGCTTGCCCCAGGCCTCGCCGCTCAGCAGCTCGGCCGCTGTCTCTTATACACATCT
>DMCZ01000116.1:11565-13930 GCA_003446655.1 Thauera sp. | reverse complement strand
CCCCACACCGACGACCATCGCGACCGCCTGGCGAACGCGCGATTCGGCGACGGCAGCGCCGGCTTCGCCTGGCGGCCGTGGGATAGCGCGCGCTGGGAAATGTTCGGCCGCTACACCTACCTGTACGACCTCTCCAGCCTGGGCCAGCGCGAGCAGGACTACGACCAGAAAACCCAGGTGCTGTCGGTGGAAGGCGTCTACCGCCACGACCAGCATTGGGAAGTGGCCGGCAAGCTCGCCCGGCGCGAGGGCGAGGTGCGCTACGGACGCGGCAGCGGGCCGTGGTTCGACTCGGCCACCGACTTCGCCGCGCTACAGCTGCGCTACGAGGTGGTCTACGCCTGGCACGCGCTGGCCGAATACCGCTGGCTGGACGTGCAGGCCGGCGGCACGCGGCAGGGCTGGCTGGTCGGACTGGACCGCGACATCGGCAAGAACTTCCGCATCGGCGCCGGCTACAACTTCACCGAGTTCAGCGACGACCTGACCGACTTCGACTACGACCACGAGGGCTGGTTCCTCAACATGGTCGGGATGTACTGAGGGTGCCGGTCCACGCAAGACCGTCGACGTTCAGCCGTCCACGGTCTCCTCGCCGCCATCCTTGGACAGCTCTTCGGCCCGGCGCTCATCCAGGTGGCGCTGCAGGCGGGCCACGTCTTCGGGCGACCAGTCGTCGATGCCGGTGACTTCCAGCCAGGCGTTGATGTAGTGCGATGGCGCGTAGACGTGGCCGAAACCCATTGGTGCGCTCATCGACAGCGAAGTATCCATTGCCATCTGCATCATCGTCACGACCGGATACCAGCGCATCGCCGGGGATACGTCCGGCGGGCGCGGGGCATCGAGCAGTTCCGGTTCGCGGAAGAAGCCGTGACGGTCGAAGAACGTCACCGCGTCGCTGCCGTACTGCAGGTAGACCACGCGCATCGGGCCCCACGGCGTGCCGGGCGGGGTGGAGCTGCCGTCCTGGTTCATGAAGCGGACGAACGAGCCGTCCTGGAACTGCGGCAGCCACACCGGCGAACCGGGATTGCGCGAGCGGGTCAGCCCGGCCCACTTGCTGGCGGCGAACGGAGGTCCGCTCCAGACCGCGCCATCGAATGGTTCGCCGAGCAGCTCGAACATCTCGAACGAGCGTTCCGAATTGAGCGCGCCCAGGCTCAGGCCGTGCAGGTACAGCTTCGGCCGCCGCTCGGGCGGCAGCGTGCGCCAGTAGCCGTAGACCTCGCGGAACAGTGCGCGCGCGGTGACCCCGCCTGTGTCCGGATCCAGGAACAGCGTCAGCGGACTGGACAGGTACGAGTACTGCACCGCGACGCTGGCCACATCGCCGCGGTAGAGATATTCGATGCCGTCGATGCCGGACGGGTCGACCCAACCGGTGCCGGTCGGAGTGATGATGATCAGCGCCTTGCGCTCGAAGCCGCCGACGCGCTTGAGTTCTTCCAGCGCCAGCTGGGCGCGCTCTTCGGGCGTGTCGCCGGTGGGCAGGCCCGCGTACACGCGCAGCGGCGCCTTGGCGCCGGGACCGGCGTAGGCGGCGAGTTCGTCGGCGGTGGGGCGGGCATCGACGTAGCGCCGGCCCATGCGCCCGAGCTGGTTCCAGGCCACTAGCGACTGCGCGCTGCCGGGGCTGTCCCATTCGGTCGGCGGCGGCATGTCGGGCGGGATCAGTGCATCGGCCTGGCGATAGGAGGCGTCCAGGGTGTCCAGCAACGAGGACAGGATCACGCCGTTGACCAGGCCCACCAGCAGCAGCACGCCGGCGATCGCACCGACCACGTGCGCGATCCGTCGCGGCACCTTGCGGGTGACCAGGCGCATCACCGCCTTGATGATCATCAGCGCGATGCGGCCCAGCACGACCAGCAGCAGCGCCACGACCGCCGCACCCGCGAGTACGCCCAGGATGCGCGATGGACCGGCGGGAGCCAGGTGCATCAGTTCGCGGACGATGTTTTCCCAATTCTGGCTGCGCCAAAGCGCGAGCGCGGCGATGACCGCGCAGGCGACGACCGCGATACGGCGGCGACGCGGCTGTCCCGCCGGCCCGGGGAGCGGCAGCTCCAGGTATCCCCACAGCCAGCGCAGCAGCACGCCCAGGCCGTAGCCGGCGGCCAGGCACATGCCCGACAGCACCGCCTGCGCGACCGTGATCCGTGGCGTGAGGCTGGGCGTGAGCGAGGCGGCGAAGAACAACGTCCCCAGCACGAGCCCGGTATTGCCAAGGCGCGCCAGCAGCGAACGCCGGAGCCGGGTGAACCAGCCATCGGATGTAGTACCGGAAGCGAGTGCAGCGTCGTCGTCCTGTCGCATCAAGTATCCCCTGCGAGTGGTCCCCTTGGGCCAATATACCGGACAC
>DMCZ01000116.1:0-11314 GCA_003446655.1 Thauera sp. | reverse complement strand
TTTTAACCGCATGAGGCCAAGTAGCGAGACATCGAGAGAGTTCGCAGCATCTTGAACAGTGTCGAACTGACTGAAGAGTCCATCGGACCAATCTTGGAGAGGCTGGGGCTGTTGCCTTAGGCTCTCGCTGACTTGCCGCAAAGGGGGTAGGCAAGTACGAGGTCGGCACTTTCGGCGCTCTCAAGGGGCGATCGGCTGCTGGTGATGGTCTCGACATCCACCACGCGATGCAGAAGCACCCGGCTGGCCAAGCGGTCAAGGGCTACGACCCGGCCACCGGCCCTTCCATAGCACTACCGCGAGGCGAGCACTCGAGGCTGTCGACCCTGAAGGGCGACTACACAGGCTCTGCACGTGACCTACTTGCGCGAGACATTCGTGACTTGCGGAACAACACGAACGCACCGAACAGCTCGCTACGCCAGTTGATCGACCTGAACAAAGAGATGTACCCCGGCGCGTTCGGGAGATAGGTGCCGCACGATGAACAGCGAAGACTTCGTGACCGCGATCAGCCGCTACGTCAAAGACGCTGCGATTGAGGACACCATCGCCAATCTGAAGAGCCCGCCAGGACGACGCGTGCCGCCAGCTGAGCGGATCAGATCAGACTGGTACAACGCTCTGCCTGCTGCAGATGCGGCTCAGGTAGACGGCATCATCTCGGCGGCCGTCCATGAGGCCGTGTTTGGACTGCTTGCTGTGCTGGACGGTGCTCGAACAGTTGACGACGGTGCTGGACGATTTGAGCTGAGCTATCTGGCGCCAGAGGGCCGCGTGCTTCTTAATGATCCGCAGGCCATTGGTCTTCACGATCTGTTGAACGCTGCCAAGTGATCAAGGCACGAACGCCTCGACGGTAAGGCCGGTGACTGCCGAGAAGTGTTTGACGTTGGCGGTGAGCACCGGCAGTCCGTGATCGAGTGCGGTGGCGGCGATGAGCGCATCGCCCATCTGCAGCCCGTGACTCAAGGTCAGCGATTCCATGAGATCGATGGCGCGTTGCGTCATGGCTTCCGACACCGGCAGCAAGGTTGCCGCGCGGTGCTGCAGCATCTTCTTCACCACCACGAGCTCGGCCTTGTTGCGCATGCCCTGCAGCACTTCGAGCCAGCTGATGGCCGACAGCGGGGTCACGCGCACAGGGTCAGGTCTTGTCTTTTGCCTCCCGGCAAGGCAGCCGCACCCGAGCGTCGTCGGCGCCCCCCAGGGCCACCTCTCACCGCCTACGACGGCCGGGATCTGGCGAGCGAGCGCACACCACCGCCTTCACCTACGACGGGGTGGGCAACCTCACCCAGGTCAACGGCCCGCGCACGGACGTCACCGACACCACCACGCACGCCTTCGATGCGCAGCGCCGCATCACGCAGACGACCGACGCGCTGGGCAAGCAGACGCGCTTTGGCTATGACAACGACGGCCGGCTGATCCGCACGGCGGCCCAGCTGGCTGACCGACGCCAAGGGCAACCGCACCACCTACGAATATGACGGCCACGACCGCCGGGTGAAGCTGCGCTACCCGCACCCCACCACGGTTGGCACCTCATCGACCACCGACTACGAGCAATTCACCTACAACGCCGTCGGCAGCCTCACGAGCCACCGAAAGCGCAGCGGCGAAACCATCACGCTCGCCTACGACAACCTGCACCGCCTGACCAGCCGCAGCTACCCCACGGCCGCCGACAACGTCGCCTTCGCCTACGACCTGCTGGGCCGTCGTACCCAGGCCAAGTACGCCGACAACAGCCACACCATCAACTACGTCTGGGACGGCTCACCAACACCACGGCCGGTGGCAAGAGGCTCGCCTACCACTACGATTCGGCGGCCAATGCAATCGGCTTAACGTGCTTTATTTTCCGTTTTCTGAGACGACCCCTTCTGGGTCTGGCGACGCGGCTGAATGCGACGGGTGCGCGATCCAACTGACGAGAGTCCCACCTGATCGAGCAGCAGCTTCGGGAAATACGACTTGGCCAGATAAGCCGGATGCAATACCAGACGAGCCACCGCCAGATCATCGGCACAAGCCTTCGCTGGGAGCTCCTGGAAAATGCGGTTGGCAGTCTCGATCTCCGGCACGATGATGCGCTTGGCCTCGGTGAGCGTATAGGGGTGCGCCTTGTCGCCAACCTTCTTCTTGGGCGCTTCGATCGGATAGGTCAGCAACTCGGCGCGGCCGATCAGGTATCGCGTGGTCATTTACTTGAGCCCTCTGCCTTTACGGGGGGAAGGCCCCGCGTGTTTGCGAATGGTGTCGCGAGCGACGCCCGTCATTTGGCTGATCTGCATATGCGTATGTCGCCCCGCCTTGGCCAGCGCAATCGCGAGGTTGAGGCGTTCTGCCTTGCTCAAGGCTTCCTGACGCTGACCCAGGGCTGATCCGATCAACTGTTCCAGCGGCGCCATCTGTAAGGCATGGCCGCGACGCAAAGCGTTGATGCTGCGCTCCACGTCTGAGAGAGACTGTCCCTGCAACCCAGCAGCCAGGACATCGATCCAGGACGCGAATAAGGTCAGATCGTCGCCGAGGAATCGCTGGATGGCCGTTGCAATCGCCGCAGCATCCGGTGCATCGAACTTGAGGACCAGATCGAAACGTCGCCACAAAGCTGGATCAACCAGTTCCGGGTGGTTGGTGGCAGCCAGCAGCAGGCCGGTATCGGGCCACTGATCGACTTCCTGGAGCATGACGGTAACCAGGCGCTTCAGTTCGCCAATATCCGACTCGTCGCTGCGCCGCTTGGCGATGGCATCGATCTCGTCGAGTAGCAGAACGGCAGCGTGTTGTTTGGCATGATCCAAGGCTGCCCGCAGGTTGTTGCCCGTCTTGCCGAGCAGGCTACTCATAACCGCCGTCAGGTCGAGTACCCACAGAGGTTTGCCTAAAGCGCTGGCAATCCAGCGGGCCGAGAGTGTCTTGCCGACACCGGGAGGGCCTACCAGGATGGCTGAACGGGTCGGGCTAATGCCACGGGCGGCCAACCGCTCACGTTCCTGTCGTTCGCGAATGATGGCACCGATGGCGTCATGAACACTGCCGGGAAGAATCGGTGGAGGCAATCCGACGCGGTCATCGAAGACCCGGATCAGCGCCAAACGGGAATCGCCGTCGACGGGTAGCGGTGCCTCGCCGGCGTCCGTTATCGGTGCGCCACGACGCAGGATGGCGTTACCTGCCGAGCGGGTCTGGGATGCTTTCAGGGACTGATCGAGAAGCGAAGCCAGTTCGGGGCGTTGTTGGCGGTATTTCCGGATGAGCCGCGCCAGCAGCAGACGGGTATCCTCTTGCGCATCTGAGGCGGCAAGGCGGGCTAAATTGGCGAAATCAATTTCAAGATCGTCAATCTCGCCTTTGTTTGTTTTTGTTCCCACAAAATTGCCTTATATGGTGCAGAATTTTATGGCGAATTTTATGGCGAAAATACATATTTGGTCAATAAATTGATTGCTCGCCACATGGTCAAGATTGCGTTGTTAACAACTTTTTCTGCCAGCGTGGCAAGTTGTGCCGTCCGTGTGTGTCAATGCCTGAACACAAGGATCGACGCTCTGCTGGCACCGATCTGGCTGGACCGCGAGGCTCGTAAGTACGTCACGTGCCGATGTGCTGAGCTTGCCGGTGGTCAGCACGTCACCGCGCCGCTCCGACATGCAGTCTTTCGCGCCGACGGTCCGCACCTTGACGCCAGCGCATCCAGCACAGAGCGCCGCGATGGCGAGCAACCACAAGTACCTGACGAGGCGCCCACGCCTGTCGAGCAGGCCCGCGCAGGTCCACGGAGGCCTTTCCAGGTACCTCATTGCGTCGTATCTTCTTCCCGCAATGGCGCATTGCCGATTGCCTTGTTGACGGTCACATAGCGCGTGTTCAAACGACCTTCGCTACTAACCAGATCGCGACGCGCTTGCAGATAGCTGCGCTGCGCGTCGAGCACAGCGGTGAAATCACTGATTCCGCCGTCGTAGCGCGCCTGGGCAAGCCGGTAGGCATCGCCGGCCGCGTCGCTGCGGGCTTTGAGTTCCTGAGCCTGCTGTTGTTCGGCGCGGTAGGCGGACAGCGCATCGTCGATCTCCTGCCAGGCTTTCAGCACGGTTTTCTGGTAATTCACCGCCGCTTCCTGTTGTTGCAGCTCGCGCAATTGCACGGTGGCTGTGCGCCGGCCATGATCGAAGATCGGCAGGTTGAGGCTGGGGCCGATCGACCAGGTGCGACTGCCCCAGTCGGAGAATTCGCCACTTAGGTAGGACTCGAACCCGAATTTGGCACCAAGCCGGATGCTGGGATACAGATTGGCCTTGGCAATGCCGATGTTGGCGGTGGCGCCGTGCAGGTGCGCTTCGGCGGTGCGGATGTCGGGGCGGCGCAGCGCCACTTCCGATGGCAGACCGAGGGCGAGGTCGGGCAGCGCAGTCCTGGCGCCGGCATCGCGTGGCACCAGTTCGGCTTGCAGCGCACCCGGGCGCTCGCCCAGCAGCAGGGCGATCTGGTTGGCGCTGGCGGCTTCCTGTGCCAGCAGCGGCGGCAACTGCGCCTTCAGCGCGGCCAGTTCGGCGCGCTGGCGTTGCAAGTCGGTGTGATCGAGAACGCCGCCCTCGACACGCGCCTGCAACAGCCCGGCGCGCTCTTCCAGCGCGGCGATATCCTCGCGCATCAAGCGAATCTGCCGCTGGGCGGTGCGCAGCTCAAAGTAGTTGCGCGCCACGTCGCTGGCCAGGCTGAGGCGGGCCTGGTCGAGCAGTGCAGCCTGCTGGCCGACATCGGCGTCGGCGGCTTCCACCGAGCGGCGTACGCGGCCCCACAAATCCAGCTCCCACGAAGCGTCGAAACCCGCCTGGTACAGCGTGAACGGCTCGGCCAGCAGCTCGGTGAGGCGGGGGTCGGCCCCCATGATGCCGAGCATGCGCGTGCTGGCACCGCTCTCGCTCTGGCGCTGGCGGGTGGCGCTGCCGCTGGCGTTGACTTCCGGCCCGCGCTGCGCGGCCACCGTGCTGCGCTGCGCGCGTGCCTGGGCGAAGTGCAGCGCGGCCGTCTGCAGGTCCGGGCTGGCAGCGAAAGCACGGCGCTGCAAGGCATTGAGGGTTGCGTCGTCGAAGGCCTGCCACCATATTGCTGGCAATGCCTGGGTAGCTTCGCCCGGGATGCGCAGCGAGGCATCGCCGCTGCGCCAGCTCGTCCAGTCATCCGGTGCTGCGGGCGTGGGCCTGACGAAATCCGGCCCGACGGCACAACCGGTCAAGGCCAGGGCCAGGGCGAGTGCGGAGGCCGCCAAGCCGAAGTGCCGTGGTTGAAGAGGGGAGTGTTGGAGGTCAAACATGCGGATACCTACGATCAGGAAAGCCGGTTGCGGAACAGCCAGGCCGCCAGCGGCAGCGTGGTGGCGGCCAGCACCAGCAGGGGGATGAATTGGCGCCAGATATCGATGAGGCCTGCGCCTTCGAGATAGACGCGGCGCACGATGTCCATGCCGAAGCGCAGCGGATTGGCGTAGGTGGCAAGCTGCAGCACCTCAGGCATGTTGCGCACCGGCGTGAACAGGCCGGAGAGCAGCATCAGCGGCATGATCAGCAGGAAGGTGTAGAGCATCGCCTGTTGCATGGTCAGCGACAGGGCGGATATCGACAGGCCCACGCCAACGGACGCGACGGTGAAGACGATCAGCCCGAAGTAGAGCAGCCCCACCGAGCCCTGCATCGGGATCTCGAACCAGAAACGGATGATCAGGAAGATGATGGTGGACTGCAGCAGTCCGATCAGGATGGAAGGCAGCGCCTTGCCGATCAGGATCTGCATCGGGGTGAGCGGCGTCACCAGCAACTGGTCGAAGGTGCCTTGCTCGCGTTCGCGCGCCACCGACAGCGCCGCCAGCAGCAGGGTCTGCAACATGCTCAGCGCGGCAATCAGTCCAGGCATCATGTTCCAGCGTGACTCCAGGTTGGGGTTGAACCAGGCGCGCCGTTCCACGCGAATGCCTGGGGCACCGGTGCCCAGCGAGGCATTGTAGGCGGCCACGATGGCGCCGACGTGGCTGGCGGCCGAACCCGCCGTCGAGGAGTTGCGCCCGTCCAGAATGAGCTGCAGGGGCGCGGGCTGGCCAGAACCCAGCCGTGCCGCGAAGTCCGGCGGAATACTGAGCACCAGCAAGGCCTTTTCTGCATCGACCATCTCGGCGATCTGCCGCGGCGAGGTGAGCGTGGCGGCGCGCACGAACACGCCGGTGCCATCGATCCGCGCCAGCAGCTCGGTCGACGCCGCACTGCGGCTTTGATCCAGCACGGCATAAGGCACGTGCGTGAGGTCGTAAGTGGCGCCATAGCCATATAGCAGGGCTTGCAGGAAGGCCGGGGCAATCAGCAGCGCACGGCTGGCCGGCTCCTTGATGAGTGCAAGGAGCTCTTTGCGCACCAAGGCGATGATCTGGGTGAATGTGACAATGAAGGAAGCCATGGCTGTCAGTCCAGTGACTTGCGCAGCGTGCGCTGTGTGGCGAACACCAGCACCACGGCGTAGAGGGAAAGGATGGCGACGCTGCGCAGGATGGTCGGCCCATGGTCGCCCGCCAGGAACAGCGTCTTGATCAGGCCCATGAAATGCGTGGCGGGCAGTAGTTGCGCTACGACCTGGATGACCAGCGGGACGTTGCGCAGGTCGAACACGAAGCCGGAGAGCATCATGGCCGGCATGAAGCTGACCAGCATGGCCAGCTGGCTGGCCTCGAACTGGTTGCGCGTCTTGCCGGAAATGAACAGCCCCAGCAGCAGCGAGACGAGCAGGTAAAGCATCGAGGCCAGGCACAGGATGGGCAGGGAGCCGCGCAGTGGCACCTCGAACAGGAAGCGCGCCGCCAGCAGGCACAGCACCAGGTCGATGGCACCGACCACCAGGTACGGCGCCAGCTTGGCGAAGATGAGTTCCAGCGGCCGCACGGGTGTGACGAACAGCGACTCCAGCGTGCCGCGCTCCCATTCGCGCGCGATCAGCAGCGACGTGAGGAAGGCGCCGATCAGCGTTAGCACCAGAACGATCAGTCCGGGCACCAGATACCAGCTGCTGTTGCCGGTTTCGTTGAACCACATGCGCTGCACCACCTCCACGCGCCCCAGCGCGGGTGGCTTGTTACCAGCACGGTCAACCTGCTTTTGCGCCCAAGTAGCGATGGCGCTGTTGACGTAGCCCTCCACGGTCTGCGCGGTGGTCGAGTTGACGCCGTTGAGCACCAGCTGGATGCGGGCATCGCCTGCTGCGAGCCGGCGCGAGAAGTCCTGCGGCACGCGCACGATGGCGTCCACCTCGCCTGCGCGCAGCAAGCGCTCGGCTTCGGTCATGTGTGTGACCCACACCGGTGAGAGGTAGATCGTTCCCTGGAAACCCGCGACCGCCGCGCGCGCATCGGGCGCGCTGTCTTCCAGCACCACCGCGACCGGCGCGTTCTTCACATCGAAAGACAGGCCGTAGCCGAACAGCAGAATCAGCGCAATCGGCAGCAGCAGTCCCACCGCCAGGTTGCTCTTGTCGCGCAGCATCTGGCGCACTTCCTTGCGCAGCAGGGCGATGAAACGCCGCATGAACTCCGGATGCCTCATGCGCGGCCTCCCGGGTTCCTGTCCCGGCCGTCGGCGCGACCCTGCTCGACGATGGAAATGAAGGCGCTGTTCATGTCGGTGCCGCCGTCACCGCCTGCCTGCTCGCGCACCGCCTGCGGCGTGCCAAGCGCCAGCACCTTGCCGGCATCCTGGATGGCGATGCGGTCGCAATACTCGGCCTCTTCCATGAAGTGCGTGGTGACGATGACCGTCACCCCCGCCTGGGCGAGCGCGGTGATGGTGCGCCAGAAGGCGCGCCGCGCCAGCGGGTCGATGCCGCTGGTGGGCTCATCGAGGAACAGGATGTCTGGCTCGTGCAGCAGGCCGGTGGCCATGGCCAGGCGCTGCTTGTAGCCACCTGGCAGCAGGCCGCTGATGGCGGTGGGCTCCAGGCCGAACTGGGCGAGCGTGGCCGCCACTCGCGTGCGCAGCGCCTGGCCGCGCAGCCCATAGGCACCGCCGAAAAATTCCAGGTTCTCGCGCACCGTCAGGTTGCCGTAGAGCGCGAACTTTTGCGACACGTAGCCGATGCGCGCCCGTGCCTGGGCGCGCGCCGTGCGCAGATTCATGCCGGCCACTTCCAAATGCCCGCTGCTGGCCGGCAGCAGACCGCAGAGCATGCGGAAGGTGGTTGTCTTGCCTGCTCCGTTGGGACCGAGCAGACCGAAGATCTCGCCCCGCGCCACATCGAAGGAGGTGCTGGCGACAGCGGTGAAGTCGCCAAACGTGCGTACCAGATCGCGCACCACGATCACCGGCCCGTTCCCATTGCCATTCGAGGACATCTGCGGGGACGACGTGGGCGCTCCGGGAGACGATGCCGATACCCGGGTCGTCGACTCCGCGCCCTCGGCATGTTGCTGGCGCAGCATCATCATGAAAGCGTCTTCGAGTTCTTCCGGGCGCGGCTGGTAGTCGATGTCGCCGAGCAGTCCGTCCAGCACGTGGGTTTCCACCTTGGGCTGGCGGATGAACCACACCGCGCCGCCTTTGGGCACCGCATCGACGATCAATCGATCGGCGTCGATCAATCGTGCCTGCAGGTCGCGGGCGGGCATACCGGACGGTGGCGTGGCCACATAGGTCACCCCTCGGGCGCGTTCGCGCAGCGCGCCCGGAGCACCTTCGGCGAGCAGCAGGCCTTTGTGCATCACGAACACCTGGGTGCAGCGCTCGGCCTCGTCCATGTAGGCGGTGCTGACGATCACGCTCAGCCTTTCGTCATCGACCAGCTGCTGCACGATCTGCCACAGATCGCGGCGCGACAGCGGATCGACGCCCACGCTGGGCTCGTCCAGCAGCAGCAAGTCCGGCGAGCGCACCAGCGTGCAGGCCAGACCCAGCTTCTGCTTCATGCCGCCCGAGAGCTTGCCGGCCGGACGTGCGGTAAAGCGCGCCATGTCGGTCATTTCCAGCATGCGCGCGAAGCGCTCGCGGCGCACTGCCTGCGGCACGCCGTGCAGATCGGCGTAGAGGTCCAGATTTTCCTGCACGCTCAGGTCTTCGTACAGGCCGAAGCGCTGCGGCATGTAGCTGATGCGGTCCTGCACCGTTTGCGGGTCGTGGGCGACGTCGATGCCCAGCACGCGCAATGTCCCCGCATCGGGCTTGAGCAGTCCGGCCATCATGCGCATCAAGGTGGTCTTGCCGGCACCGTCCGGGCCGACCAGGGCCGTCAACTCACCCGCCCGCACCGTCAGCGACAAGCCGCCCACCGCATGCAAGGGACCGCCGCCCGGCGCCTCGAAGGTCTTGCGCAGCCCATCGGCGACGACCGTCGCGCCGCCATCGCTCATTGCGCGGTGCCCGCTGTCAGGTGGACGGTGGCCGGCTGCCCCAGGCGCAGCACATCCTGCGGGTCATCGACCAGTACGCGCAGCTCGTAGAGAAGGCTGGTGCGCAACGCTTCAGTCTGTACCGACTTGGGCGTGAACTCGGCCACCGAGGAGATGTAGCCGATCTTGCCCGCGATGGACTGGCCGGGGGAGCCATCCGTGGTCACACGTGCCGGCATACCGGGTTTGACCCGACCCAGGTCAGGCTCGCCCACATAGACACGCACCCACTTGGGCTGGGTCAGCGCCAGGGCCAGCACAGGTTTCTGCGGTGTCGCCATGTCGCCGGGTTCGAGCAGGCGCGAACGCACCACGGCGTCTGCCGGCGCCTTGAGTTGGCCTTGAGCGATCTGGTGCTGCAGCAAGGCCAGTTGCGCCTGCGCCGCCTTGAGCTGCGCCTCGGCGCCGGCCACGTCCTCTGCGCGCGGTCCCAGTTCTGTCAGACGCAAGGCTTCTTGTTGATCCGTCAGCTTGGCCTGGACAACCTGCAGATGGCTTTTGGCGCGGTCCAGATCTTGCGCACTGACACCACGCCCCTGCGTGTTGGCGGCGATGCCTTGCAAACGTTGCAGATCCTGCTCGGCCTGTGCGGCATCGACCTGGGCTGCAGTCACACGGCTCCTGGCCTGGGCGATTTCCTGCGGCCGTGCACCATTGCGCAAACGTTGCAGGGTTTGCTGCTGAACACCAATCTGCGCTTGTGCCTGTTCGGCCTGCAAGGCCAGGGTGCGGGTATCCAGCACTCCCAGCACGACTCCTGCGTTCACGCGATCGCCTTCCTCGACGCGCAATTCAGCCACACGGCCACTGCCATCGAAGGCCAACGCAATCTGGCGGATGTCCACGTTGCCGTGCAGCACCAGCGCATCGTCGTGGCCCTGGTTTCGCTGGTGCATCCACGCCCAAGCACCCAAGGCCAACACAACCAGGAGAACAAGGGCAATGAGCGGTTTTTTCATGATGAATATCCAGAAAGGGACATGAGGGGAGGATGTATTGCGCACCAGATATTAAATTGATTTTAAAGTTAATCTATTCGACAATGCAAGCCTTATCTACTTTGGAAAACAAGGGATGATCAAACCCGCACGCGGACTTCGTTCGGATGGCGAAGCCACAAAAACACGAATACTGGAGGCTGCAGGTGAGCTGTTCGCCGAAACGGGCTACGCCGAAACGTCCAACAAGGACATCGCCGCCCGGGCGCAGGTGGATCTGGCTTCCATCAACTATCACTTCGGCAACCGCAGCGGCCTGTACCAGGCCGTATTGGCAGCGGCCCATGGCCAGCTGCTGGGCATGGCCGACCTGCAGCAACTGGTTGGTAGCGAATCGCCACCAGAATCGAAATTGCGTGTGCTGATAGAGCAACTGGTCGCGCAGGCCATGCAAGAACCTCAAGCCTGGCAGCTGCGTGTCCTTGCCAGGGAGGTGTTGGCGCCAAGTTCACATCTGCAGGTGCTGTTCCAGGATGAAGCGCTGCCCAAGATGTTGCTCGTCAAACGACTACTCAGCGAGATTACCGGAATACCTGCAGAAGATCCGGCCGTGACCCGTTGCCTGATGAACGTGATTACCCCCTGCCTGATGCTGCTGGTCGGCGGGCGCACCTTCCCGGGGCCTTTGAAAGAGGTTTTTCAGATGCCTCCCCAGATGGTTGCCGACCACCTGTTCCACTTCGCCATGGGCGGGCTGGGTGCGATAGCCCGGGAGTACGCTGAACGGGCAAGAGCCTGAGGCAATCTTCAGTTATCTACGATTCGTACTGCTCCAAGGACAAAATTTCAAAAAATCAGCCATCACACTAAATAATCAACCATTATCACGTCTTAGATTTCGTATATTTAAAACATTGCGTTGCGTAATCACTGTCTCTTATACACATCT
>DMCZ01000211.1:14885-16725 GCA_003446655.1 Thauera sp. | reverse complement strand
GGCGGTCCAGCTCGCCGCGCGTCGCGGCGCGTTCGGCGATCGCCTCGGTGAGCGCCTTGCGCGCGGCGGGCAGCTCGGCCTCGGCGCTGGCGTAGGCTTCGCTGCGTGCGGCGAGCAATTGGGCAGATTGCAGACCGAGCAGCCGCTGGCGCAGCGTGGTGAGCCTGGCGCTCGCGGCGTCGAGCTTCGGACGCAGGGCCTGCAGATGTTTGTCGAGGCCGGCGATCTCGTCCTGCAGCGCGGCCATGCGCGACTGGCGGGCGAGTTCGCCGAAGTGGAATTCCTGCGGCCGCCCGAGGTGGCGGGCGCCGCGACGCTCGCGGTGGTAGCCGTCGCGCGTGATCCATTCCTGCTCGCGCGGCAGATCGCGCGCGGCGTCGGCGTTCTCGACGCGGCGGATGCGGTTGAGCAGGTCGGCAAGCCAGCGCGGAATCGGGGCGCTGAACTCGACCACCTCGGCCAGGCTCATCGGCCGCGGCGGCGGTGCGGTCTCGCGCTCGGGGACGATGAAGTGGCGGAAGCGCTCGCGCTCGCCGAGCGCCCAGGCGGCATGGCGGTCGGCCTCGCGCTCGAGCAGGATGAGGTGGCGGTAGGGGCGCAGGATGGCCTCGAGCGCAGCCTGCCAGGCGGGGTCGGTGACCTCCACGACCTCGGCGAGGCTGTGGTGGGCGATGCCCTCGGCGCTCAGCTTCACCCGAAAGCGCGCGACCTCGGCGTCGCCCGGCGGGCCGGCGCGGTTGCGCTCGCCGCGCAGGGTGTCGGTCTTTTCCTCGAAGGCGGCGACGAGCTCGCGCTCCTTGCGCCGCAGCGCGGCGAGCGCGGCGTCGGCGTCCTCGTGCTCCTTCTCCAGTGCGACGGCGTCGGCGCCGTGCTCGCTGGCGAGCTGGGCGCGCAGCATGTTGCGCTCGTCGAGCAGCTTTTCCAGGTCGCGCACGCGGTCGTGGGCGGCGAGGTAGCGCTGCTCGGTTGCCGTGTCGCTTTCCTTCAGACGCTTGCGTTCGGCCTGCGCGGCGTCCTGCTCGCTGCGCACGATCTCCAGGCGCTGGCGCGACTCGCGCTGCTCGACGAGCTTCTCGCCGCGCTCGCAGTGGGCGCGCTGCAGGGCCTCACGCTCCGCGGCGATCTCGCGCTCGAGCTCGGCGACCTCCAGCCGCGGCACGATCTCGGCCTCCAGCGCGTGGATCTCGTCGGCGAGCTGCTTCCACTCCAGGAAGCGGTTGGCCTCGGCCTTCTTCTCCTCGGCCTGGGTCTTCAGGCGGTCGAGGTCGACGCCGAGCTCGGCCAGTTCGCGCTCGGCGGATTTCTGCTCCTCGCGTGCGGCCTGATAGTTGTCCAGCACCTCCTTGTCGCCGAAGACGTCGAACACGAGTTCCAGCAGCGCCTTGGGCGAGTATTCGCACAGCTTGTCGGTGTCGCCCTGTTCCAGCGCCAGCACCTTGGTGATCGCCGGGGTCAGGCCGCCCCAGGCCAGCCGGTTCTGGTAGTCGCGCAGGCCGATCCAGTCGCTGGTCTGCTCGAGCGCCTCGATCGGCAGATTGCCGTCGACGATGGTGTAGTCGCGGATCCAGTCGCCGCCCGCCTTGCGGATGCGGCAGGCCAGGGTGACCTCATCGGCCAGGCAGGGGAAGAAGGGCCGCTTGCCGCTGTGTCCCGGCTGGTTGGCGACCACCGCACGAATCCAAGCGATCCTTTCGTTGCTGCGGCGCACGTAGCGGCGGAAGTCACGCTTGCCTGAGCAGCGCAGCGCGAACAGCGTGCGCAGGGCGTCGAGCAGCGTGGTCTTGCCCGAGCCGTTGGGGCCGACGATGGTGATGATCTGCGCGTCCAGCGGCAGCGAGAA
>DMCZ01000211.1:12351-14569 GCA_003446655.1 Thauera sp. | reverse complement strand
CCGCACTCGAGGTGGTGGGTGTAGGGGAACTGGTCGAAGGCCGCCGCGGCCGCGATGCGGTGGGTGGCCGACAGCGCGGCGACGTTGGCGCGCAGGGTCTCGGGGTTGCAGGAGATGTAGAGGATGTTGTCGAAGTCCTTCGCCAGCGCGATCGTGCCGTCATCCAGGCCGGCGCGTGGCGGGTCCACGAAGAGCGTGGAGAAGCGGTAGCCGGCGAGATCGACGCCCGCCATGCGGCGGTACTCGCGCCCGCCGGCGAGCGCGTCGCTGATCTCCTCGCTCGCCATGCGCACCATGGTCACGTTGGCCACATTGTTGTCGGCGAGGTTGGTGTGGGCGGCGCGCACCGAGGTCTTGCTCATCTCGGTGGCGAGCACGCGGCCGAACAGGGGGGCGAGCGCGACGGTGAAGTTGCCGTTGCCGCAGTAGAGCTCGAGCAGGTCGCCCGCGCCCTGCGGGCCGGCGCCCACGGCCTTCGCCTGCGCGCGCGCCCAGCTCAGCATGTGCTGGTTCACGCCGCCGTTGGGCTGGGTGAAGCTGCCCTCGAACTGCTGGTAGCGCAGCGGCTGGCCATCGACCTCCAGCACCTCCTGCACCCAGTCGCGCTCGAGCACGATCTTCTGCTTGCGGCTGCGGCCGATGACCTGGATGTCGAGCGCGGCGGCCAGCGCGCGCGCGGCGGCCTCCCAGGCCTCGTCGAGCGGGCGGTGATAGACCAGGCTCACCAGGCATTCGCCGCTCAGGGTGGCGAGGAACTCGACCTGGAAGATCCTGCGCCGCAGCGGCTCGCTCGCCTGGAGCGCGTCGCGCAGGCGCGGCATCAGGGCGGCGATCGGTTCGGCGGCGGGGGGGAAGCTGTCGAGCAGGATGGGCTGCTTCGGCTCCGCGCTGTCGAACATCGCGTAGTCGATGCGGCCGTCCTGGTGCCACAGGCGGAACTCGGCGCGCAGGCGGTAGTGCAGCGGGGCGGAGCGGAAGACCGCGGGCTCGGGCAGCTCGAATTCTGCGAAGTCCGTGCGGTAGCGCGCGAGCTTGGCGGCGAGCTGTTCCTCGTAGCGCGCGGGGTCGATGTCGGGCAGGGGCATGGGTTCAGCGTTCCCTCAATGTTCTTCTTCGGCGGTCTCGGCCTCGTCGGGCAGCACCTCGGCGATCTCGAAGGCGTTGGCCTCGGGCAGCGCGTGACCGGCGGCGGCGAGCACCTCGCCGAGCGTGCCGTGGATGATGCGGTCGGCCAGCACCCGGTAGTCGAGCGCGAGGTCGAGCAGCGGGCCTTCGCTGATCAGGCCGTTGCGGCGTTCGATGAAGCCGAGGCGGGCGAGCTTGCCGAGCATGAAGTTCCGCACCTTGGTACGCCCGCCCAGGCGCGGGCCGAAGTCGGCGATCAGCGAGGCCTCGGTGAGCGCGCCCGACACCGACTCGCCATGCGCGACCGGCTTGTCGGCGCCGCCGAAGAGGTCGCTCTGGCCGTCGTCGGCGAGCTCGCGGCGGGTGACCTGGCGTTCGCGCTTGGGCAGCACGATCAGCGCCCAGAGGATCACCAGCAGCGCGACCTCGTCGCGGGTGAGCCCCAGGTTGCTGGCGGCGTACTCGCGGCCGGCGCCGAAGACCGGCTCGGCGAGCTCGGCTTCCAGTGCGACGCCGACATGGGCGGCGTAGGGGTTGTCGAGCAGGCGCAGGCCGACGTCGGCCAGCCGCCGGTCGAGTTCGAAGCGGAAGGTCTCGTCGACCAGCGCGCGCCGCACCAGCTTGTCGTTGCGCGGCAGCCAGCGCTGCGCGAGCAGGCGGGCGGTGAGGGTCTTGAGTTCGAGGTCCATGGCGGGCGCGGGTTCGATAAGCGGGCGGGCTCAGCCTTCACGCACTGGCGGCGGGGCGGCGGGGGCAGGGGCGTTTGCAACCATCACGGCGCCTTGTTCGGTGTCGTTGCGGGTGGCGTCGCCGAGGTNNGCGTTCGCGCTTGGGCAGCACGACCAGCGCCCAGAGAATCACCAGCAGGGCGATCTCGTCGCGGGTGAGCCCCAGGTTGCTGGCGGCGTACTCGCGGCCGGCGCCGAACACCGGCTCGGCGAGTTCGGCTTCCAGTGCGACGCCGACATGGGCGGCGTAGGGGTTGTCGAGCAGGCGCAGGCCGACATCGGCCAGCCGCCGGTCGAGTTCGAAGCGGAAGGTCTCGTCCACCAGCGCGCGTCGCACCAGCCTGTCGTTGCGCGGCAGCCAGCGC
>DMCZ01000211.1:4016-12313 GCA_003446655.1 Thauera sp. | reverse complement strand
GCGCGGGCTGACCTCGCCGAGCGTGATCGCGGCGATCTCGTCCTCGCCGACCGGCGTCAGCGCATCGCCGAACGCGACGTCCACCGGCAAGCGCATGAAGGCACCGACCGGGCCGTCCTCGGGGCCGGCCTCGGCGCCGTCGGCAAGCAGGGCGAGCAGGGACAGGCGGTAGCTCGCCGGCGCGAAACCCCCGCCTGCGACCACGCGTTGCAGTGGTTGCGGCGCGGGCAGGTCCGCGAGGCGGTGTGTGAAATGTTCGAGCAGGCGCAGGTCTTCAACCTGCGGCGCAATGTCGGTGTCGGGGTCATCGGGGGGCGGCAGGCCCGCGTCGATCGCGGCGCCTGCAACATCGCCTTCGAGCTGGCTTTCGGCGCGATCGAGCAGCTCGTGGCCGCCGGCCAGCAGCGCGAGTTCGGGCACGGCGGCGAAGGCACCGACGGCGAGTCCGGCCAGCGTCGGCGCATCCAGGCCGCGCAGCCAGGCGGAGACGTCCGAGGACGAGATCCCGGAGGCGCCCAGCGTCACGCGCTGTGACTCGATCTTGTTGAGCGCGCGCTGGAAGGCGGCGTCCACCCGCGCCAGGCGCGATTGCGCCAGGCCGATGCGCTGCGCGATGCGGGCGATGTCGAAGTCGACCTCGGGATCGGCGAGCAGCCTGTTGAGGATGTCCGTGCCGCGCTCGAGCCAGCGCCCGTTGGCCGACAGGCGGCGGCGGGCGTCGAGGATGCGGAACTCCGAGCCCGAGGCGATCGCCTCCTCGAAATGCCAGGTGAGGTCGTTGAGCTTGGACAGCAGGTGGCCGAGCGCTTCGGGCGTGATGCTGCCCACCGCCTGCAGGCCGGCGAGCTGGGCGGTGAGAAAGCCGAGCTCGGTGTCCTCTTCTTCGCCGAAACGCAGCAGCATCGCGATCGCCGCCACCGCGTTGCGGCCGACGTCGGAGAGCGCGTAGTGGCCGTCTTCGCCGATCGCCAGCAGCGCGTTGTCGCGCAGGCGCTTCAACACCGTCTCGAGCTTGACCGGGTCGAGATAGGTGAAGCGCGCGCGCAGGGCATCGGGCGACCAGCGCGGCGAGTCGGCCTCGCGGCCGATCTCGCGCAGCACCAGCAGGCGCATCAGCACCTCGGCCTCGGTGCCGCGGAACAGCGTGATGAACGCGTCGAGCAGCGGGCGCGCCGAAGCCAGCGCCGCCAGCTCGGGCACCTCGTCGGGGTCGACGCCGGCGGCGAGGAAGTCGGACAGGAAGGGCTCGGTCAAACCTCAGACGCCCTGCTTCAGGCTCGCCGCGATGAAGTCGTCCAGGTCGCCGTCGAGCACGGCCTGGGTGTTGCCGACCTCGTAGTTGGTGCGCAGGTCCTTGATGCGCGACTGGTCGAGCACGTAGCTGCGGATCTGGTGGCCCCAGCCGATGTCGCTCTTGGAGTCTTCCAGCTTCTGCTGCTCCGACTGGCGCTTGCGCAGTTCGGCCTCGTACAGGCGCGCCTTCAGCATCGACATGGCCTCGGCCTTGTTCTTGTGCTGCGAGCGGTCGTTCTGGCACTGCACGACGATGCCGGTGGGCTCGTGGGTGATGCGCACCGCGGAGTCGGTCTTGTTGATGTGCTGGCCGCCGGCACCGGAAGCGCGGTAGGTGTCGATGCGCAGGTCGGCCGGGTTGATCTCGATCTGGATCGAGTCGTCGACCTCCGGGAACACGAACACCGAGGTGAAGCTGGTGTGGCGGCGGGCGTTGGAGTCGAACGGCGACTTGCGCACCAGGCGGTGGATGCCGGTCTCGGTGCGCAGGTAGCCGTAGGCGTACTCGCCGGAAACCTTGATCGTGCAGTTCTTGATGCCGGCGACTTCGCCCTCGGTCTCTTCCATCAGCTCGACGGTGAAGCCTTTCTTTTCGCCATAGCGCAGGTACATGCGCTCGAGCATGCCCGCCCAGTCCTGGGCCTCGGTGCCGCCGGCGCCGGCCTGGATCTCGATGAAGCAGTTGTTGGGATCCATCGGGTTGCTGAACATGCGACGGAACTCGAGGGTCTCGATCGCGCCCTGCAGCTCGACGAGGTCGGCCTCGACCGCTTCGAAGGTGTCGTCGTCGTCCTCGGCCTCGGCGAGCTCATAGAGGTCCTTGAGATCGCGCGACTGCGCGTCGATCTGCTGCAGCGTCAGCACCACGTCCTCGAGCTGGCGCTTTTCCTTGCCGAGCTCCTGCGCGCGCTCGGCGTTATTCCAGACCGCCGGGTCTTCCAGCGCGCGATTGACTTCTTCGAGCTTCGATGCCTTCACATCGTAGTCAAAGATACCTCCGTAGTTCGCGACCGCGGGCGGCGAGGTCGGCGAGTTTTTCGGCGATGGCGTTCTGGCGTTCGGCTTCCATGGCTGCAGCTCCGGCTGAATCTGGGAAACCGCGCATTATAGGTCAGCCCGCCGCGCACTGCAGTCCGGATTGCCGTACCCGCTCGCGAACGCCGTCGCCACGCTGGGCGTCAGTCGGGCGCGTCTCATGACTGGAATCAATCGGCCCGGCGCAGTTAACATTCGCCCTGAATCGACGACGATCAGACCGTCGCCGCCCCCATCATCGTCCGGCGGACACATGCATCAGAACAAGAAGACGGTTTTCCTGGTATTGATCGCCACCGTGCTGGCCCTCAATGTCTTCATCGGGGGGCTCCTGGCGTATGCGATGTCTGCAGCGAAGGAGCGCAAGGAGCAGGAGGTCCGCACGACCGTCGAAAACATGGCGCTGCTGCTCGACCAGAGCGTGAGCGCGTCGGTGCGCGAGATCGAATTGCTGCTGCGCGAGGTGCAGACCCACCTCGAGCGCGATCTGCGCCAGGGGCTGGCGCTTGGTCGGGGCGAAATGAATGCGCTCATCGCGCAGCATCAGGCCTGGCTGTCGCACAGGGCCGAGATCCGGGTCACCGATGCGGACGGCGCGGTGGTGCTCGGGCACGCCGTCACGCCCACGACGCAGGTGAGCTATGCCGACCGCGATTTCTTCATCAGGCACCGTGCGGAGGACGACCAGCGCACATGGGCGAGCAAGCTCGTCTTCGGGCGTATCGCCGGCGCCTGGATCGTCGTGTTCTCGCGTCGCTACAACGCGCCCGACGGCAGCTTTGCGGGGGTCGTCACGGCGGCGGTACCTGCGGCGTATTTTCAGGAACTATTGTCGGGCCTCAAACTGGGGCCGCATGGCATTGCGCTGATACGCGACCAGGACATGGTGATGATCGCGCGCTGGCCTGCACTCGACTCGCCCGCCGGTGCGATCGCCACCCGCGGCGGCTCGAAGGAATTGAGCGACATCGTCGCCTCCGGGGTGCTGGCGCAGTCGTTCTACAGCTCGCGCACCGCGGACGGCGTCACGCGCATCAACGCCTACCGCAGGCTCGAGCGTATGCCGGCGTTCGTGGTACTTGGCTGGGGGGAGAAGGACTATCTGGCGCAATGGCGCGAGGACGTGCGCAAGGCGCTGCTGCTGTGGGCGTTGTTCCTGGCGGTCACGGTGCTGGCGGGTGGGCTGCTGTGGCGTCTGATCAATGCCAACGAACGCGCAAACCAGCGCAGCCGCATCCTGCTGCAGAACGCCAGCGACGGCATCCACATCGTTGATGGGAAGGGCACGGTGATCGAGGCCAGCGATGCCTTCTGCCGCATGCTCGGTTACGCGCACGGTGACATCATTGGCATGAACGTGTCGGCGTGGGATGCGTACTTACCGGAGCCGGAGCTGAGGGAAGGCCTCGCGCGCATGCTGGCGTCGAGCGAAGTGCACACTTTCGAGACGGCTTATCGGCGCAAGGATGGCAGCGTGCTGCCGGTCGAGATCAGCGCGTTTCCGCTCGAGGTGGATGGCAAGACGGTGCTGTTCAATTCGGCGCGCGACATCTCGGCCCGCAAGTCGTCCGAGGCCGAGGTCAGGCGGCTGGCCTACTTCGATCCGCTGACCGGCCTGCCCAACCGTCGCCTGCTCATGGAGCGGCTCGAGTTCGCGCTCGAGGCCTGCGCGCGTGACCGGAGCAAGGGTGCCCTGCTGTTCATCGACCTCGACAACTTTAAGGCGGTCAACGATACCGTGGGCCACGACGAGGGCGATCGCCTGCTCGAGCAGGTTGCGGCCATTCTCGGGCACTGCGTGCGCAGGGATGACACCGTCGCCCGGCTGGGCGGCGATGAGTTCGTCGTCATGCTGCAGGACCTGAGCGGCGATGAGCTCGAGGCGGCTCGTCATGCCGAGGCGATCGGCAACAAGATTCTGCAGGCCCTGCACAAGCGCTTCGAGCTCGGCAGTTCGGAACATCGGGTCTCGGCCAGCGTGGGCGTGACCCTGTTCGGCGATCACCCCGGCGAGCGTGTCGAGGAGCCGCTCAAACGCGCCGACATGGCGATGTATCAGGCCAAGGTCGCCGGGCGCAATGCGCTGTGCTTCTTCGATCCGAGGATGCAGGCCGAGGTGAGTGCGCGTGCCGAGGTGGAGGCCGGGCTGTGGGAGGCGCTTGAGAAGCAGCAGTTCCTGCTGCAATACCAGCCCCAGATTGGCGCTGATGGCAGCGTGGTCGGCGTCGAGGCGCTGGTGCGCTGGCGCCATCCCGAGCGCGGGATGATCTCGCCCGCGGAGTTCATCCCCCTGGCCGAGGAGAGCGGGCTGATCCTGCCCCTCGGGCGCTGGGTGTTCGAGACCGCCTGCGCCCAGCTCGCCGCCTGGGCGTCCGACCCGCGGCGCGCCTTGCTCAAGATCGCCGTCAATGTCAGCGCGCGGCAGTTCAGGCAGGACGACTTCGCCTCGGAGGTGCTCGACGTGCTTATGCGCACGGGGGCGAATCCGGCCCGTCTCGAGCTGGAGTTGACCGAAAGTTCGCTGGTGGTCGATGTCGAGAAGGTGGTCGCGAAGATGGATGCACTCAAGGCGAGGGGCGTCGGATTCTCGCTTGACGATTTCGGCACCGGCTATTCCTCGCTCGCCTACCTCAAGCGCCTGCCGCTCGACCAGCTCAAGATCGACCAGGGTTTCGTGCGCGACATCCTGGTCGATCCGAACGATGCAGCCATTGCCAGGATGATCATCGTGCTCGCCGAGAGCCTGGGCCTGGGCGTGGTCGCCGAGGGCGTGGAGAGCGAGGAGCAGCGCGCATTCCTCGCCCAGCAGGGCTGCCGGACGTACCAGGGCTATCTGTTCAGTCGTCCGCTGGCGTTGGCCGATCTCGAGTGTTTTCTCGCGCGCCCGGCGCGCTCATGAGTCCGCGTCTGTCGCTTTCCGCTTGCCGAGGCGTTCGGCATTGGCAGTCGCACGCGCATGAATCGGCTCGAGTGCGACGCGGGCGAGGTCGGCTGCGGCGTTCGACAACTGCGCGTGCGCATCGGGACTGGGAGCCATCGCGGCGATCAGCTTCGCGTGGTGCGTCATGGATTCGGCAATGTTCGAGCTTGTCGCCGCCGCCATCAGGGCGCTCACGCCGGCCTGCATCTGCAGCAGGAGCTGCGTCCATAACTGCTGGTTCAAACTCAGGCAATGCGCGGCTACCGACCAGGACGATTCGGCTGCAGCCTCGAACTTCTCCTGTGTCATCAGGCTGAACTCATCGAGATCGTCAGCGCTCGGCGCCGGGCCCGCAGCGGCCATGCGCCCGGTGCGGTGGCTGATGACCTCTGCAGCGGCGCGCATCATCTCGCTGGTTTCGTTCGCCAGCGCCGTCCAGCGCAGCAGGGGGTCGGGGTGATCCGAGGCCGCCAGCGCACCGGGCTGCGCGGCGAGGGCGGCGTGTGCGCGAGCGGCGGGCTGGCGTGAGCTGTGTTGCGGTGATGGTGTGGTCATGGTGCTCCTGGTCTGGCGGGCGAGTCGGGGCAGCGGGTCACCGCCGCCCAGGCGGACCTTGCGCAGCGCTGCTCGAGGCGGTCGGTATGCTGCGCTGCAAAAAACCCGTCAGTTTGGCCTCAATCGTTTGAAAGTCAAGATTTCCTGCGCATTCGGCCGATGCTATGACGATGCCCGGCGGGGTGTCCGCGATCAGGCAGCCTCGAAATGCTCCAGCATCAATTGGACGCTGGAGACGCCCCGGAACTCATTGATGCCCAGCCTGTAGGCGGCATGGATCTGCGCCGGGGCGCCCCCCGCGTGGTTGAACTGGATGGCCTCGTAGCGCGTGGTGTTACGGCACAGCTCGAGCTTGAGGTGCTTGTCTTTCAACAGGCGTTGACGCTCGACGCGGAACACGTCGTCGAACACGGGCGTCGGAAAGCCCTGGCCCCAGATCTCGTTGTCGAGGAGGCGCACGGCTTCGAGCGCGAAGTAGCCAGACTCGAGGCTGCCGTCGGTGTCGATGCGGCGTTCCAGTTGTGCCGGCTCCAGCAGCTCGCTCACCACCTCCTCGAAGGCGGCGTCGAAGCGCGCGAGCTCGCTCTCGCGGATGGTCAGGCCTGCGGCCATGGCATGGCCGCCGAAGCGCACGATCAGGTCGGGCTCGCGCTTGGTGACAAGGTCGAGCGCGTCGCGCAGGTGCAGGCCGGGGATCGAGCGACCCGATCCCTTGAGCTCGCCGTCGCTGGCGCGCGCAAAGGCGATGGTCGGGCGGTGCAGGCGCTCCTTGATGCGACCGGCGACGATGCCGATGACGCCCTGATGCCAGTCGGGCTCGAACAGCGCCACGGTGGCACGGTTGCCTGGATCGAAACCAGCCAGCCGCGTGAGCGCATCTTCCTGCATGCCGGCTTCGATGCTGCGGCGCTCGCGGTTGAGCCTGTCGAGCTCCTGGGCGATGTTCATTGCACGCCCGGGGTCGTCCGTGATCAGGCACTCGATGCCGAGGCTCATGTCGGAGAGCCGGCCCGCGGCGTTGAGGCGCGGGCCGATCATGAAGCCGAGGTCCGTGGTGCTGGCGCGCATTGGGTCACGTCCGGCGAGGGCGAACAGCGCGCGGATGCCCGGCTGCATTCGTCCGGCACGCATGCGCGCGAGGCCTTGCGCCACCAGGATGCGGTTGTTGCGGTCGAGCTTGACCACGTCGGCCACGGTGCCGAGCGCGACCAGGTCGAGAAGATCCGCCAGGTTGGGCTCCTTGCCGCCCGTGAACGCGCCGCGCTCGCGCAGCTCGGCGCGCAGCGCGAGCATCGTGTAGAACATCGCGCCCACCCCGGCCAGCGCCTTGCTCGGGAAGTCGCATCCGGGCTGGTTGGGGTTCACGATCACGTCGGCTTCGGGCAACGAATCGCCGGGCAGGTGGTGGTCGGTGATCACCGTGGCCATGCCGTGGGCGCGCGCGGCGGCGATGCCCTCGACGCTGGCGATGCCGTTGTCGACGGTGATCAGCACGTCGGGTTCGAGGCGCGCGGCGATCTCGACCATCGCCGGGGTGAGGCCGTAGCCGAGCGTGACGCGGTCCGGCACCAGGTAATGCACGTCGGCACCAAAGGCGCGCAGCGCGCGCACGCCCACTGCGCAGGCGGTGGCGCCGTCGCAGTCGTAGTCGGCGACGATGACCATGCGCGCGCCGGCCTCGATCGCGTCGGCGAGGAGCTGCGCGGCTTCCGAGGTGCCGGTGAGCGCCTCCGGCGGCAGCAGGTTCTTCAGGCTGGTGTCGAGCTCGTCGGCGCGACTGATGCCGCGTGCGGCGTAGAGGCGGGCGAGCAGCGGGTGCAGGCCGGCATCGGCGAGACGGGTGAAGGCGCCCTGGGGGACGGATCGTGGCTGGATGCGGGTCATCGGTATCAGGAATGTTTTGCGCGGTTGCCGTTCAGCAAGAACCGCTGCGCCTACGGCAGCTGCATCGGCGCGGGGGCGACGGACTTCAGCAGTGCGTCGAAGGCGTAGGGTTTGCGCCAGAACTTCCAGCGCTCGCTGGCGCGCAGCTCGAGGTGCAGCGTGCCGCGATCGCCGGGTGCAGTCAGGCGCAGGCTGTCGATGCGACCGGCGCGGAAGGCCGCGGCGAGGGGACCAAACCAGTCGCGTTCCATCGCCTCGAGGCCGCGGCGCCAGGTATCGAGATCCAGCTGCTGGGCAGGCTTGCGCAGCGCGTCGAGGACGACCAGGGAGTCCCCGGCGAGCGCCGCAGCAGGGTCCGGCGCGCCCACCTGCACCCCGGCAGCACGGGCGAGGCCGATGCTGACCGGATCGGTGGCCTGTACCTGGCGGGCCGGCGACTGCGGCGGCGTCTCCAGCGCACCCGCGCCCCACAGCCACACGCTGTTGACCGGGCGCAGGCCGGCCGCGTCGCGGGCGCGGCTGCGGGGGTGGTTGTGCAGCACGATCTGGGCCTCGTTCATGGTGCGCTGCCACAACTTCGCGTCCCTGCCTTCGGGCAGGAAGTGCTTGA
>DMCZ01000211.1:3365-3785 GCA_003446655.1 Thauera sp. | reverse complement strand
CCGTTGAGCTCGGCCACCAGCTCGGCGCTCTCGGCCGCGTCGAGCTCGTCGTCCGGGAAGGCCTGCAGGAGCAGGTGCTCGCGGGCGAACGACAGATTGACCGGATCCGCGCACAACCAGTGGCCGCCAGGTTCGGGCGCAGGCGCATCGGCCTCGCCCAGCCGGCGCAGCATCGCCAGCGGCAGGGTGTCGCCATGCAGGCCGAAAAGCCGCCCGAGCTGGCGGTCATGGGGCTCGAAGGGCGTGACCGCGCGCCGGCCGCGACCGAGCAGGGTCGCGAGCCCGTCGAGGGCAAGCCCGGAGGCCGGGCCGAGCAGGGTGGCGACAGGCCAGAGCAGGCCGGGGATCAGGAGCTGGATCTGCATCGGAAACAACTGGTTGGGAGCGGGGCGAGTCTAGCACGGGCGCCGCGGACCCCCC
>DMCZ01000211.1:864-3081 GCA_003446655.1 Thauera sp. | reverse complement strand
TATCGAGCAATCAGGTGATCGCCATGTCCACCCCTAAGCCGGGCCCCTCCACCCGCGAGCCAGCGCTTGCCTACGCCACGCGTGGGGTGGCTGGCGGGGCCAGCATCGAGCACTACCTTCACGCCGCGTCCGCGCTCGAGCGCGATCACATGGTGCGCGCCGGGTTCGAGCCCGGGTCGCTGGATGCCTTCGCGGATCGCTTCGGGCGCAGCGGGCGGAGCCTTGCGCAGCTGCTGGGTGTGGCGCCGGCTACGTACGACCGTCGTGTGCGCGAAGGCAAACCCCTGTCGCAGGACGACTCCGACCGCATCGCCCGCCTCATCGATGTCGAGCGTGCGGCGACGCGCGTTTTCGGCGACGACGCCGCCGCCCGCGAATGGCTGGGCGCGCCCATCCCTGCGCTGGGCGGTGCGATCCCCATCGAGCTGGTCGCCACCACCCCCGGCCACCAGGCGGTGCTTAACGCGCTGCGCCGCATCATGGCCGGCACCGCCGCCTGATGGCCGCACGCACGGCCACCTTGTGGCGGCTGGCCCAGGACTGGATCGACCTCGACACCGGCACGCTGCTGTGCGCCGCCGAGGACTTCAGTTGCGCGGGCAATGGCGCGGCGGCGGTGGGCGGGCGCTGGAACAGCGTCGGGCGCGCGGTGGTGTATCTGGCCGACAGCCTCGCGCTCGCGCAGCTCGAGAAGCGCGTGCACACGCCGCGGCGCCCGCCGCAGGCCATGGTGGCGGTGGAGGTGCTGTTGCCGGCGGCCGTGCTTACCGCGGCCGAATCCGTGCAGCCGCCTGCGGACTGGGCGGCGGACAACGTCGACTGGTCGGTGGGGCGCACCGGATCCCAGGCCGCGGGCGATGCCTGGCTGGAGGAGGGGCGCTCGCTGCTGCTGCGCGTGCCCTCGGTGGTGGTGCCGGTGGGGTGGAACTACCTGCTCAACCCGGCACATGCCGATGCGCGGAAGGTGCGTACCCGGCGCATCGACCATCGACCCGATCCGCGCCTGTGGTGATGGCGGTTAGCGGGCGGGCCGCTCGACCCGCGCCTCATGGGTGAGCCGGCATTCGCCCGCTGCGTCCACCGATTCCAGCCGCACCGTGAACCCCCACAGCCGGGCCACGTGCTTCATCACCTCCTCGGTGCTGTCGCCCAAGGGCCGGCGCTGGTGCTGCTGGTGGCGTAGGGTGAGCGAGCGGTCGCCGCGCAGGTCCACGTTCCACACCTGGATGTTGGGTTCGCGGCTGCCCAGGTTGTACTGCTCGGAGAGGATCTCGCGCACGCGCCGGTAACCGCTGTCGTCGTGGATGGCGGAGACCCGCAGGTTGTTCTCGCGGTCGTCGTCGAGCACGGCGAACAGGCGGAAGTCGCGCATGACCTTGGGCGACAGGTACTGGGCGATGAAGCTCTCGTCCTTGAAATTGCGCATCGCGAAATCGAAGGTCTCCAGCCAGTCGCTGCCGGCGATCTCAGGGAACCAGCGCCGGTCCTCCTCGTCCGGTGCCTGGCAGATGCGGCGGATGTCCTGCCACATGGCAAAGCCCAGGGCATAGGGGTTGAGGCCGTTGTACCAGCGGCTGTTGTAGGGCGGCTGATGCACCACGCTGGTGTGCGACTGCAGGAACTCGAGCATGAAGCTGTCCGCCAGCAGGCCCTCGTCGTAGAGCGTGTTGAGCAGGGTGTAGTGCCAGAAGGTGGCCCAGCCCTCGTTCATGACCTGGGTCTGGCGCTGGGGGAAGAAGTACTGCGCGATCTTGCGCACGATGCGCACCACTTCGCGCTGCCAGGGCTCGAGCAGCGGGGCGTGCTTCTCGATGAAGTACAGCAGGTTCTCTTCCGGCTCGACCGGAAAGCGCGCGCCCGGCGCGCGGCTGTCCGCGCGCGCATCCTGGCCGGGCAGGGTGCGCCACAGGTCGTTGACCTGGCTCTGCAGGTATTCCTCGCGCTCCTTCTGGCGCAGCGTTTCCTGGGCCAGCGACAGCTTGGCCGGTCGCTTGTAGCGGTCGACGCCGAGGTTCATCAAGGCGTGGCAGGAGTCGAGCAGCAGTTCCACTTCCTCCTCGCCGTAACGCTGCTCGCACTGGCTGATGTAGTTCCGCGCGAACACCAGGTAGTCGATGATGGCGTCGGCGTTGGTCCAGGTGCGGAACAGGTAGTTGCCCTTGAAGAAGCTGTTGTGGCCGTAGGCGGCGTGGGCGATCACCAGGCCCTGCATCGTCA
>DMCZ01000211.1:468-671 GCA_003446655.1 Thauera sp. | reverse complement strand
TCGGTGGCGATGAAGTGCTTGCCGAAGGACCAGTGGTGGTAGTTCACCGGCATGCCCACCGAGGCGTAGGCGTCCATCATCTGCTCGGCGGTGATCACCTCGATCTGCACCGGATAGGTGTCGAGGCCGAAGTCCTTCGCCACGCGGGCGATCTCGGTGTGGTACTGCTCGATGCTGTCGAAGGACCACTCCGAGCCGGCCGG
>DMCZ01000211.1:0-180 GCA_003446655.1 Thauera sp. | reverse complement strand
CTGGCAGGCGGGCAGCACCTCGGTGGCGAGCAGGTCGCGGCTGACGGCGCAGTCGTTCTGCCAGTTGTCCCCGTCCGAAGCCTGCGCGCCGTAGATGTTCCACTGCCCGCCGGCATAGCGCTCGCGGATGATGTCGTGCATCAGCCGCAACGCGCTCGACACTGTCTCTTATACACATCT
>DMCZ01000210.1:16000-16830 GCA_003446655.1 Thauera sp. | reverse complement strand
ACGGCGGATTGGCCTTGCACCAGCTTGAGGAGCGCGGCGTCGTCGACGCTGCGGCCGTCCTCGTGCGTCAGTTCGGCAAGCAGCAGGGCAAGGTCGCGGTCGTCGATCGCCGCCGGGCCGAGGTCGGTCTGCAGGCTGACGCAGCCGTTTTCGTCGATGAGTACCGGTGGGGTGGGCTGTGCGTGGCGCCCGTCGTGTGTCAGCAGTACGTCGTCGGGGAGGAGGCGAAGGACCAGAGGCGCGGTCTCCAGCGCGACGAAGACCCGCTGCGGGCCGTTGTGGACAAGCCAGTTGCCTTCTTCATCGCTGGCGTAGTTCGCGTTCAGGAAGGCGCACAGCCCGCCGTGCTCGACACGTTCCCCCTTTAGCCGCCAGCGCCCGCGGGCATCCAGAGACAGCCAGCCGTAGCAGGCAGGGACGGTGGGCCAGGTGGGGAGCTCGGGCGAGGCCTCGCGCATTGCAGGCGGTGCCGTCGCTGGTTCACCCTTCGACATGGCGAAGAGACAGGTCGAGCGCACGAACGTCCTTGGTCAGTGTGCCGATCGAGATGCGGTCTACACCGGTCTCTGCGATCGCGCGCACGCGCTCGAGATTGACGCCGCCCGACGCTTCGAGCTCCGCCCGTCCGGCGGTGATCGCGACGGCTTCACGCATCTCTTCCAGACTCATGTTGTCGAGCAGCACCATCGTCACCCCCGCGTCCAGCGCCTCACGCAACTGGTCCAGGTTCTCGACCTCGACCTCGATGAAGACGTTGTTGGGCGCGATCAAGCGCGCCTGTTCAACCACTTCGCGGATGCCGCCCGCGGCGATGATGTGGTTCTCCTTGA
>DMCZ01000210.1:15498-15776 GCA_003446655.1 Thauera sp. | reverse complement strand
GTCGCCGTGCCTGACAGCAACTGCAGGAAGTTGAGCGCGGTGCGCTCTGCGGTGAGCAGCACGCGCGCGCGCGCGAGGATCTCGCACAGCAGCTGGCCCGCCTTGACCGTGTCGCCATCCTTGACGTGCCAGTGCACCACGGCAGCGGGGCTCAGCGCGGCAAAGGCGGCGTCGAACCAGGCCGTGCCGCAGATGATTGCATCTTCACGGGTGATGACGCGCCCGCGCGCCTCGGTGTCAGGCGCGATCAGGCGGGCAGTCAGGTCCCCGGTACCGAT
>DMCZ01000210.1:10693-15276 GCA_003446655.1 Thauera sp. | reverse complement strand
CCGGGTCGCAGCGACGCTGCGCTGGCGAGGCGCGGGTCGCGCTGGGCTTCGATCAGCCAGCCGTTGAAGACGCCGCGGGCGGCATCGATGGTCTCGCTGGCGGTGAGCCCGATCGGGCCGATGCCCTCGCGGGCGAGGCGATCGGCCGCCGCGCCATGCAGGTGGACGCCGGCGATCAGCGCGGACTCGGCTGGCCAGCCCTGGGCGAGCAGGCCGACGATGAGGCCGGTGAGCACGTCGCCCATGCCTGCGCTGGCCATGCCTGGGTGGCCGGTGCCATTGATGAACCAGCGCCCGTCGGGCGTTGCGATGATGCTGCCGCAGCCCTTGAGCACCACGAGCGCCTTGTAGCAGGCGGCGATCTCGAGTGCCGCGTGCAGGCGGTCGGCTTGCACGCTGGCGGTGTCGGTGCCGAGCATGCGCGCCGCTTCGGCCGGATGCGGGGTGAGCACGGTGGGTGCTGTGCGCGTGGCCAGGGTCTGCTTGAGGACCGGATCCGCGCCGCTCAGGTTGAGCGCGTCGGCGTCCAGCAGCAGCGGCAGATTGCGCTCGAGCGCGGCCGCGAGCAGGCTCGCCGAAGTGCTGGCGGTGCCCAGGCCAGGGCCGACGGCGAGCGCGCTGAGGCGCTCGGGGAGTGCGCTTGCGCGCCGCAGCATGAGTTCGGGGTGGGCAAAATCGACGGCAGGCCCGTTGTCATCGAGTATCCCTACATAGACCCGTCCCGTCCCGAGCCAGAGCGCAGCCCGGCCGGCGAGCAGGGCTGCACCCACCATGCCGGCATTGCCGCCGAGGATGCCGGCATCGCCGTAGACTCCCTTGTGGGTGTTGCGCGGGCGCGGCTGCAGGAGCGTACGGAACAGAGCGGGCGCGACTGCATGGCCGCGCGCAGCCAGCCAGGCGGGCGCCTCGATGTCTATGCGCTGGACGCTGATCTCGCCGCAGTAGTCGGGGCCGTCGTTGGTGAGCAGGCCGGGCTTGAGCGCGATGAAGGTGGTCGTGTGTGTGGCGCGGAACGTAGCGCCGAGCGGCTGTCCGGTGTCGGCGTCGAGCCCGCTCGGCACATCGAGTGCCATACGCGGGCAGGGCTGGGCATTCAGGGTCTGGATCCAGCTCGCGTAGCGTCCTTCGATCGGGCGGCCGAGGCCGATGCCGAACAAGGCGTCGACCACCAGCGCCCAGCCATTTGCGGGGGCGGCCGGCAGATCGGAGACGATCGTGCCGCCAGCTGCGAAGTAGTCGGCGTGGGCTTTTGCCGCTTCTGAAGGCAGCCGGTCGGACGTGCCGCAGAAGGCGACCACGACCTCGCGCCCTGCCTGTGCGAGCTGGCGTGCCATGACGAAACCGTCGCCGCCGTTGTTGCCAGGCCCGCAGGCGATCAGGATGGGACCGGGGCGATCCATGATCAGACGTACCGCGTCCTGCGCTGCCGCACGACCGGCACGCTCCATCAGGGGGGGGCGTGCACTCGGGATCAGCGTATTTTCGATCTCGCGGATGCCGGCGACGGGATAGATGGGGCGCAGGGGGCTGAACATGCGGGACTCCTCGGGTGGAGCCCGGATTCTACGTCCTCGCGGGGCGCGCCGCCGCATCGCCGCCAGCGGGGGCAGCGAAGGGGCGGGCGGGCTTAAATCAGGCCATGGTGGCGGTGCCGTTCGCCGCGGATCTCGTTCTGCAGTTCGATCTTGCCGTCCTCGCCGACCGCCTCCAGGCGGACGGTGAAGCCCCACAGGCGCGCGATGTGGCGTAGCACCTCGTCGGTGCTGCCGCCGAGCGGGCGCCTGAGGTGAGGCGTGTGGCGAAGGGTGAGGGAGCGGTCGCCGCGCAGGTCGACGTTCCACACCTGTACGTTGGGTTCGCGCGCGCCGAGGTTGTACTGGTCGGAAAGGATGTCGCGCACCCTGCGGAAGCCGGATTCGTCATGAATCGCGGAGACCTCGAGCCGGTCGTCGCGGTCGTCGTCGAGCACCGCGAACAGCCGGAAGTCGCGCATCACCTTGGGCGACAGGTACTGCGCGATGAAGCTCTCGTCCTTGAAGTTGCGCATCGCGAAGTCAAAGGTCTCCAGCCAGTCAGTGCCGGCGATCTCGGGGAACCAGCGTTGGTCCTCGTCGTCCGGGTCCTCGCAGATGCGGCGGATGTCGCGCCACATTGCGAATCCGAGCGCATACGGGTTGATGCCGCTGAACCAGCGGCTGTTGTAGGGTGGCTGGGCGACGACGTTGGTGTGCGACTGCAGGAATTCGAGCATGAAGCTGTCGGCGAGCAGGCCCTCGTCGTACAGGTGATTGAGCAGGGCGTAATGCCAGAACGTGGCCCAGCCCTCGTTCATGACCTGCGTCTGGCGCTGCGGAAAGAAGTACTGCGCGATCTTGCGCACGATACGCACGACCTCGCGCTGCCAGGGCTCGAGCAGCGGTGCGTTCTTCTCGATGAAGTAAAGGAGATTCTCTTCCGGTTCGGGCGGGAAGCGTTGCTCGGCACGCGTGTCCGCGCGGACGTCGTGGGCAGGCAGGGTGCGCCAGAGGTCATTGACCTGGCTCTGCAGGTATTCCTCGCGCTCCTGCTGGCGCAGCTTCTCCTTGGCCAGCGAAAGCTTGGGCGGGCGCTTGTAGCGGTCGACGCCGAGGTTCATCAGGGCGTGGCAGGAGTCGAGCAGCAGCTCGACCTCTTCCTCGCCGTGGCGCTCCTCGCATGCGGTGATGTAGTTCCGAGCGAACACCAGGTAGTCGATGATCGCGTCGGCGTTGGTCCAGGTGCGGAACAGGTAGTTACCCTTGAAGAAGCTGTTGTGACCGTAGGCGGCGTGGGCAATCACCAGGCCCTGCATGGTCAGCGTGTTCTCCTCCATCAGGTAGGCGATGCAGGGGTTGGAGTTGATGACGATCTCGTAGGCAAGGCCCATCTGCCCGCGCTTGTAGCCTTTCTCAGTGGCGAGGAAGTGCTTGCCGAAGGACCAGTGGTGGTAATTGACCGGCATGCCCACCGAGGCGTATGCGTCCATCATCTGTTCGGCGGTGATGATCTCGATCTGCACCGGGTAGGTGTCGAGCTTGTAGTGGGCGGCGACGCGGGCCAGTTCCTCGTTGTATCGGGCGATCGCGTCCTCGGTCCATTCCGAACCGGAGGGCAGGGGCGACGGTTTCTGTGTGCGCCTCGGTCGCGCGGCGGTGGCGTTCATTGGGCTTGCTCCGTCAAGGCATGGCTGTCCGGGCCGGCACTCAGGCGATCGTCTTCTTGAAAAGTTCGCGGAAGACCGGGTAGATGTCGGCTGGCGATTCGATGCGTTGCATCGCGAAGTTGTCGTGCTCGGATTCGAGCTTGGTGTACTCGCGCCAGAGGTTCTGCGGCTCGCCGGCGGTGATCTCGACGTAGGCGAAGTACTGGCACCAGGGCAGGATCTCGTTGCCGAGCAGCCGACCGCAGATCGGTGAGTCGTTGTCCCAGTTGTCGCCATCCGAGGCCTGCGCGCCGTAGACGTTCCACTGCCCGTTGGCGTAGCGCTCGCGCAGGATGTCGCGCATCAGCACGAGCGCGCTCGACACCACGGTCCCGCCGGATTCGCGCGAATGGAAGAACTCTTCCTCGTCGACCTCCTTGGCCACCGTGTGGTGACGGATGAAGACGACCTCGATGTGCTCGTAGCTGCGCGTCAGGAACAGGTACAGCAGCATGAAGAAGCGTTTGGCCATGGCCTTGCGCTCCTCGTCCATCGAGCCCGAGACGTCCATTACGCAGAACATCACCGCCTGCGTGGTCGGGCGTGGCACCTTGATGCGGTTGTTGTAGCGCAGATCGAAGCTGTCGATGAAGGGGATGCGCTCGACCTTGGCGCGCAGCACGGCGAGCTCCTCGCGCAGGGCACGCACTTCCTCGCTGTCCTCGCCGCTGCGCGCCAGCGCCTCGTCGAGCTCCTGCTGCAGCACGCGGATGCGCGCGCTGTAAGGCGAGCCGAGCGCCAGCCTGCGCCCGAGCGCACCGCGCATCGAACGGATGATGTTGATGTTGGCCGGCGTCCCGTCGGACTTGAAGCCGGCGCGCTGCGTCTTGTAGTCGGTGACCTTGGCGAGCTGGGTACGGATCAGGCGCGGCAGTTCCAGGTCCTCGAAGAACAGATCGAGGAACTCCTCGCGCGAGAGCTGGAACACGAAGTCGTCCTCGTGCTCGCCTTCGTTGCTCGCCTTGCCCTTGCCGCTGCCTTGGCCCTCTCCGCCGAGTGGGCGCTTGATGCGGTCGCCGGCGCTGAACTGGTCGTTGCCCGGGAAGACCTGCTCCCAGATGCCGCCCTTGCCGTGGTGCAGCGAAGGTTCCGACAGGTCGCGCGCCGGAATGGAGATCTGCTCGCCGTTGTCCAGGTCGCGAATCGAACGGCCGTGGATCGCCTCGGACACCGCCTTGCGGATCTGCTGCTTGAAGCGGCGCATGAAGCGCTGGCGGTTGACCGCGCTCTTGTTCTTGCTGTCGAAGCGCCGATCGATGATGCGGACCATGTCTCCTCCCTGTGGCGTGCCCGCGGCGCGCAGGGATCCAGTCCCCGTCGCGCCTGGCAGGCATCGTCAAGACGACTTGCGCACGCGCAGGTA
>DMCZ01000210.1:0-10509 GCA_003446655.1 Thauera sp. | reverse complement strand
ACCGCGCGCAGCTTCTCGTAGGAGGTCCAGCTCGGGTTGCGGCCGTCATGCTTGGCGCGCGCGCGCAGCACGAAGTTCACCACCTCGTTGCGGAAGTCCTTCGGGTTGCTGATGCCGGCTGGCTTCTCGATCTTCTCCAGTTCCTCGTTGAGCGCCGCGCGGTCGAGGATTTCGCCGGTGTTGGGATCACGGAACTCCTGGTCCTGGATCCAGAAGTCGGCGTAGATCACGTAGCGGTCGAAGATGTTCTGGCCGTATTCGGAGTAGCTCTCGAGGTAAGCGGTCTGGATCTCCTTGCCGATGAACTCGGCGTAGCGCGGCGCCAGGTACTCCTTGATGTACCCCATGTAGCGCGCCTCGGTTTCGGCCGGGTACTGCTCGGCCTCGATCTGCTGCTCGAGCACGTACATCAGGTGCACCGGGTTGGCGGCGACCTCGCGGTGGTCGAAGTTGAAGACCTTCGACAGCACCTTGAAGGCGAAGCGGGTCGATAGCCCGGTCATGCCTTCGTCCACGCCGGCGTAGTCGCGGTACTCCTGGTAGCTCTTGGCCTTCGGGTCGGTGTCCTTGAGGTTCTCGCCGTCATACACGCGCATCTTGGAGAAGATGCTCGAGTTCTCGGGCTCCTTCAACCGCGACAGCACTGCGAACTGGGCCATCATCTTGAGCGTGTCCGGGGCGCAGGGTGCTTCCGAAAGCGAGCTATGCACCAGCAGCTTCTCGTAGATGCGGATCTCGTCCGACACGCGCAGGCAGTAGGGCACCTTGACCGTGTAGATGCGGTCGAGGAAGGCCTCGTTGTTCTTGTTGTTCTTGAAGGCAACCCATTCGGACTCGTTCGAGTGTGCCAGCACGATGCCGTCGAAGGGGATCGCGCCGAAGCCCTCGGTACCCTTGTAGTTGCCTTCCTGGGTGGCAGTGAGCAGCGGGTGCAGGACCTTGATCGGCGCCTTGAACATCTCGACGAATTCGAGCAGGCCGCGGTTGGCAAGGCACAGGCCGCCCGAGTAGCTGTACGCGTCGGGGTCGTCCTGCGAATACTGCTCGAGCTTGCGGATGTCGATCTTGCCTACGAGGGACGAGATGTCCTGGTTGTTCTCGTCGCCGGGCTCGGTCTTCGCGACCGCCACCTGGCGGAGCACCGAGGGGTTGAGCTTGACCACGCGGAACTTGGTGATGTCGCCGCCGAACTCGTGCAGGCGCTTCACCGCCCACGGACTCATGATCGTATTGAGATAGCGGCGGGGGATGCCGAAATCGCCCTCGAGGATGTGGGCGTCCTCGTCCGCGTTGAAAAGCCCAAGCGGTGACTCGTGCACCGGCGAGCCTTTGATGGCGTAGAACGGCACTTGCTCCATCAGACTCTTGAGCTTCTCGGCGAGAGAGGACTTGCCCCCGCCCACCGGACCAAGCAGGTACAGGATCTGCTTCTTCTCCTCGAGACCCTGGGCGGCATGCCGGAAGTAGGAAACGATGTTCTCGATGACCTCTTCCATGCCGTAGAAGTCGCGGAAGGCAGGGTAGAGCTTGATGATCTTGTTCGAGAAGATGCGCGACAGCCGCGGATCGAGCCGGGTGTCGACCAGCTCGGGCTCCCCTATCGCGCGCAGCATCCGTTCGGCCGCCGTCGCGTAGGCCATGCGGTCGCTGCGGCAGAGCTCGAGGTAAGCCTGCAGGGACATTTCTTCTTCCCGGGCAGCCTCGAAGCGCGCCTGGTAGGCATTGAAGATGGACATGGGTTATCTCCTGATCGACCGGTGAGCGGCGCCGCGTGTTGCGGCCACCAATCCTCGTCGCAGCGTCCCTTGAGACGGCTGCAACGCTGCCCGTTTGCGCTCGAATCACGGCTCTCGTGGCTGCGCCGGGTCTGTTGCTGAGAACGGTGCCCAGGGCGCGAGTTCCATGGCTGGCGCGGTTTTTCGTGAATGTTCGTGTGTTTGTTCACGACTGATTTCATGCTTCGGGCGCGCGGCGGGGGCTGTGCTAGAATCTCCGACTTCGTTCATCGTGCTCACGCTGGCGAAATGCGCCTCCGGTTTCTGCCGGGGTGGCATCGGTGTAGGCGGGAGCGGTTTTTTCAAGACTTCTCAGGATCGATTTAATGGAGCAGAACCAGGTAACCCCGAGCGCACTCGAGCGCCGTATCGACATCTCCGTTTCCCTGGCGGACATCGAGAAAGAGGTGGATGCCCGCCTCAAGCGCATGGCGCGTACGGTGAAGATGCCGGGGTTCCGCCCGGGCAAGGTGCCGATGAAGATCGTCGCCCAGACACATGGCGGTCAGGCGCGTGGCGAGGCGGTCGGTGCCGCGGTCGAAAAGGCCTTCGGCGAGAAGGTGCGCGCCGACAACCTGCGCGTTGCCGGCTACCCGCAGATCCAGCCCAAGGAAGGCGCGGCAGAAGGCTCGCTCGAGTTTACCGCCACCTTCGAGGTCTATCCCGATGTGGTGGTTGGCGATTTCGCCGGCCAGAAGGTCGAGCGCCCGACGCTGGAAGTCGGCGATGCCGAAGTCGACAAGACCATCGAAGTGCTGCGCAAGCAGCGCACTACCTTCAGCAAGGTCGATCGCGCCGCTGCCGAAGGCGACCGCGTTCAGATCGATTTCACCGGCCGCAAGGACGGCGAGATCTTCGAGGGTGGCCAGGCTCAGGATTTCCCGTTCGTGATCGGCGCAGGCTCGATGCTCAAGGACTTCGAGAACGCCGTCGTCGGCCTGAAGGCGGGCGACAGCAAGACCTTCGACATGACCTTCCCGGCTGATTACCACGCGCCTCACCTGGCTGGTCAGACGGTGCAGTTCGAGATCACCGTCAAGGCAGTCGAGGAGGCCGTGCTGCCCGAAGTCAATGCGGACTTCGCCAAGTCGCTCGGCGTGGCCGATGGCGACGTCGCCAAGCTGCGCGAAGAGGTCAAGGGCAACCTCGAGCGCGAGGTCAAGCGTCGCATCCAGGCCAAGATCAAGGAGCAGGTCATGGACGCGCTGATCGCCGCGACTCCGATCGAAGTGCCGAAGGCGCTGGTGCAGGCCGAGTCGCAGCAGCTGGCCGACAACGCCCGTCGCGACCTCGAGATGCGCGGTCTCAAGACCAAGGACATCCCGGTCGATCCGTCGTGGTTCACCGAGCAGGCCGAGCGCCGCGTCAAGCTGGGCCTGATCATGGCCGAGCTGGTCAAGGCCAACGAACTGCACGCCAAGCCCGAGCAGGTGCGCGCGCTGGTCGAGGAAATGGCGCAGAGCTACGAGGATCCGTCGGAACTCGTGCGCTGGTATTACGCTCAACCGGAGCGCCTGGCGCAGGCCGAAGCCGTGGTCATCGAGGACAACGTCGTCGCCTGGGTCTGCGACAAGGCCGAGACCACCGACAAGCCGGTGGCCTTCGACGAACTGATGGGCAACAACGCGGCCTGATGCCGCAGAGGGTCTGACGAATGATGCAAGGAACACCCCAGCACAGCAGCGACTGGAACCCGGTCGGCCTCGGCCTGGTTCCGATGGTGGTCGAACAGAGCGGTCGCGGCGAACGCGCCTACGACATCTATTCGCGCCTTCTGAAGGAGCGGGTGGTGTTCCTCGTCGGCCCCGTCAATGACGTGACCGCCAACCTGATCGTCGCCCAGTTGCTGTTCCTCGAGTCCGAGAACCCGGACAAGGACATCTACTTCTACATCAACTCGCCCGGCGGCTCGGTCACCGCCGGCATGGCGATCTACGACACCATGCAGTTCATCAAGCCGAACGTCAGCACGCTGTGCATCGGCCAGGCGGCGAGCATGGGCGCCTTCCTGCTGGCGGCGGGCGAGAAGGGCAAGCGCTTCATCCTGCCCAACTCCCGTGTCATGATCCACCAGCCGCTCGGCGGCTTCCAGGGCCAGGCCTCGGACATCGAGATCCACGCCCGCGAGATCCTCTACCTGCGCTCGCGCCTCAACGACATGCTGGCCAAGCACACCGGCCAGTCGCTCGAGCGCATCGAGAAGGACACCGATCGCGACAACTTCATGTCGGCCACCGCAGCCGTGGAATACGGCCTGGTCGACAAGGTGCTCACCAGCCGCGACGACACCTGATTCAGGAGAATCCCCCCATGACAGACAAGAAGGCTGGCGGCGACAAGCTGCTGTACTGCTCCTTCTGCGGCAAGAGCCAGCATGAGGTGCGCAAGCTGATCGCCGGCCCTTCGGTCTTCATCTGCGACGAATGCATCGAGCTGTGCAACGACATTATCCGTGACGAGATCGTCGGCGCCGCAGATCCGGAGAGCATCAAGGGCAACCTGCCCACCCCGCACGAGATCTGCGACATCCTCGACCAGTACGTGATCGGCCAGTCGCAGGCCAAGCGCAATCTCGCGGTGGCGGTGTACAACCACTACAAGCGCCTGCGTCACATCGAGGCCAAGCAGGACGACGTCGAGCTCGCCAAGAGCAACATCCTGCTTATCGGTCCCACCGGCTCGGGCAAGACCCTGCTCGCGCAGACGCTCGCGCGCCTCCTCAATGTTCCCTTCGTGATGGCCGATGCCACCACGCTGACCGAAGCCGGTTACGTCGGCGAGGACGTCGAGAACATCATCCAGAAGCTGCTGCAGAAGTGCGACTACGATGTGGACAAGGCCCAGCAGGGCATCATCTACATCGACGAGATCGACAAGATCTCGCGCAAGGCCGACAACCCCTCGATTACCCGCGACGTGTCAGGCGAGGGCGTGCAGCAGGCGCTGCTCAAGCTCATCGAAGGCACGGTGGCGTCGATTCCGCCCCAGGGCGGACGCAAGCATCCGAACCAGGATTTCATTCAGGTCGACACCACTAACGTGCTGTTCATCTGCGGTGGCGCCTTCGACGGCCTGGAGAAGGTCATCCGCAACCGCACCGAGAAGGTTGGTATCGGCTTCGGCGCCGAGGTGAAGAGCAAGGAAGCTAAGAACCTCACCGACACCTTCCGGCAGGTCGAGCCGGAGGATCTCATCAAGTTCGGCCTCATTCCCGAACTGATCGGCCGTCTCCCGGTGGTCGCCACGCTGCAGGAACTGGACGAGGCCGCGCTGATCCAGATCCTCATCGAACCGAAGAACGCGCTGGTCAAGCAATACCAGAAACTGTTCTCGATGGAAGGCGTCGAACTCGAGATTCGTCCGAATGCCCTGCACGCGGTGGCGCGCAAGGCGATCAAGCGCAAGACTGGCGCGCGCGGGCTGCGCTCGATCCTCGAAGCTGCGTTGCTCGACATCATGTACGACCTGCCCACGCTGGAGAATGTGGAAAAGGTCGTCATTGACGAGTCCACGATCGAGGAGGGCGGCAAGCCCCTGATGATCTACGCTGAACAACAGAAGGTCTCGGGCGCCAACTGACCTGCTACCGACCGCTCGAACGCCCGTCTGGCGAGGCTCAACGCCCCTCGCTTGAATTTCCAGGTCACGCCCATACATGGGTGTGACCTTTTGCTTAAGGAAAGAAAAAATGTCGGGTCCTGCTGACCTCCCCAACGAAGCGATGGAAATGCCCCTGTTGCCGCTGCGCGACGTGGTGGTTTTTCCGCACATGGTCATCCCGCTCTTCGTCGGCCGCCCCAAGAGCATCAAGGCGCTCGAGAACGCCATGGAGGCGGGCAAGAGCATCCTGCTTGTCGCCCAGAAATCCGCGGCCAAGGACGAGCCCGCGGTCGAAGATCTCTATTCGATCGGCTGCATCGCCAACATTCTGCAGATGCTCAAGCTGCCCGACGGCACGATCAAGGTCCTTGTCGAAGGCGTGCAGCGCGCCCACATCGATGCGGTCGAGGATCTGCGCAGTCTCTTCGTCGCCACCGTTCGTCCAGTGCCGGTCAATGAGTCCGGGAGCCACGAGCTCGAAGGCATGCGGCGTGCGATCATCGCCCAGTTCGACCAGTACGTTAAGCTGAACAAGAAGATCCCGCCGGAGATCCTCAGTTCGCTCGCGGGCATCGATGAGGCGGGGCGCCTGGCCGACACCATCGCCGCGCACCTGCCGCTCAAACTCGAGCAGAAGCAGGAGGTGCTCGAGATGTTCGACACCGCCGAGCGCCTGGAGAAGCTGCTGAGCCAGCTCGAGGGCGAGCTCGACATCCTGCAGGTCGAAAAGCGCATCCGCGGCCGCGTCAAGCGCCAGATGGAGAAGAGTCAGCGCGAGTACTACCTCAACGAGCAGGTCAAAGCCATCCAGAAGGAGCTCGGCGAAGGCGAGGACGGCGCCGATCTCGAGGAGATGGACAAGAAGATCAAGGCCGCCGGCATGCCCAAGGAGGCGCTCGCCAAGGCCGAGGCCGAGTTCAAGAAGCTGCGCCTGATGTCGCCGATGTCGGCCGAAGCCACCGTGGTGCGCAACTACATCGACACCCTGATCGGCTTGCCGTGGAAGAAGAAGTCGCGCGTCAGCAAGGACCTGGCCGAGGCCGAGAAGGTGCTCGACAAGGACCACTACGGCCTTGAGCGCGTCAAGGAACGCATCCTCGAGTACCTGGCCGTGCAGCAGCGCGTGGATAAGGTCAAGGCGCCGATCCTGTGTCTGGTCGGCCCCCCGGGCGTGGGCAAGACATCGCTCGGCCAGTCGATCGCCAAGGCCACCAACCGCAAGTTCATCCGCATGGCGCTCGGTGGCGTGCGCGACGAGGCCGAGATCCGCGGCCATCGGCGCACCTACATCGGCTCGATGCCGGGCAAGATCCTGCAGAACATGAGCAAGGTCGGGGTCAAGAACCCGCTGTTCCTGCTCGACGAAGTGGACAAGCTCGGCATGGATTTCCGCGGCGACCCGTCGTCGGCGCTGCTGGAGGTGCTCGACCCGGAACAGAACCACACCTTCCAGGACCATTACGTCGAGGTCGATTTCGATCTCTCCGACGTGATGTTCGTGGCGACCGCCAACACGCTGAACATCCCGGCAGCGCTGCTCGACCGCATGGAAGTCATTCGGCTGTCGGGCTACACCGAAGACGAGAAGGTCAACATCGCCCAGCGCTATCTGCTGCCCAAGCAGATGAAGAACAACGGCCTCAAGCCCGACGAGCTCTCGGTGACCGAAGAGGCCCTGCGTGACATCGTGCGTTACTACACCCGTGAAGCGGGCGTGCGCAGTCTCGAGCGCGAGATCTCGAAGGTGTGCCGCAAGGTGGTCAAGCAGCTTGTGCTCAAGAGCCGGAGCAGCAAGATCGTCGTCAATGCCAAGAACCTCGACAAGTTCCTCGGCGTACGCAAGCACAGCTTCGGCATGGCCGAGAAGGAGAACCAGGTCGGCCAGGTCACGGGCCTTGCATGGACCGAGGTTGGCGGTGAGCTGCTGACGGTCGAGGCGGTGCAGCTGCCGGGCAAGGGCAAGGTGCTTACCACCGGCAAGCTCGGCGAGGTCATGCAGGAGTCGATCCAGGCGGCGCTGTCTGTCGTGCGCCGCCGTGCGCGCTCGCTTGGCATCGATCCCGACTTCTACCAGAAGAGCGACATCCACATTCACCTGCCGGAAGGGGCGATTCCCAAGGACGGACCCTCGGCGGGTATCGCCATCTCCACCGCACTGGTGTCGGTCCTCACCGGCATTCCGGTACGCTGTGACGTCGCCATGACAGGTGAAATCACGCTGCGCGGCGAGGTGCTGGCGATCGGTGGGCTCAAGGAGAAGCTCCTCGCGGCGGTGCGCGGCGGCATTCGCACGGCGCTGATTCCGGAAGAGAACGTCAAGGATCTCGCCGAGATCCCTGACAACATCAAGAACGCCATCGAGATCATTCCGGTGAAGTGGATCGACCGGGTGCTCGAGCTGGCGCTCGAGCGCAACCCGGAACCGCTCGCGGACGACGCGACACCGGCGGCTGTCCCCGCAGTCGGTGAGGAAGGGGAGACGGGCTCGGCCGGGCGGCGGGCGCACTGACCCGCCGGTGCAAGACAGTCGCCCCTGAAGATGGAAAGCCGCAATGCGCAGACGTGCATTGCGGCTTTTTTCATCGTGGAAGGCCGTCGTTGACAGGCCTGAATTTGCCGCGCTATAAAAACATGAAGTTTGCAAGGCGTGTCCCATGCCGTCGAATCCCGAGCCCAAAGGCAGAGGTCGCGGAGTTCTTCCCATTGCAGTTCATATCCGGAGGGTTCAAGTGAACAAACAGGAACTGGTTGCAAGTATTGCGGAGAAGGCATCCATGACGAAGGCGGACGCGACGCGCGCGCTGGATGCAGCCGTGGCCGCTGTCACCGAGGCCCTTCAGAACAACGAGACGGTGACGCTGGTGGGTTTTGGCGCCTTCTACGTCGGGGAGCGCGCTGCGCGAACGGGACGTAATCCGCGTACGGGCAAGAACATCAAGATCAAGGCGGCCAAGGTCCCAAAATTCCGCGCTGGCAAAGGTCTGAAAGATTCAGTAAACTAACGGACTTTGCTGTTCCGGTCATTCCCGGAAGGTGGCGCGGGTGCTTAGCTCAGTTGGTAGAGCGTCGCCCTTACAAGGCGAATGTCGGCGGTTCGACCCCGTCAGCACCCACCAAGAACACTCCAGAAGCACCATTCAGGCGGAAAGAAGCGATGGCAAAAACCATCGCATCCTTTCGGGCGTTTTCAGGAGTGTTCCGCCGTGAAAAATCTATCCTTTGCCGACCTGGCAAACGCGACCGTCGCCGCCCATTCTGGCCGTGACGGCGCTTTCGTTTCCCGCGTCAAGTTCTGGGTTGAGTTCTTCGGTGATCGCGACATCACCACCATTGCAGCCGACGACGTCGAGGATGGTATCGACGCACTCATGCAGCGCGGCAAGATCAAGATCCAGACCACGCGCGAGGGCGTGAAGTATCTCCCCACCGACCAACCGCTCGCGCCTGCAACCGTGAATCGCTACGTTGCCTGCCTGGGGACGATCTTTCGTGAGCTGCGCCGCCGTCGCCTGCTGCCGCGCGGCTACCAGTCGCCAACCCGAGGCGTCGGTCGCCTGGAGGCCGGCGAGGGGCGGACACTCACGGTCACGGTCGAGGACGTCAAACGACTCGTTGCAGCCTGCCGCGTGAGCCGTAACCGCAAACTCGCCGCCATCGTTGCGATGGCCTGCACAACCGGATGGCGCAAAGGCACGTTGCAGTCGCTGAAGTGGGGCGCGGTCAATCTCAAGGAAGGGTACGCCGACACCCTGCGCACGAAGAACGGCACCCCGCACCGGACCCCGCTGCTGCCGTGGGTAGTCGAGGAACTGCGCCGCATCAAGTCCCCGCTGGCCGGCGACAACGACTTCGTGTTCGGCCCGGGCAACTTCTCGCGCGCCTGGGAGAATGCCTGCAAGCTGGCCGACCTGCCGCCCTGGACGTTCCACCATTGCCGACATATCGCCGCGTCGATCCTGGCGCAGTCGGGCGCGTCGGTCGTCACCATCATGCAGGCGCTCAACCACAAGACCCCGATGATGGCGATGCGCTACTCGCACCTGAACGTCGAGGCGCTGCGTGACTCCGTCGGACGGGCGTGGTCATGAGCACCGAGGTGCATCTCGGGTGGAAGGTGCTGGACGCCATCGAGCGCGCGAAGGAGGGCGACCCCGTCGCTTGGGGCACCGTGTATGCGGTCGCTGCCGCCTTCGCCCGCTCCGGGCGTGCCATGCCGGAACCGCTCGCCAGCGTCATGGCGCAGCGGTTACAAGAGATCGGCGTCGCACTGGCAAGCCCGCACGAGCATGACAAGCGTGCCGCGGTGCATGGCGCCGTGGCCCCGGGCGCCAAGCGTGGCCGACCTACAAAACCCGATGTGCTCGGCGCCTATGCAGACGATGTGCTGCGCGTACTCGGTGAGAAGCCGACGCCCGCGGAAATCAACGAGGCCGTGGACTTCATGATGCAGTTCATGCCCCGGTTCCGTGATGGCACTTTTCGCTATCCCCGGGCGACGCTGCTCGCGGCGGTGCGCAAGCGCCCGTACGAGAAAAAATAATTCGCGATTTGATGCGTTCTAGAAACTACTGAATACAAAGGGAAAACTCCACCTACCGCCTGAACGGTACTTCTGGAGTTTTCCTAATGAACATCGAAAGCCTGCGCCGCAAGGCCGAGTACTACGAACACGACGCCCCAACCTGGGCGCGTGTCATCTGGACGCGACCCGCGTCATTCAACCACTTCATCAAGTTCAACCGCGACGCGCTGGTCGAGGCCGGCGCCATCCGGCGTATCGGTCGCGACTACTTCGTCGACAGCGAAGTGTTCCCCGTCGTCGCTGCCCGCATCCTGGGTATCGCCGCCGACGAGCAAGAGGTCGAGGTGGCAGCATGAAGCCCGCCATCCTCTACCGGCACCCCGAGGGCCGAGGCGTCGTCGTTGCCGACCCTGCGCACCATCGCCTGATCGTTTCCAGTGACGACGAAGCATCGACCGTTACCGTATGCATCGGCCCCGATGGCCTGCGCGCGCTCGCTGAAAAGCTGCGCGAGACGGCTGACGTCATGGAGGTCGTGCAATGAAAAGCGCCCGACCCCCCGAAGGAATGCCGAGCGCCCGGACTGCGCCGAATTCTACCGCACCTGCCGTG
>DMCZ01000183.1:8112-8452 GCA_003446655.1 Thauera sp. | reverse complement strand
GGGCCGCTCTACTACTGGGGCGATTACCAGCCCGCGCTCTACGGCCACTTCACCAAGGAGAGCGGGCCGCAGGAGCAGATCGCCAGCCTCGAAGCCGGCCTGGAGAAGGCGCGCGCCGCCGGCAAGCCGGTGCCGCCCGGATACAACGCCCACCTCGGCCTGCTCTACGCCGAGGGCGAACAGACCGACCAGATGCTGAAGTACTTCGAGGCCGAGAAGGCGCTCTATCCGGAGAGCGCGCCCTACATGGACTTCCTGCTGGCCAAGTTCAAGCGGCCGAAATGAAGCGAACGACGATGCGATTCCGAATCCCCTCCCTCCGCCTGACGCGCGCCGGGCT
>DMCZ01000183.1:7427-7858 GCA_003446655.1 Thauera sp. | reverse complement strand
ATCCTGGTCCTGCCGCCGCTCAACAGCTCGCCCGACGTGGCCGCCACCTACAGCATGCTGTCCCAGGTCACTCTGCCGCTGGCGGAATCGGGCTACTACGTGCTCCCGGTCAGCCTGGTGGATGAGACCTTCCGCCAGAACGGGCTCTACAACCCGGGCGAAATGCACGAGGTCGGGCCGCAGAAGCTGCGCGAGATCTTCGGTGCCGACGCCGCGCTCTACATCAACATCAAGCAGTACGGCACCAGCTATGCCGTGCTGTCGAGCGAGAGCCGCGTCACCGCCGAGGCGAAGCTCATCGACCTGCGCAGCGAGCAGTTGCTGTGGCAAGGCGAAGCCACCGCTTCCAGCGCCGAAGGCCGCAGCTCGAACGGCGGGCTGGTCGGCCTGCTGGTCCAGGCCGTGGTCGCGCAGATCGTCGAGAGCGTGAC
>DMCZ01000183.1:0-7213 GCA_003446655.1 Thauera sp. | reverse complement strand
GCCCTCGCTCAAGGCCTTGCTGCTGGCGGACGAGGCGCGCACCGAAGAGCTCGTTCCCGCCCGCGGCAAGGCCAGGCGCCGCACGCCGGTGGATCTGGGCTGACCGGCATGTACCTGCTCGACACCAACGTCGTCTCCGAACTGCGCAGGCCCCGACCCCACGGCGCCGTGGTCGCGTGGCTGCAGTCGGTGGATGACGCCAGCCTGTTCCTGTCGGCGGTTACGCTCGGCGAGATTCAGGCCGGAATCGAGCGCACGCGCGAACAGGACCCGGAGAAGGCCGCGGAAATCGAGGCCTGGCTCGAGCGCGTGGCCAGCGCCTGGAACGTGCTGGCGATGGATGCTGCGGCCTTCAGGGAATGGGCGCGGCTGATGCACCGCCAGTCCGACACGCTCTACGAGGATGCGATGGTCGCGGCGACTGCTAGGACGCAGGGCCTGACGGTGGTGACGCGCAATGTCGCCGACTTCAAGGCGCTCGGCGTGGATGTCCTCAATCCGTTTGTATGACTGGTTCCTCGCCGTGCGACACCAACGGGAAGCTTCGTTCAATACGAAGAGCTGGTTTGCGGAGCAGGGTGCGTGTGCGAACGCCCTTGATCAGTGTTCGGGCAAGTAGGCCAGCTCAAGGCGGCTGCTTGCAGTCAGCAGCCGCTTGTCGCGCGTCCATAGCTTGGCGCCGGGGGTAAGTCGGGTCGCAGCCAGGAGGCTTGCATCGACGTAGCCGATGCCGAGGCCGAAGAGCGCGTGCGCTTCAATGAAGCGCAAAACCTCATCATCCGTCGCGATCTGGGCCTGTGGCAGCTGGGTCACCGCATCCAGGATGACGCTGCGGTTGTTCAGGTTGCCGAGGGCAAGTTCTCCCACGACCGACGGGTGCGAGAGCACCCGGCCGTGGTCGAGCAGCCCGCGGAGGTGTTCGTCGCCGGCGCGCAGGTGATCGATCCAGATCGAGGTATCGACCAGGATCATGCGCGAGGTGCAGGTTGGCGCCGCGGGACATCCCGGAGCTGCGGCTCGGAGCCGCCGAGCAGGCTGAGGCGTTTTGCGCTTTCGCGTTGGATCAGCGCGCGTAACGCCTCGCGAACCAGCTGAGTCTTCTCCGTCATGCCGGTGAGGGCCTGGGCCTTGGCGAGCAAGTCGTCGTCGAGCGCGAGGGTGGTACGCATGGAGAGCTCCTGTGAGTGTGCATCAAATATAGCACCAGTCGATGCGTGTTTTGATGACTCTCAAGGTGCAGGAGCCTACCCCGCCAGCGCACGGGCGTGATGCCGCAGGTGATCCTCGATGAAGCTGGCGATGAAGTAGTAGCTGTGGTCGTAGCCCGGCTGCAGGCGCAGCGTCAGCGGGTGGCCGGCGGCGGTGGCGGCGGCCTGCAGGGCCTCGGGCTTGAGCTGCTCAGTCAGAAAGCCGTCGGCTTCGCCCTGATCGACCAGCAGCGGCAGGCGCTCGCTGGCCTGCGCGATCAGTTCGCACGCATCCCACTCGCGCCACTGCGTGCGATCCTCGCCGAGGTAGCGCGAGAACGCCTTCTCGCCCCAGGGGCAGTTCATCGGATTGACGATCGGCGCGAACGCCGACACCGAGCGGTAGCGCCCCGGGTGGCGCAGCGCGCACACCAGCGCGCCGTGGCCGCCCATTGAGTGGCCGCTGATGCCGCGCTGGTCGGAGGCGGGGAAGTTCGCCTCGATCAGCGCCGGCAACTCCTCGACCACGTAGTCGTGCATGCGGTAGTGCTGCGACCACGGTGCCTGGGTGGCGTTCACATAGAAGCCGGCGCCGTGGCCGAAGTCCCACGCGCCGTCCGGGTCGCCGGGGACGTCGGCGCCGCGCGGGCTGGTGTCGGGGGCGACGATGATCAGCCCGAGCTCGGCCGCCATGCGCTGGGCGCCCGCCTTCTGCATGAAGTTCTCGTCGGTGCAGGTCAGCCCCGACAGCCAGTACAGCACCGGCAGGCGCGCGCCCGGCTGTTCTGCCTGCGGCGGCAGGTAGACGGCGAAGACCATGTCGCAATCGAGCGTCTGCGAATGGTGGCGGACGCGCTTGTGCCAGCCGCCGAAGCTCTTCTGGGTGCTGAGGATTTCCAGGCTCATCGCCATGCCTCCGGGCAAAGTAGGGTCGGAAAGGGGCGCGCGGCCGGGCTCTCAGGGAGCAAGGCCGCGCGCTTCGACTGCTGCTGGATCAGAAGTGGATCACCGTGCGGATGCTCTTGCCCTCGTGCATCAGATCGAACGCCTTGTTGATGTCCTCGAGCGGCATGGTGTGGGTGATGAAATCGTCGAGCGGGATCTCGCCCTTCTGCGCCTTCTGCACGTAGCTCGGCAGCTCGGTGCGGCCCTTGACGCCGCCGAAGGCGCTGCCGCGCCAGACGCGGCCGGTGACGAGCTGGAACGGCCGGGTGCTGATCTCCTGCCCCGCGCCGGCCACGCCGATGATGGTCGATTCGCCCCAGCCCTTGTGGCAGCACTCGAGCGCGGCGCGCATCAGCTTGACGTTGCCCACGCACTCGAAGGAGTAATCGACGCCGCCGTCGGTCAGCTCGACGATCACGTCCTGGATCGGCTTGTCGTAATCCTTAGGATTGACGAAGTCGGTCGCGCCCAGCTTCTTCGCGATGTCGAACTTGGCCGGGTTGATGTCGATGGCGATGATGCGCGAGGCCTTGGCCATCTTCGCGCCGATGATCGCCGCCAGGCCGATGCCGCCGAGGCCGAAGATGGCGACGGTCGCGCCTTCTTCCACCTTGGCGGTGTTGAGCACCGCGCCGATGCCGGTGGTGACGCCGCAGCCGAGCAGGCAGACCTTGTCGAGCGGGGCGTCCTTGTCGATCTTCGCGAGCGAGATCTCGGGCACCACGGTGTATTCCGAGAAGGTCGAGGTGCCCATGTAGTGGTAGATCGGCTGGCCCTGGTAGGAAAAGCGCGTGGTGCCGTCGGGCATCAGGCCCTTGCCCTGGGTGGCGCGCACCGCCTGGCACAGGTTGGTCTTGCCCGACTTGCAGAACTTGCACTCGCGGCATTCGGCGGTGTACAGCGGGATCACATGGTCGCCGACCGCGAGCGAGGTCACGCCTTCGCCCACCGCCTCGACGATGCCGCCGCCCTCGTGGCCGAGGATGGACGGGAAGATGCCCTCGGGGTCGTCGCCCGACAGCGTGAAGGCGTCGGTGTGGCACACGCCGGTAGCGACGATGCGCACCAGCACCTCGCCCTTTTTCGGCGGTTCGACATCCACTTCGACGATCTGCAGGGGCTGGTTGGGGCCGAAGGCCACGGCGGCGCGCGATTTGATGGTCATGGCGGGATTCCTGGAAGCAAGCGGGCGCACGGCCCGCGACCCTGAAAGTATCCGTATGCGGCTAAATCCGATAAATGGATAATTTCAGATTTCAGTATTCCTTTGGCTGGAATACTGTGTGGCTGCACCTCTTTCGCCACGCCCGGAGCCGAGCATGCTCAACCGCCTGGAAATGCTGCGCATCTTCTGTACCGCTGCCGAATCGCGCAACTTCAAGGAAGCCGCCACGCGCCTGGGCGTGTCGCCGCAGGCCGTCACGCGCGCGGTGAAAGACCTGGAGGACCACGTCGGCGAGCTGCTCTTTCACCGCAACACCCGCCACAACCGCATCACCGAATCGGGCGAACAGCTTGCAGCGCGCGCGCGGCAGAGCCTGCAGGGAGTGGATGCGATCTTTCAGCGTGCCGAGCAGGCACGCGACAGCGAGCTTGCCGGCCTGGTGCGCATCACCGCGCCGCGGGCGCTCGGCCGCCACGGGCTGATGCGGGTGCTCGCCGAGCTGTGCGCGCAGCATCCGGGGCTGCAGCTCGACCTGCGCTTCTCGGACCAGTTCGCCGACGTGGTCGATGAGCAGATCGACATCGGCATCCGCGTCGGCGTGCTGCGCGACAGCCGCTTCGTCGCGCGTGCGGTGTCGAGCGTGTCCTTCCACATCGTCGCCGCGCCTGATCTGGTGGCGCGCTGCGGTGTGCCGGACTCGCTGCAGGATCTGGCCGAGCGCCCCACCACGGTCGCCATCGACCCCAACACTGGACGGCCGTGGGCGTGGTTCCTGGCTGGCGGCCAGCAGTGGCTGCCGCGTACGCCCACCTTCGCCACCGACGACACCGGCGCCGAGGCCGAGGCGGTGCTCGCCGGCGTCGGCTTCGGCCAGCTCACCGCCTACCTCGCCGCGCCGCACCTGCGCGCGGGGCGGCTGGTTGAAGTGTTGCCCGAGCTGGCGCCCGAGCCGTGGAGCCTGTCGGTGTATCGCCCGCAGCGCGGCCCGGTGGCGGCGCGCATCCGCCTGGTGTTCGACCGGCTGGTGGAGTACTTCGGGGAGGGCGGGCGCTTTCCGTAGGATCCGTCCCATACAAGGAAGGCCCGCGCGCAAACCAAAGCTATACTGCAGTCAGGTGTAATACAGGAGATTACTCATGGCTACGACCCCTGTTTCGGTACGTCTTGATGAACCCCTGAAGGCGCGCGTTCGCAGCCTGGCCGATCGGCGCCGCCGCCCGGTGCACTGGTTGATGCGCGAGGCGATCGAGCAATACGTGACGCGTGAGGAGCAGCGCGAGGCCTTTCGCCAGGAAGCGCTCGACGCCTGGGAGCATTTTCAGAGCACTGGCCTGCATCTCACAGGCGCTGAGGCGGATGCCTGGCTGGCCGAACTGGAGGCCGGTAACGACGTCGAGCCACCCCGAGCGCACCTCTGATGCCTCGCCTGATCTGGTCGGAACCGGCGCTCGCCAGCGTCCAGCGCTTGCATCGGTTTCTGGCCGCCAAGAATCCTGCTGCAGCCCAACGCGCGGTGAGGGCGATTCGTGAGGGCGTGAACATCCTGGCGACGCACCCCCAGGTGGGGCGGGTCGTCGAGGACATGGACGAAGCGTTCCGCGACTGGCCGATACAGTTCGGTGATTCTGGTTATGTGGTTCGCTACCGGTTCGATGGCGACCAGGTCACGATATTGACGGTAAGGCACCAGAGGGCAGCCGGGTTCTAGACGACGGGCTGCACGCGCCATCCGTCACTCGCCGACGCGGCGACAGCATGCGGGTCGCGTCGGTGGAAGGCGAGGATGGCGCGAGGTCCGCAGCTGCGGTCGGGGGTGGAGTCCTTGATGCCTGCTGGGACTGGTCTATATCAATCGGAGATCGCGATGAACCTTGAAATCGGCGCATACGAGGCCAAGACCAAACTGCCCGAACTGCTCCGCGGCGTGCAGGCAGGCAATCGCTACACGATCACCCTGCGTGGCGAGCCGGTTGCCGACCTGGTTCCGGCTGAAGGCAGCAAGCAAGCGGATGCCGCGGCGGCCGTGGACGCGTTGCAACAGTTCATGCGCGCCGCGCCGCGCGTCCCCGGTGCCGATCTCAAGTCGCTGATCAACGAGGGGCGAGCCTGAGATTCGTGCTCGATACGCGTCGCCTGCGCCGCCCCACCGCCCAGCTCAGCCCGCCACCTTCGCCCGCGCCGCGTGCAGCTTGCGGTAGCTGTCGATCAGCCGCTGGTGGCGATCCAGCCCCTCGAGCTTGATGCTCGTCGGCGTCAGCCCGTAGAAGCGCACGCTGCCGTCCACCGACCCCAGCACCGCGTCCATGCGCGCGTTGCCGAACATGCGGCGGAAGTTGGCGACGTAGTCGTCCAGCGCCATCTCGTCGTCCAGCACCACTTCCAGCACCACGTTCAGGGCCTGGTAGAACAGCACGCGCTCGACGGTGTTCTCGTTGTACTGCAGGAAGGCCTCGACGCGCTCCTTCGCCTCCTCGAGCTGCTGCAGCGCGAGGTTGATCAGCAGCTTCAGCTCCAGAATCGTGAGCTGGCCCCACACCGTGTTCTCGTCGAACTCGATGCCGATCAGCGTGATGATGTCGGTGTAGTCGTCGAGCTCGCTCTCTTCCAGGCGCTCGAGCAAGGCCTCCAGGGCGTCGTCGTCGAGGCGGTGCAGGTTCAGGATGTCCTCGCGGAAGCGCAGCGCCTTGTTGGTGTTGTCCCAGATCAGGTCGTCCACCGGATAGACCTCGGAATACCCCGGCACCAGGATGCGGCAGGCGATGGCGCCGAGCTGGTCGCGCACCGCCACGTACACCTCCTTGCCCATCTCCGCGAGGATGCCGAACAGGGTCGCGGCCTCGTCGGCGTTGGAGTTCTCGCCGTGGCCGGAGAAGTCCCACTCGACGAAGTCGTGATCCGCGCGCGCGCTGAAGAAGCGCCACGACACCACGCCGCTGGAATCGATGAAGTGCTCGACGTAGTTGTGCGGGTCGGTGACGACGGCGGTCTCGAAGGTCGGCGGCGGCAGGTCGTTCAGGCCCTCGAAGCTGCGTCCCTGCAGCAGTTCGGTCAGGCTGCGCTCGAGCGCCACCTCCATGCTCGGGTGCGCGCCGAACGAGACGAACACACCGCCGGTGCGCGGGTTCATCAGGGCGACGCACATCACCGGATACACCCCGCCCAGCGACGCATCCTTCACCAGCACCGGAAAGCCCTGCCGTTCCAGTTCCTCGATGCCCGCGACGATGCCGGGATACTTCGCCAGCACCTCGGCCGGCACGTCGGGCAGCGCGATCTCGCCCTCGATGATCTCGCGCTTCACCGCGCGCTCGAAGATCTCCGACAGGCACTGCACCTGCGCCTCGGCCAGCGTGTTGCCGGCGCTCATGCCGTTGCTGAGGAACAGGTTGTCGGTGAGGTTGGTCGGGAAATACACTACCGCGCCGTCCGACTGGCGCACATAGGGCAGGGCGCAGATGCCGCGCGCGGTGTTGCCGGAGTTGGTGTCGTACAGATGCGAGGCGCGCAGCTCGCCCTCGGGGTCGTAGATGCGCAGGCAGTGCTCGTCGAGCAGTCCGGCCGGCAGCGCATCCTTGCGGCCGGGCTTGAACCAGCGCTCGTCCGGGTAATGCACGAAGGGCGCGTTGGCGATGTCCTCGCCCCAGAACTGGTCGTTGTAGAAGTGGTTGAAATTGAGCCGCTCGATGTATTCGCCCAGGGCGGAGGCCAGCGCGCTCTCCTTGCTCGCGCCCTTGCCGTTGGTGAAGCACATCGGCGAATGCGCGTCGCGGATGTGCAGCGACCACACGTTGGGCACCAGATTGCGCCACGACGCGATCTCGATCTTGATGCCCAGGTCCGCCAGCACCTTCGACATGTTGGCGATCGTCTGCTCGAGCGGCAGATCCTTGCCGAGGATGTAGGTGTGGGCGTCCGG
>DMCZ01000264.1 GCA_003446655.1 Thauera sp. | reverse complement strand
GGCGTCTCCTCCAGGAAGGCGACGTTTGGCGCGACGCCGGCGGCAACGATGACCAGGTCGCAGTCCAGCCGGTCGCCGGTCGACAGCGTCACCACCAGCGGCGCATCGGCACCCACCTCGCTGCCACGGTCGATGCGCTGCACACCCGCCGAGGTCACGACACGGATGCCTTTGTCCTCGACCCAGCGCTTGATCATGCCGCCGGCCTTGGGCGTCATCATGCGCGGCACCATGCGGTCGCCCATCTCCACCACGGTGAGCTGAACGCCGCGCTTGGCGAGCGCTTCCATGATGATGCAGCCGATGAAGCCGGCGCCGAGTTGCAGCACGCGCGCGCCGGGCCTGGCGTGGGCGGCGATCGCGCGCGCGTCGGCGAGCGTCCAGCAGGTCTGCACCTCGGGCAGGTCCACGCCGGGGATGGGCGGGCGCACCGGGTGCGAGCCGGTGGCAATCAGCAGGCGGTCGTAGTCCTCGAAGTGCCCGTCGTCGAACAGCACGGTGCGCTTCTCGGTATTGAGCGCCACTGCGCGGCCGCGCAGTTGGCGGATACGCAGGCGCTCGAAGTGGTCTGCGCCCTTGCGCAGCCAGGTGCCCGACTCGTCGATGTTGCCTTCGAGCAGGTAGGGAATGGCCATGCGCGAATACGGCGGTGCGTCCTCGTGGCCGACCATCAGGATGTCGTCGGCAGGCGCGGCCTTGCGCAGGGTCTCGGCGGCAACGACCCCCGCTGGGCCGTTGCCGAGAATCAGGTGTTTCATGTGGGAACCCTCGAACGAAGCACGGGCGCCCCGAGGGGGCGCCCGTGTGCGCTTACACGATCACAAGCCCAGACGCGCGCGCGTCTCTGCAGTCGGTTCGCCCGCGGGCGTCCAGCCGCGTACCTGGTAGTACTCGGGCAGCATCTTCGCCAGGCCGTTGACCAGGCCCTTGGCGGGACCGGTCCTGGCCGGTTCCTGGGTCAGGCGCGGCGGCAGGTTGTCGTCCTTGGCGGTGAAGCCGGCGGCGTTGTTGAACATGCGCTCCATGTTCCAGATGCGCTCGCCCACCTCGTTCAGCTTCTCCATGCTCCAGTCGCCCTCGCAGGCGGCGGCGACCTGCGGCTGCACGTCGGCCAGGGTCCAGGCGAAGCTGGTGAACACGCAGATGCCGGCCGAGTCGAACACCGCGGTGGCGTCCTGGAAGGCCTTCACCAGCTCGGGCTTGCCGTCGGTGGTGAGCGGATCGGTCTTGACCGGGATGCCGAGCACCTCGGACGCGACCGTGTAGCCGCGCAGGTGGCAGGCGCCGCGGTTGGAGGTGGCGTAGGCCAGGCCCATGCCCTGGATGCCGCGCGAGTCGTAGGCGGGGAATTCCTGGCCCTTCACGCTCATCGACAGCTCGGGACGGCCGTACTTCTCGCACAGGCGCTTGCTGCCCATGCCGAGCTCCTTGCCGAAGCCCTCGCCCACCGCGGTCATCTCGACCATCTTCGCCAGCGCCTCGGCCGAGCCGAAGGGCGCCGGGATGCCGATCTTCTCGTCATTGAGGATGCCGAGCTCGTAGAGCTCCATCGCCGCACCGACCGTGGCACCGAAGGAGATCGGGTCCATGCCCTGCTCGTTGCAGATCAGGTTGGCATACTGCAGCGCCTCAAGGTCGCCCACGCCGTTGGCGGCGCCGAGCGCCCACGCCGCTTCATACTCCAGGCCGCCGGAGGCGCCCCAGTACTTCGGGCTGTTCTTGACCGTGAAGTGGCCCTTGTCGATCTCCGAGATGCGGCCGCAGGCAATGGTGCAGCCGAAGCAGGCGGCGTTGGTGACCAGGTGCGTCTTGCCGTCGGAGGCGCGCTTCTCGTGCATAGCCTCGGCGGAGATCTTCGAGGCATCTTCGAACTGCACGTCGCGATGGTTGCGGGTGGGCAGCGCACCAATCTCGTTGATCACGTTCATCAGCACCTGGGTGCCGTACTTGGGCAGGCCCTGGCCGGTGACCGCGTTGTCGGCGAGCACCTTCTTGGCCTCATTGGTGGCCTTGAGGAAGGCGCCGAAGTCCTTGATGCCGGACACGCCCTTGGTGCCGCGGATCGCCACCGCCTTCAGGTTCTTCGAGCCCATCACCGCGCCCACGCCGGAACGACCGGCCGCGCGATGCAGGTCATTGACCACGCAGGCGTAGAGCACCTGGTTCTCGCCCGCCTTGCCGATCGAGGAGATGCGCACCAGCGGATCCTGCAGCGTCTCCTTGATCTGCTCCTCCGTCTCCCAGCAGCTCTTGCCCCACAGGCCGGACGCGTCACGCAGCTCGGCCTTGTCGTTCTCGATGTAGAGCCACACCGGCTTGGGCGACTTGCCCTCGAAGATCACCATGTCCCAGCCGGCGAACTTCATCTCGGCGCCGAAGAAGCCGCCCGAGTTGGAACAGGCGATCGCGCCGGTAAGCGGGCCCTTGGTGACGACGGTGTAGCGGCCGCCGGTCGAAGCCATGGTGCCGGTCAAGGGCCCCGTAGCCATGATCATCTTGTTGTCGGGCGACAGCGGATCGACCTTGGGGTCGATCTCGGACACCAGGTACTTGGTGGCCAGGCCGCGCGAGCCGAGGTACTCGTCGGCCCACTGCATGTTCAGCGGTTCTTCCGTGCAGGTGCCGGCCGTGAGGTTCACCCGCAGGATCTTTCGATTCCATCCCATGATCCGTCCTCCTCAGGCAGCGGCCGAAGCCGGCGTGTTGGCCTTGGCGGCCCAGGCGCGCATCTTGTCGATGCCCGTCCAGTCGGCGTCGACATAGGTGATCGCACCGGTCGGACAGGCGCTGGCGCAGGCGGGGTTGCCCTCGCACAGGTCGCACTTCTGCACCTTGCCGGTGTCCTGGTTGTAGTTGATGGTGCCGAACGGGCAGGCGATCGTGCACACCTTGCAGCCGACGCAGGTGTCCTCGAACACCATCTTGGCGCC
>DMCZ01000162.1:5372-8381 GCA_003446655.1 Thauera sp. | reverse complement strand
GTCGCCACCATCTCGCACGAAGCCAGCCTGGCAGCGATGGAGATCCTGAACGCCGGCGGCAACGCGATCGACGCTGCGGTCGCAGCAGCGGCCACGCTCGGCGTGACCGATCCGTTCAGCTGCGGCATCGGCGGCGGCGGCTTCATGCTGATCTATTCGGCGAAGGACAAGCGCGTGATCGCGCTCGACCACCGCGAGCTCGCCCCGGCGAACTTCCACCCCGGCGTCTTCCTCGACGCCGAAGGCAAGGCGATGGACTGGAAGGCCACCGTGCCCAACGGCATCTCGGTCGGCGTGCCCGGCACCGTGCGCGGCTGGCACGAGGCGCTGACGCGCTACGGCACGATGGGCTTCGACAAGGTGCTCGCCCCCGCCATCCAGGTCGCGGAGGAAGGCTTCACCGTCGGCCCCAACTTCCACCGCATCAACACGATCAACGAGGCCAAGTTCGCGCGCTTCTCGACCGCGTCGGCGCTCTACCTGCAGGACGGCAAGGCGCTGCCGGTGGGCAGCGTGCACCGCAACCCCGACCTCGCGCAGACCTACCGCGACATCGCGCGCGGCGGCGTGAAGGCCTTCTACGAGGGGCCGATCGCGGCCAGCATGGTGGCGGCGGTGAACCACCCGCCGGTCAATCCAGGCGTGAGCGTGATCGCCGGCGACCTCACCATGGCCGACCTCAAGGACTACGAGGCGCGCATCCGCCAGCCGGTGCGCTCGACCTATCGCGGCTACGAGATCCACGGCATGCCCGCGCCCTCGAGCGGCGGCATCGCGATCGCGCAGGCGCTCAACCTGCTCGAGACCTTCGACCTCGCCGGCAAGCCGCGCGCCGAGATCGAGCACCTCTACCTCGAGGCCTCGCGCCTGGCCTTCGCCGACCGCAACGCCTACGTCGCCGACGAAGAGTTCGTCGACATACCGAAGGACGGCCTGCTGTCCAAGGACTATGCCCGCGAGCGCGCAAAGCAGATCGGCGAGCGCGCCGCGCCGGGCAAGGTCGCGGCCGGTGACCCCTACCCCTTCGAGGACGACCGCTCGGTGCCGCTGCGCCCGCAGCCGCAGCCGCGCGCGCAGGAATCCATGCACACCACCCACCTGGCCGTGTCCGACCGCGAGGGCAACGTGGTCGCCTACACCTTCACCATCGAAGACTGGGGCGGCAGCGGCATCGTGGTGCCGGGGCGCGGCTTCCTGCTCAACAACGAGCTCACCGACTTCGACTTCGAGGGCCCACATCCCAACGTGCCCGAGGCCTTCAAGCGCCCGCGCTCGAGCATGAGCCCGACCATCGTGCTCAAGGACGGCGCCCCCGTGTTCACGATCGGCTCGCCCGGCGGCTCGACCATCATCACCACCGCGCTGCAGACCATCGTCAATCACGTCGATCTGGGCATGAGCCTGGCCGATGCGCTCGCCGCGCCGCGCATGAGCCAGCGCAATGGCGACACCACGCTGGTCGAGACCCTGCTGAACTTCCCGGGCAGCGAACAGGCCAAGGCGCTGGAAGCGAAGGGCCACAAATGGCGCGAGACGGATCAGATCGGCGCCGCCAACGGCATCCGCTTCAACGCCGACGGCACGGTGACCGCGGTCAGCGAACCGCTGCGCCACGGCGGTGGCAGCGCGATCGTGCAGAAGCAGTGAGACGGCGGTTTCTTGCACACTGGGGGTGAATCGTGAGTCCTCATCCCCAGGGCTGCACGGCGGCGCTGCCGATCAGACGTCGGTGTCGCTGACGGGCAGGATCTCTTCGGACGATGCGCTCGCTGCCTCGAGCTCGTCGGCTTCCAGCTCCACGGTCTGCAGACCACGCAGGCGCTCGGCGGCGCTCAATGCATGCTGCTCGCCGCTGAACAGGTCGCGCTTGAGCACGCCTACGGCCTCGACCCAGGCCAGGGAAGGCTCACAGGCCGGCCGCAGCTCGCCGCTGCGACACACCGTCAGCGCCTCGCCTTCGAGCGTGAAATGCACGCCGGGCAGCGGGCGCACACGCACCGTATCGTCGGCGCGGGCGGCGAAGCGCAGCATGGTGTCCCGATCATCTCCGAGGAGGTCGAGGATCAAGGCCGGTAGTGCGTACATCGGCAGGTCCCCGGTCTTGATCGGACCACGCTTGCCATCGATCACCACCAGCGGCGTGGCGACCATGGTGCGGAACATCTCGTCGTCGAACTCGCTGCGGTTGGGTGCGAGCAGGCCCGATTCAGCATAGCCGCCGTGGTTCCAGCCGAGCGAGGGCAGGTGGTCGCCGAACATCACGATGATGGCATCGGGATCGCGCTTACGCAGTTCCTTGACGAAACTCATCAGCTCGCGCGACTTGTAGTACACCGTGTTGGCGTAGGCCTGCACCAGACCGTTGTCGGTGGCGGCCTTGATCACCTCCGGCCTGGCCGAATTGAGCGGGTAGTCGAGGTGGCCAAAGTAGGTCAGCACGTAGTTGAACACCGGCTGCGCGCCGAGTTCGGGCCCGACACGGTCGAGCACCTGGCGGAACAGCGACGCGTCGCTGAGGAACTCGCCGTTCATGTCATCGAGCACGAAGTCCCGATCGGACCAGTACTGCTCGAAGCCCACGCGACGATAGGCGTTGATGCGGTTCCAGAACGGCGCAGCATTGGGGTGCGAGGCAAAGCTGCGATACCCGGCCTCGCCCAGGTGGCGCGGCAGGCACGGCACGTCGCGACGCAGCCGCCCCTCGAAGAACACCGCATCGGTCTTCACCGGAAAGCCGCACAGCGCCTCGAACTCGGCATTGGCGGTGTAGCCGCCGAATACCGGCGACAGCGTGCGCGCATTGCCAGCCGCCTTCCACAGCTTGCGGAAGGCTGGGTCGAGCGGATCGGTCGACAGGCCGGCAGCCTTCAGCGCGACCGGATCCCAGAAGGATTCGAGCACGATCATGTGCACGTTGCGCCCACCGCGCTCCGGGCGCAGCGCCGCAGCCTTGAGGAAGGGGCTGGGCTGGGTGGCGCCGAGCAGGCTCAGCGCATCATCCACCTCGTT
>DMCZ01000162.1:4695-5139 GCA_003446655.1 Thauera sp. | reverse complement strand
CAGGCCGCGCATCTCGTAATTGCCGCGCTGGTTCCACACCCAGTCGCCGAAGCGTGCGTCCAGCCAGGCGGACACGGGCGCCGGCTGCACCTGCAGCCCGATAAGGCCAGCGACCACTGCACCAAGCGCCATCCATGCCCGCGGCCGGCGCCAGGCAAACATCCACAGCAGCGCACTCAGCGGCAGGGCGAGCAGCGCGGCACTCCCCCACAGCTGCCAGCCATCGAGCAGCATGAAGAGGTTCCGGGCGGCCGAGAAGTCGTCTGGCATCACCGGCCCGCCGAGGACGGCAAGCTTGATCGCATTACCCAGCGTGAAGGCGGAGAACAGCACCACCATCGCCACCCCGAAGCGCAGCATGCTGCCCGCCATCAGGAACAGCAGCGCCCCAATCAAAAGATGGGCGAGGAGATCGCGAACCCATGCTTCACGCCCTGGCGCCAC
>DMCZ01000162.1:4121-4454 GCA_003446655.1 Thauera sp. | reverse complement strand
CCCAGCGCCTGCAGCCACGCCACGCAGGGCGAGCGCAGCAGCGCACGCAGCCGCGAGGCCCCCTGCGCACGCACAGGCGGCGCGGGTTGGGCTCGAACTTCGGCGGGGCGACTTGCGGACTCGAGCACGGCTGCACTCCGGGGCAAAATCAGGAGCCCGGATAATACGCCTGCAACATGCGTGTGAACGTGATGCGTGACCGTTTCCGCGGCGACGCAACAAGACAAATTGCGACAAGGTTTTACCGCTCATCGGCAGTCCGCAGCCCGGAGCCGGGCGCCCGCCCCTTTCACGCTGGCGCGCTCAAGCGGCGAGACCATCCCACACCAGCTT
>DMCZ01000162.1:3587-3873 GCA_003446655.1 Thauera sp. | reverse complement strand
GCCACACACCAAGCGGCACCAGTGGCAGCAGCATGGCCGACATCAGCAAGGTTTCGCGGCTGAAGAGCCCGATGCCGAGATAGAAGGGCAGCTTGGCGAGGTTGATCACGGTGAAGAAGAACACCGAGGTGGCGACGAAGGCCTCCTTGGCCATGCGGCGGCTGAGCAGATAAGCCATCACCGGCGGCCCGCCAGCGTGGGCGAGCGTGCTGGTGAAGCCGGCGGTAGCGCCGCACAGCCAGGCGAAACCGCGCGGCACCGCAGCGCCGCCGCGCGGCGCGGGTGC
>DMCZ01000162.1:767-3405 GCA_003446655.1 Thauera sp. | reverse complement strand
AGCACGCCGAACAGCAGCGTGCCCAGCGCGATGCCGAGCAGCGCGGCCGGAATCAGATGGCGCAGGTCGGCCCACTCGCCCTTGCCGCGCCACACGCGGATGCCGACCATGTCCATCACGATCAGGATGGGGAGCACGACCGCGACCGCGTCGCGCGGCGAGATCCACATCGACATGAAGGGCACCGCCAGCCCGCCCAGCGCGCCGCCAAGACCGGCCTTCGAGATGCCGGTGAGCAGGATGGCGACGGCGGTGACGATCCAGCCGAGCGCATCCATCTGCATCGTGCGGGCGCCGGCGCGATCAGAGACGGCCAGCGATGAACTGCAACGCCAGGCCGTAGCCCTGGGTACCGAAGCCGGCCATCACCGCCTCGGCCACATCCGACAGGTAGGAGTGGTGACGGAAAGGCTCGCGCTTGTGCACGTTGGAGATGTGCAGCTCAACGAAGGGAATCGCCACGCCCGCGAGCGCATCGCGGATCGCCACGCTGGTGTGCGTGTAGGCGCCCGGATTGATCAGGATCCAGCTCACGCCCTCGGCACGCGCGGCGTGGATGCGATCGACGATCGCACCCTCGTGGTTGCTCTGGAAGCACAGCACCTCGACGCCGAGCGCCTCGCCCTGCGTGCGCAGGCCGTTCTCGACGTCGGCGAGCGTCGTCGAACCATAGATGTGCGGCTCGCGGGTGCCGAGCAGGTTGAGATTGGGGCCGTTGATGACGAGGACCTTGGGCATGGGGACGCTCCTTGCGACCGGCAGGCGGGGGGATGGCTGTGAAGTTGCGGACACGCAATGAACAAGGGGCGACCCGCAGGCCGCCCCTTCGCGTCACGGCTGAGCGCAGAGGATATCAGCGCGGCAGCAGGCTCTCACCCATCAGGAACTCATCCACCGCGCGCGCGCACTGGCGACCTTCCCGGATTGCCCAGACCACCAGCGACTGCCCGCGGCGCATGTCGCCGGCGGCGAACACCTTGGGCACGTTGGTCGTGTAGCAGCCCTCGCCGTCGGTGGTCGCCTTGGCGTTGCCGCGCGCGTCCTTGTCGACGCCGAAGGCCTCGAGCACGCCGCCCACCGGCTGCGTGAAGCCCATCGCGAACAGCACCAGGTCGGCCTTGATCTCGAACTCGGAGCCCGGCACCTCGGACATCTTGCCGTCCTTCCACTCCAGGCGACAGGCCTTGAGCGCCTTGACCTTGCCGTTCTTGCCGATGAACTCCTTGGTGGCCACCGCGAAGTCGCGCTCGCAGCCTTCCTCGTGCGAGGAGGAGGTGCGCAGCTTGGTTGGCCAGTACGGCCACACCAGCGGCTTGTTCTCCTGCTCGGGCGGCATCGGCATCAGCTCGAACTGGGTCACGCTGGCCGCGCCGTGGCGGTTGGAGGTGCCGACGCAGTCGGAGCCGGTGTCGCCACCGCCGATCACCACCACATGCTTGCCCTTGGCCGAGATCGGGTTGGGCTTGTCGCCGGCGACCTGCTTGTTCTGCGGGATCAGGAACTCGAGCGCGTAGTGCACGCCAGCGAGCTCACGCCCCGGCACCGGCAGGTCGCGCGGCACTTCCGCGCCGCCGGCGAGTACGACGGCGTCGAAATCCTGCTGCAGCTGCTCGGCGCTGACGAATTCCTTGGCGTCATTAACGATGCCGGCAGGCATCTCCTTGGCCGCCACCACCACGCCGGTACGGAAGCGGACGCCTTCGGCCTGCATCTGCTCGACCCGGCGGTCGATCAGCCACTTCTCCATCTTGAAGTCGGGGATGCCGTAGCGCAGCAGGCCGCCGACGCGGTCGTTCTTCTCGAACACGGTGACGTCGTGGCCGGCGCGCGCGAGTTGCTGCGCGGCCGCGAGGCCCGCCGGACCGGAACCGACCACGGCGACCTTCTTGCCGGTCTTCGCCTCGGGCAGCTGCGGCACGACCCAGCCCTCTTCCCAGGCCTTGTCGATGATCGCGTGCTCGATCGACTTGATGCCCACCGGATCGGAGTTGATGTTGAGCGTGCACGCCGCCTCGCAGGGCGCCGGGCAAATGCGGCCGGTGAACTCGGGGAAGTTGTTGGTCGAGTGCAGCACCTCGATCGCCTCGCGCCAGTGGCCGCGATACACGAGGTCGTTCCAGTCCGGGATGATGTTGTTGACCGGGCAGCCGTTGTTGCAGAACGGGATGCCGCAGTCCATGCAGCGCGCGCCCTGGATCGACGCCTGCTCGTCGGTCAGGCGGAGGACGAACTCCTTGTAGGTCTTCAGACGCTTGTCGACCGGCTCGTAGGCCTCGGACAGACGCTGATGCTCGAGAAATCCAGTGGGCTTGCCCATTTATGCGGCCTCCTTCTCTGCTTCGCGCTGCTCCGCCATCTCGGCCAGCGCGCGACGGTACTCGTGCGGGAACACCTTGACGAACTTCTTCCGCCAGACGCCCCAGTTGTTCAGGATCTCGCGGGCGCGCACGCTGCCGGCGAAGCGGACGTGGCGCTCGATCAGGCCCTTGAGGATGAGCTCGTCGCCCATCGTCAGGTGGTCGATGTCGACGCGGCCGTGGGACTCGAGCTCGTCGCCCGACTCCGAACCCTTGCGCGCGGCGATCTCGTCGGGCAGCGGCTCGAGCGCGACCTGCGCCATGTTGCAGCGCTGCTCGAA
>DMCZ01000162.1:0-613 GCA_003446655.1 Thauera sp. | reverse complement strand
ACGGTGTTGCCGACGATGATGTTGTCGCCGGTGGCGCCGCGGAACTCGGCCTTCGGACGGACGACGATGCGGCCACCCGACAGGCCCTTGCCGACGTAGTCGTTGCCCTCGCCCACCAGCTCCAGCGTGATGCCGCGCGCAAGGAAGGCGCCGAAGCTCTGACCGGCGGTGCCGTTGAGGCGGATGTGGATGGTGTCGTTGGGCAGCCCGGCATGGCCGTAGCGCGCCGCCACCTGGCCCGACAGCATGGCGCCGACGGTGCGGTTGATGTTCCGAACCGGCAGGTCGATGTTGACCTTCTCGCCCTTCTCCAGCGCCGGCGCGGCGAGCGCGATGAGCTGGTTGTCGAGCGCCTTGTCGAGGCCATGGTCCTGGGTCTCGGTGTGCAGGCGCGGCACCTCGGCCGGGACCGGCGGTAGATAGAAGATGCGCGAGTAATCCAGTCCCTGCGCCTTCCAGTGCGCGATACCCTTCTTCATGTCGAGCAGGTCGGCACGGCCGATCAGCTCGTCGAACTTGCGGATGCCCAGTTGAGCCATCAGTTCGCGCACTTCCTCCGCGACGAAGAAGAAGTAATTCACCACGTGCTCGGGCTGGCCCTGGACTGTCTCTT
>DMCZ01000216.1:12243-32168 GCA_003446655.1 Thauera sp. | reverse complement strand
TATTTAAGGGCCGGGTTAATAATGGCGCAGGCTCGGGGTTAGCGAGCTTGCTCCGTGGTTTGGTTGCCGCGGGGCCGAGAACGCTCGGCCTGACGCCCATCAGTGCTTGCTCCATCGCCCTTGTGCTCAGCGATGTATGGGGCGGCCCCGGTCTTTGCTGCGAAGCAATAAAGCAAAGTGATCAAATGATCAACGAAAGAGTCGCCTTGGGCAATTGATGAAGCGATAAGCGTAACAAATGGGAAGGGAATCTCGAGACGCAGAGGAAATGTCCCGAAATGGCGGCGATTCACGAAATTGGCACGGAAATTGTTAGTAGTGTTCGCGCAGCAAGTCCGACTCAATGAAAAGGAAGGAGACAGAGGCATGACCGACCAACAGCCGGCGATCGACCTCAATCGCAAGTTCGTGCGCTTGATCGAGCGTCGCCCCGATGGCTTCGTGGAGTTCGAGTTCGCGATCGGCGACCCTGAACTGTTCGCTGAGATGCTGCTTCCGGCGGATGCGTACGAGGCCTTCTGCACCACCAATGAAGTGATTCAACTCGGACCGCGCGACGAATCCGCGGAGTCGGAAGGTTCCGAATGGAACTGGAGTCTGCATCAGGCAACCCATCAGCGATTCCGTTGAGTCGCTGTTAAATCAACAGGAGGAGAGTTCATGCAAATCGATTTGCGCACGGTGTCCATCAAGCCTCTGCGGCACACCTTCGACAACATCGCCCGTCGTATCGGCGCGGACAAGCCGGCTTCGCGGTACCAGGAAGGCACGCTCGACATGCAGCAGACGGCGAACTTCCACTACCGTCCGACCTGGGATCCCGAGCACGAGATTTACGATGCGTCCCGGACGGCAATCAAGATGGCGGACTGGTATGCGTTCAAGGATCCGCGTCAGTTCTACTACGGCGCCTACACGCTGGCGCGCGCGAAACAGCAGGACACGGCCGAGGCCAACTTCGACTTCGTCGAGAATCGCGGTCTTGCGTCGACGCTGCCCGAGTCGCTGCGTGACACCGTTCTGAAGCTGCTCCTGCCGCTGCGCCACGTGGCCTGGGGCTCGAACATGAATAACGCCAGCGTCTGTGCCTACAGCTACGGCACGGGCTTCTCGCAGCCCCACATCTACCAGGCGATGGATCAGCTTGGCATTGCCCAGTACATCACCCGCGTGGGCTTGCTGCTCGGCGACGTCGAGTCGCTGGATGAGGCCAAGCGCGCGTGGACGGAAGACGACACCTGGCAGGGGCTGCGCCGCTATGTCGAGGACTCTTTTGTCATCAAGGACCCCGTCGAACTTTTCGTGGTGCAGAACGTGGTTCTCGACGGTCTGATGTATCCGCTCGTGTACGACACCATCATCGACGACGTCCTGTCTTCGCAGGGTGGTACCCCGGTGGCGATGCTTACGCAGTTCATGACTGACTGGTACGCCGAAACGAAGAAATGGGTGGACGCGACGGTGAAGATCGCGGCGGCCGAGTCGCCCGAAAACAAGCAGATCCTGTCCCAGTGGCTGACCGCCTGGCGTGATCGCGCTGCGGCGGCGCTGCTTCCTGTTGCCCGTATTGCTTTGGGCGAGCGCACCGATGCCGTGATGGCCGATGTCGTCCAGCAGTTCAACGCGCGCATGGCCAAGGCCGGCGTTGCAATCTGAGCGGAGTTTCCATGTCGACCGTATTTCTAGCGCTGCAAACCAACGAAGACACTCGCCCCATCATCGAGGCGATCCTGCAGGACAACCCCTCGGCGGTCGTGGATGAGCAGCCCGCGATGGTGAAGATCAACGCCGACGGCCGCCTCGTCGTGCGCCGTGAGACGATCGAGGAGCTCATTGGCCGCGACTACGATCTGCAGGAGTTGCAGGTCAACATGATCACCATGTCGGGCAACCTCGATCAGACCGACGACGAAATCACCCTGTTCTGGAAATCCTGAGCCCCCGAGGAGACACGAAAATGGACATGCAAGTTGCGAAGAAGAAGCTCGGCCTGAAAGAGCGCTATGCCGTGATGACGCGCGGTCTGGACTGGACCCCGTCGTACCAGAAGATGGAAGACATCTACCCGTGCATCGCCTACGAGGGGATCAAGATCCACGACTGGGACAAGTGGGAGGACCCGTTCCGCCTGACCATGGATGCCTACTGGAAGTACCAGGCCGAGAAGGAGCGCAAGCTTTACGCGATCATCGACGCCTTCAACCAGAACAACGGCCACCTCAACGTCACCGACGCGCGCTACATCAACACCGTCAAGCTCTTCATCAGCGGCATCAGCCCGCTCGAGTACGTTGCCCACCGTGGCTTCGCCCATGCCGGTCGTGCCTTCCCCGGCCCGGGGCCGCGCGTCGCCTGCCTGATGCAGTCGCTCGACGAGATCCGTCACGCCCAGACCCAGGTGCACTCGATCTCGAACTACAACAAGTACTACAACGGCATGCACGACTTCCATCACATGCATGACCGCGTGTGGTTCCTGTCGGTGCCGAAGTCCTTCTTCGACGACGCCATCACTGCTGGCCCGTTCGAGTTCATGGTCTCGATCGGCTTCTCGTTCGAGTACGTGCTCACCAACCTGCTGTTCGTGCCCTTCGTCTCGGGCGCGGCCTACAACGGCGACATGGGCACGATGACCTTCGGCTTCTCGGCCCAGTCCGACGAAGCACGCCACATGACGCTGGGCCTGGAGGTAATCAAGTTCATCCTCGAGCAGGACCCGGCCAACGTGCCCATCGTTCAGCGCTGGATCGACAAGTGGACCTGGCGCGGCTACCGCGTGCTGACCCTGGTCGCGATGATGATGGACTATATGCTGCCCAAGCGCACGATGAGCTGGAAGGAAGCCTGGGAGGTGTACTTCGAGGAGAACGGCGGTGCGCTGTTCAAGGACCTCGCCCGCTACGGCATCACCATGCCCAAGTGCGCCGAGCAGATCGCGCTCGAGAAGGACCATCTGTCGCACCAGGCGTGGAGCACCTTCTATAACTACGCCGCCGCCGCCAACTTCCACACCTGGATGCCGGACGAGGACGAGATGGCCTGGCTGTCGAGCAAGTACCCGGAGAGCTTCGATAAGCAATACCGTCCGCGCTACGAGTTCTGGCGCGAGCAGGCGGCCAAGGGCAACCGGTTCTACAACAAGACGCTGCCCATGCTGTGCCAGACCTGCCAGATCCCGCTGGTGTTCACCGAGCCGGGCGATCCGACCAAGATCTGCTACCGCGAGGTCGACTACAAGGCCGAGAAGTACCACTTCTGCTCGGATCACTGTAAGGAGATCTTCGAGCACGAGCCGGAGAAGTACGTCCAGGCCTGGCTGCCGGTGCATCAGATCTATCAGGGCAACTGCTTCCCTGAGGGGACCGACCCGACCGCCGAAGGCTTCGACCCGCTCGCCGCCGTGCTGAAGTACTACAACTTCGAGAACGGTCGCGACAACCTTGACTTCGACATCTCGGAGGACAAGAAGAACTTCGACGAGTGGCGCGGGCAGGCAACCAAGAACATCTGACCGCGACCGGCTGCGGGCGCCACGGCGCCCGCAGCGACCAAGCGCTAGCAAGGAGACAAGACATGGCTGTTGCCGCAATCTCGAAATATGAATTCGCCCCTGCCGACTCGCAGGACAAGTTCCACGGCGCCCAACTGCTCTACATCGGCTGGGAAGACCACCTGCTGTTCTGCTCCCCGTTCTGCTTTCCATTCCCGCCGACAATGCGTTTCGGCGACGTGGTGGCTGGACCGATGCAGGCCGCCTTCGGCTATCACCCCGATTTTGCCCAGATCGACTGGGCAAAAGTCGAGTGGTTGAAGTCGGGCAAGCCGGTTGCGCTCGACTTCGACAAGTCACTGGCCGAGAACGGGCTCAAGCACAAGGACGTAATCCGTTTCCGCACCCCTGGCCTGAACGGCATCAACGGCACCTGCAACTGATTGAGCGAACCGCGGCGCACGACATTCGCGCGCCGCGTCCTCGCCCACCCCAACCGAGACACGGAAACCAACGATGAGCTACGAGCTGACCATTGAACCCATCGGCCAGACCATCGAGGTCGAAGACGACCAGACCATCCTCGACGCTGCGCTTCGCGCCGGCATCTGGCTGCCGCACGCCTGCTGCCACGGCCTGTGCGCAACCTGCAAGGTGCAGGTCATTGACGGCGAGGTCGATCACGGTGAGGCCTCGACTTTTGCGCTGATGGATTTCGAGCGCGACGAAGGCAAGACCCTCGCCTGTTGTGCGCGCCTGGAGAGCGACGTCACCATCGAGGCCGAGATCGAGGAAGATCCCGACGCCGAGTCCATTCCGGTGCGCGACTTCCCCGGCACGGTGACCCGCATCGAGAACCTGACCCCGACCATCAAGGGCGTCTTCATCGAGACCGACGAGCCGATGCACTTCCAGGCCGGCCAGTACGTCAATTTCTTCCTCGAGGGCGGCGAATACAGCCGTGCGTTCTCGCTCGCCAATCCGCCGTCGACCGGGCGCGAGGTCGAGCTCAACATCCGCATCGTGCCGGGTGGCCGGGGTACGACCTGGGTGCACGAGAAGCTCAAGGTCGGCGACCGTGTGCGCCTGTCGGGCCCCTATGGGCGCTTCTTCGTGCGCAAGTCGGCGCCCGAGTCGCTCCTTTTCATGGCGGGTGGTTCAGGCCTGTCCAGCCCGCGCTCGATGATCCTCGATCTGCTCGAGGCCGGCGATACGCGACCGATGACCCTCGTGTATGGTCAGCGCACACGCGCAGAGCTCTATTACCACGATGAGTTCCTGGCCCTGGCCGCCAAGCATCCCAACTTCAGCTATGTCCCTGCGCTGTCGGATGAGCCGGCAGATTCGGACTGGAGCGGATTCCGCGGCTTTGTGCACGACGCAGCCAAGGCTCACTTTGACAACGATTTCCGCGGTCACAAGGCCTATCTGTGCGGACCGCCGTTGATGATCGACGCCTGCATCACTGCGTTGATGCAGGGACGGCTTTTCGAGCGTGACATCTACATGGAAAAGTTCTTCTCGGCGGCTGATGTCCAGCAGGTCCGGAGTCCGCTCTTCAAGAAAATTTGATTTTTATCAACAAATATCGAGATTTCGATCTGGGGGCGGGCAGTCTCGATAGAATTTGAGCGCTTCACGCATTCCCACTTTCAACCTACCCGAACCGGAACATACCGGCCGGGTTCTGCAGGAGGAGCATCACATGGCAATGACTGGCGTACTGCGTCCGGGACACATTTCGCTGCGCGTTCTGGACCTCGAAGAGGGAATCCATTTTTACAAGGACGTGCTTGGCCTGGTCGAGACGGGTCGCGATGCTCAAGGCCGGGTCTATTTCAAGGCCTGGGACGAGCGTGAGCATAACAGCGTGCTGATCCGCCAGGCCGACACCGCGGGCGTCGACTTCTTCGCCTTCAAGGTGGCCGACAAGGCCACGCTCGAGAAGCTCGATGGCGACCTCAAGGCCTTCGGTCTGAAGACCGAGCGCATTCCTGCCGGTGAGATGCTCGAGACGGGCGAGCGCGTGCGATTCGAGATCCCCTCGGGCCATCTGATCGAGCTCTATGCCGAGAAGACCGACGTCGGCAACGGGCAATCGTATGTGAACCCGGATCCGTGGGTCCCCGACGCCGAGCGCGGCATCGCGCCCACGCGCATGGACCACTGCCTGCTGTATGGCCCGGACATCGAGAAGGTGCAGGAGATTTTCGAAAAGGTGCTCGGCTTCTACCTCGTCGAGCACGTGGTCATGGAAGACGGCAAGACTGACCTGGCGATCTGGCTGTCGTGCTCGACCAAGGCCCACGACATCGCCTTCGTGCGTCACCCTGAGCCGGGCAAGCTGCACCATATCTCGTTCAAGCTCGACAGCTGGGAGAAGGTGCTGCGCGCGGCCGACATCATGTCGATGAATCGCATTTCGATCGACATCGGCCCAACCCGCCATGGCATCACCCGCGGTACGACGATCTACGCCTTCGACCCGTCCGGCAACCGCTTCGAGACGTTCTGTGGCGGGTATGACACCTATCCTGACTACAAGTCGGTGAAGTGGACCTGGGACGAGGTCGGCGCCGGGATCTTCTACCACGATCGCAAGCTGAACGAGCGCTTCCTGACGGTTGTCTCCTGAGCAACTCGGCTCGTGCCTGCCCCCTTCCGGATCGGGGGGAGGGCGGCAGGCGCGGGTTGCTGCAGTTTTGCGGGATGTCAGCGTTTGCTACGCGTGGAGAAAAAGTCTGCCGGCATGTGCCGGACGGATTCGAGTGTGCGCAGGATGTGCTCGGTCAGGATCGCTGTGGCGCGACTCGTGTCCCGGGCAAGCGTCGCGTTGAAGAGCGCGAGGTGCTCTGCATGGACATCGCGGGGCACCGGCTTGCGGAAAAGGCTGATGCGCCGGTAGCGCTCGGATTGTTGGTACAGGATGTTCTGAAAGTGGCGGATCCAGCGTGAGGGGCTGGCGGAGATCAGCGCATCGTGAAAACTGCGATTGCGCTTTTCCCAGTCATCGCTGGCGGCTTGCGCGTAGTCCTCGCTGTCGCCGAGCTTTTGCTCGGCACGGGACAAGCGGTGAAAGGCCGCCACCACACTGGCTTCCCAGTCCTCGCCCCCGAGTGCAATCGACTGCCGAAGCGCTTCGGTTTCAAGCAGGATCCGGGTCCGGGTGATGTCCTCGAAATCCTGAAGTGAAATTGGCGCAACGCGAAAGCCACGCTGGCCCTGTGCGACGACCAGCGCATCGGTCACCAGTAACAGGAGCGCTTCGCGTAAGGTTCCGGCGCCGACATCGTACTGGTCCTTGAGATGCTCGACCCGCAGCTTTTCGCCAGGCGGATGAACGCCCTCTATGATGTCTCGCCGCAGACGCTGGTACGCACCCTCTACGAGCGTCCGAGGTTCGACGGCTTCGGGGGGCTGGGTGAGGGCGACTTCGCTCATGATGGCGTTCGGATCAGTCGGACTATGATGCGAAATTCTAGCTGAGCGACGGAAAAATCGCTCGATCTAAAAATCTCGAGAAAAAAGATTGACGTCGATAAACCGCTGGATTAACTTCGTGGTCTCGCCGTTAGCGGCGCCGTATTACAGGAGTTCGTGACATGAAAGTTGCTGTTCCTCAGGCAACCGTCAGCTGGGAAGCTGCCCACGCTGCGGTCGAGGCCGCTGTCCGGGAAGCTGAGTCGCTGGGCGTACGGATCAACGTCGCGGTGGCGGACGCGGGCGGCAACCTGATCGCCTTCCTGCGCATGCCTGGCGCGTTTCCGCAGTCTATCTCGATCGCAATCGACAAGGCCTATACGGCGGGTGGTTTCGGCTTCCCGACGGGCAAGTGGATGGACGTTTGCGCCAACAACGAAGGCATGAAGCTGGGCTTCTCCGCCCAGCCGCGATTGATCGTGTTTGGTGGCGGTCTCCCGATTCGCGTCGGCGGCGAGCTGATCGGTGGCATCGGCGTATCGGGTGCCTCGGAAGAACAGGACGGCATCTGCGCGCAGGCGGGTCTGCGCGCGATCGGTGCGGACCCAGTCGAGAACTGATTCCCTGGCGCCCGGATGCCGGGCGTCTGTCGATTGCAGTCGTGCGGCGGTCCGTCTCCCTCCCTCTCCCCGGATCGCCGCGCGGCCTGCATTCCCTGGAAAGATTCAACCCCAAAGGAAGGAAGGCATGAACAAGATCAAGTGCGCTCTGATCGGCCCCGGCAACATCGGCACCGACCTGTTGTACAAGTTGAAGCGTAGCCCGGTGCTCGAGCCGGTGTGGATGGTCGGCATCGACGCCACCTCCGAAGGCCTGGCGCGCGCCCGCGAACTCGGCCTCAAGACCACCGCTGACGGTGTCGACGGCCTGCTGCCGCACGTCAAGGCCGACGGCGTGCAGATCGCCTTCGACGCCACCTCGGCCTACGTCCATGCCGAGAACAGCCGCAAGCTCAACGAACTCGGCGTGCTGATGATCGACCTCACACCCGCGGCAATCGGCCCGTTCTGCGTGCCGCCGGTCAACCTCGTCGAGCACGTCGGCAAGGGCGAGATGAACGTCAACATGGTCACCTGCGGCGGCCAGGCCACGATCCCGATGGTCGCGGCGGTCTCGCGCGTGCAGCCGGTGGCCTACGGCGAGATCGTCGCCACCGTCTCGAGCAAGTCCGCCGGTCCCGGCACGCGCAAGAACATCGACGAATTCACCCGCACCACCGCCGGCGCGGTCGAGAAGGTCGGCGGCGCAAAGAAAGGCAAGGCCATCATCATCCTCAACCCGGCCGAGCCGCCGCTGATCATGCGCGACACGGTGCATTGCCTGACCGAGACCGCGCCCGACCAGGCCGCGATCACCGCCTCGATCCACGCCATGATCAAGGAAGTACAGAAGTACGTGCCCGGCTACCGCCTGGTCAATGGCCCGGTGTTCGACGGCAACCGCGTGTCCGTCTTCCTGGAGGTCGAAGGTCTGGGCGACTACCTGCCCAAGTACGCCGGCAACCTCGACATCATGACCGCGGCCGGCGCGCGCACCGCCGAGATGTTCGCCGAGGAGATCCTCGCCGGGCGCCTGAAACTCGAATCCAACCGTGCCACGATGGTGGCCTGAGCGGCGACCGAACGAAGGAGATGAACATGGAACTTCGCGGCAAGAAGATCACCGTCCACGACATGACCCTGCGTGACGGCATGCACCCCAAGCGCCATCTGATGACGCTCGAGCAGATGAAGACCATCGCCACCGGCCTGGACGAGGCGGGCGTGCCGCTGATCGAGGTCACCCACGGCGACGGCCTGGGCGGCGCTTCGGTGAACTACGGCTTCCCGGCGCACAGCGACGAGGAATACCTCGGCGCGGTGATCCCGCTGATGAAGCAGGCCAAGGTCTCGGCGCTGCTGCTGCCGGGCATCGGCACCGTCGACCACCTGAAGATGGCCCACGAGATCGGTGTGTCCACGATCCGCGTGGCCACCCACTGCACCGAGGCCGACGTCTCCGAGCAGCATATCGGCATGGCCAGGAAGCTCGGCATGGACACCGTCGGCTTCCTGATGATGGCGCACATGAACAGCCCGGAAGGACTGGTCACGCAAGCCAAGCTGATGGAGAGCTACGGCGCCAACTGCATCTACGTCACCGACTCCGCCGGTCATCTGCTGCCCGACACCGTCAAGGCCCGCCTGGCCGCGGTGCGCGACGCACTCAAGCCGGAAACGGAACTCGGCTTCCACGGCCACCACAACCTCGCGATGGGCGTGGCCAACAGCCTCGCCGCGCTCGAAGTCGGCGCCACCCGCATCGACGCCGCCGCGGCCGGCCTGGGCGCCGGTGCCGGCAACACCCCGCTGGAAGTCTTCATCGCGGTGTGCGACCTGATGGGCATCGAGACCGGCGTGGATGTGTTCAGGATCCAGGACGTGGCCGAAGACCTCGTCGTGCCGATCATGGACTTCCCGATCCGCGTCGATCGCGACGCGCTCACGCTCGGCTACGCCGGCGTGTATGGCTCCTTCCTGCTGTTTGCCAAGCGCGCCGAGAAGAAGTACGGCGTGCCCGCGCGCGAGATCCTGGTCGAGATGGGCCGCCGCGGCATGGTCGGCGGTCAGGAAGACATGATCGAGGACACGGCGCTCAACCTCGCGAAGGCGAGGGGCCTCGCCGCCTGAGACTGACTGATGCCCCCGTTGGCCGACGCCGCGGGGGCGTTTTGCATTCGGACTGAATGAAGCACAGCGGCGTTCTGCGACCGGGCAGAGCGCCATCTTTTCGAAGACTGGGAGGGACGAAAGATGCCTTTGGCTGAAATCACCATGATGGAAGGCCGTACCGAAGACCAGAAACGCGCCGTGATCGAGAAGGTCACCCAGGCCCTGGTCGAGGCCGTCGGTGCGCCGATCCAGACCGTCCGCGTCGTCATCCGCGAAGTGCCGAAGACGAACTGGGGTATCGGGGGCGTATCGGCAAAGGACCTGGGGCGCTGAGGCACCTCCGGTCGCAAGTCACAGCAAGCGGCCCGGCAGAGGCCGCCAAGGACAGAACAGCAAACCGCAGCAAAACCACAATCATCGAGGAGGAGTCATGGCAGTGAAGTTCGGCAAACTGGCGAGCGCGGTGGCGCTTGCAACCCTGGCCATCGGTAGCGTCCAGGCGAAGGAAGGCGGCGACCAGTATCCAAATGGCGCGGAGACCTGGCTGGCGGGCGCGGTGCCGCCCCCGGGCAACTACTTCATCAACTACTTCGGCTACTACAGCGGCGACCTCGTCGATGGCAGCGGCAATAAGGTGCCCGGCGCGGGCGTGGATGCCTGGTTCAACGCCTTCCGCTTCGTGCAGACCACCGAGCACAAGATTCTCGGGGGCAACTGGGGCTGGCATGTGATCGTGCCGCTAGTGCATCAGGACGTAAATCTGACTGCTGGTGCGGAGTCGAAGTTCGGTCTTGGTGATGTCACCATCAATCCCTTTATTGTCTCCTGGCACAGCAAGAACTGGCACTGGGCCGTTGGGCTCGACATCAATCTGCCGGTCGGCGCTTACAAGACCGGCGAACCGCGTGAGAGCATTGGCACGAACTACTGGAGTGTGGAGCCCATCTTTACCTTCACGTACCTGGGCGACACCGGCTGGGAAGCTTCGGCAAAGTTCATGTACAACATCAAGGGGAAGAACAAGGATTACGTTGGACCGTTTTCGCCCACCGAGGGAACTTACGAGTCCGGTGACGATTTCCATATGGACTATCTCGTCGGCAAGCGCTTCGGCCCGTGGGGTGTCGGTCTGTCGGGTTACTACCTGAAGCAGACCACGAACGACAAGGTCAATGGCACAACGATCGGTGCCACGCCGTTCTGGTCCGAAGGCCGCAAGGGCGAGGTCTTCGCCATCGGCCCCACGGTCAGCTACACCACCAAGGGCGGTGTGCATTTCACTGGCCAGTGGAACCGCGAGACCAGCGCCGAGAACCGTTTTGAGGGCGACAAGTTCATCCTCAAGCTGATCATGCCGCTGTAAGGTCTGGCGTCGCGACGCTTCCTTTGCATGGCTGAAAGAACCCCGGTTCGTCCTTGCGGCGGCCGGGGTTTTCTGATTTTGCGGGGTGCCGTGACCGCGTCGGTATGCCTCCGTATAAGCGGAGCCATGGGGGACTTGGATTTAATTGATAAAAATCTCGAGATTTTTGAGTTAGAGTGCGGGTGTCCCTCTCGACGAATTGCTCGTCAGGTTATCGAACCGCCCGAACAGGAGAGTCATCGATATGAATGCACCGACCCAGTCCGCCTCAGCGAACAGCACCCCCGCCCGTGTCACCCGCATTGCCCGCCGCCGTGCCCGCCCCGGCCACGAGGCGGAATACGAAGTGATGCTGCGGGAGATGCTCGCGAAGATGCGCGCGTTCAAGGGCTTCCTCGGCGGCGATCTGATTCCGCCCGAGACGCCCGGCGAGGACTATCAGCTCGTGGTGCGCTTCGCTTCCGAGTCCGAGTTGCAGACCTGGGACATGAGCGACGCGCGCCTGGAACTGCTCGAACGCATGAAGGAAGTCGCCGAGGGCGAGCCTGAGTTTCGCAAGCTGAGCGGCCTCGAGGCCTGGTTCGAACCGGCCGTGGTGCCGGCCAGCATGCACCCGCCGCGCGCAAAGATGGCGGTCGTCACCTGGATGGGCATCTTCCCGGTGGTGTCCTTCTATCTGTGGCTGGTCTCGCTGTGGCCGGGCTTCGTGGAGTTGCCCTTCCTGCCGCGCACCGCGGTGTTCACCGCGCTGATCGTCGCCACCATGACCTGGGTGGTGATGCCGCGTCTAACGCGCCTGATGCGCGGCTGGCTCAACCCGGCGGCCAAGGGCTGACCGCGAGCACGCGACAGCGCGGCGTCCAAGCGGCTGGCTCCCGAGCATGGGCTAGGGGAGCCGCGTCCGCTGGCGCCCCGTGAGCCACCACCCTGGCGCGCAGCCCATCCTCATTCCGGCGCGCCGATACCGAAACTGAGCGCACCCACGCCCTCGATCAGCCCTTCGAGGCGATCACCCGGCTGCACCGGGCCGACGCCCTCGGGCGTTCCGGTGTAGATCAGGTCGCCGGGCTGCAGGTGGTAGTAGGTCGACAGGTCGGCGATGATCTCCGGGATGCCCCAGATCATGTCGCCGAGGTCGCCGCTCTGGCGCAGCTCGCCATTCACGCGCAGGCTGATCTCGCCGCTGCGCAGCACCTTTCCTTCGGCCGGGACGATTTCGCTCGCCACCGCGCCATGCTCCACGTTCTTGGCCACGTCCCAGGGATTACCCTTGGCCTTTGCGGCAGCCTGCAGGTCACGACGAGTCATGTCCAGGCCGCAGGCGTAGCCGAAGATCATGCGCTGGGCCTGCGCCTCGTCGACGCGAAAGCCGCCCTGGCCGAGCGCCACGATCAGTTCCATCTCGTGATGGTAGTCGGCGGTCTCCGGTGGGTAGGGGGCGACCGTGCCCGACTCGGCGAGCATCGCCGCGAACTTCGTGAAGTACACAGGGCGCATGCAGGCCTTGTCCACCGAGGTGCCCATCTCCCGCGCGTGGGCCTGATAGTTGCGGCCGACGAAGAACAGTCGGTTCACCGGAAAGCGCGCTTGCGTGCCGCGCACGGGCAGGGAGACGGGCGCAGGCGGCGCCCACAGGTAGCTGGTCTCTGACATGTCGGTTCTCGCAATCGGGGACGGCGGGAGTCTACAACGGCATGGGGGGCGATGGGGGTCGGCTATAATGTCGCGCTCGCCGTTGGGGCGATTGCGCCCCCCGTTCATGGCCCTTCGTTCCGCCCGCCCCGTTCGTTTTCCGACTCCGGTTTTTTCAAGAACATGACTTCGATCCTCAAGCTGCGTGGCGCTCCGGCGCTGTCCTCCTCCCGTCAGGAACGTCTCTCCCGCGCCGTCAGCGAGGTGCTGCCCAAGCTGGCCGGGCTCGCCGCCGAGCATTGGTATTTTGTCGAAGTCGCCGCGCCGCTGACGGCCGACGAGATTGCGCGCCTGGTCGACCTGCTCGATGCGCATCCGGCGAGCGAGGCCCTGCCGAACGGGGTGCTGCGCCTGGTGGTGCCGCGCCTTGGCACGATCTCGCCGTGGTCGTCCAAGGCCACCGACATCGCCCATCAGTGCGGCTTCGACAGGATCGTCCGCATCGAGCGCGGCATCGCCTACACGATCGACGCGCGTGGGGTGGAGGGCAATGCCGCGCTGGCGGCGCTGCTGCACGACCGCATGACTGAGTCGGTGCTCGACAGCGTGGATGCGGCCGAGGCGCTGTTCCATCACTACGAGCCGCAGCCGCTCACCACGGTCGACATCCTCGCCGGCGGTCGCGCCGCACTCGAGCGCGCCAACGGCGAACTGGGCCTCGCCCTGTCCGAGGACGAGATCGACTACCTGGTCGAGAATTTCAGCCGCATGGGCCGCAACCCGACCGACGTCGAGCTGATGATGTTCGCCCAGGCCAACTCCGAGCACTGCCGGCACAAGATCTTCAACGCCGACTGGGTGATCGACGCGCGGCCGATGGAGAAGTCGCTGTTCGGCATGATCAAGGACACCCACAAGGCGCACCCCGCAGGCACGGTGGTGGCCTACTCGGACAACGCCTCGGTGATCGAGGGCGCGCGCATCGCCCGCCTGTATCCGGACGCCGACGGCGCCTTCCGCTACCACGACGAGGACACCCACATCCTCGCCAAGGTCGAGACCCACAACCACCCGACTGCGATCTCGCCCTTCCCGGGCGCAGCCACCGGCGCCGGCGGCGAGATCCGCGACGAGGGGGCGACCGGGCGCGGTTCGCGTCCCAAGGCCGGACTGGCCGGTTTCACGGTGTCGAACCTCAACATCCCCGAGTTCGGCCAGCCCTGGGAGAAACCTTACGGCAAGCCCGAGCGCATCGCATCCGCGCTCGACATCATGATCGAGGGCCCGATCGGCGCCGCGGCCTTCAACAACGAATTCGGCCGTCCCAATCTCGCCGGCTACTTCCGCACCTTCGAGCAGGAAGTGCAGGGCGAGGTGCGTGGCTACCACAAGCCGATCATGATCGCCGGCGGCCTGGGCAGCATCCAGGCCCAGCAATCCGAGAAGCCCACCTTTCCGCCGGGTACGCTGCTGATCCAGCTCGGCGGCCCGGGCATGCTGATCGGCCTGGGCGGCGGCGCCGCCTCGTCGATGGCCACCGGCACCAACACCGCCGACCTCGACTTCGCCTCGGTACAGCGCGGCAACCCCGAGATCCAGCGCCGCTGCCAGGAAGTCATCGACGCCTGCTGGCAGCAGGGCGACAAGAACCCGATCATCGCCATCCACGACGTCGGCGCCGGCGGCCTGTCGAACGCGATGCCCGAGCTCGCCGACCACGCCGGCCTGGGTGCGCATTTCGAGCTGCGCGAGGTGCATATCGAGGAGCCGGGCATGAGCCCGCGCGAGATCTGGTCGAACGAGTCGCAGGAGCGCTACGTGCTCGCGATCGCGCCCGAGAGCCTGCCGATGTTCCAGGCCTTCTGCGAGCGCGAGCGCTGCCCGTTCGCGGTGCTCGGCACCGCTACCGCCGACGGCCACCTCACCGTGTCCGACCGCCACTTCGGCAACAAGCCGGTGGACATGGACATGAAGGTGCTGCTCGGCAAGCCGCCGAAGATGACGCGCAATGTGTCGCGGCGCGCCGTGCACCTGCCGCCCTTCGACACCACCGACCTCGAGCTCAAGGAAGCCGGGATGCGCGTGCTGCGCATGCCGGCGGTGGCGAGCAAGAGCTTCCTGATCACCATCGGCGACCGCTCCGTGGGCGGTCTGACCGCGCGCGACCAGTTCGTCGGCCCCTGGCAGGTGCCGGTGGCCGACGTCGCCGTCACCGCGATGAGCTTCCAGGGCTACCGCGGCGAAGCCTTCGCCATGGGCGAACGCACGCCGCTGGCCTGCGTCGACGCACCGGCCTCGGGCCGCATGGCGATCGGCGAGGCGATCACCAACATCGCCGCCGCCGACATCGCCAAGCTCGGCGACGTCAAGCTCTCCGCCAACTGGATGGCGGCGGCGGGTCATCGCGGCGAAGATGCCAAACTGTTCGACACCGTGCAGGCCGTATCCGAGTTCTGCATCAGCGCCGGCATGTCGATCCCGGTCGGCAAGGACTCGCTGTCGATGCGCACCGCCTGGCGCGATGGCGAAGAGGACAAGCAGGTGGTGGCGCCGTTGTCGCTGATCGCCACCGCCTTCGCCCCGGTGCAGGACATCCGCAGCACGCTCACCCCGCAGCTGCAGCTGCCCGAGGGCGTGGAGACCGAGCTGCTGTTGATCGACCTCGGCAACGGCAAGAACCGCCTCGGCGGCTCGGTGTTCGCCCAGGCCTACAACTCGGTCGGCGAGCACGCCCCCGACGTCGATCCGCTGCAGCTCAAGGCCTTCTTCGACACCATTCAGCAGCTGCGCCGCGACGGCCTCCTGCTGGCCTACCACGACCGCTCGGACGGCGGCCTGTTCGCCACGGTGTGCGAGATGGCCTTCGCCGCCCGGTGCGGCCTGTCGCTGATCCTCGACACCGTGTGCTACGACCCTTACATGATGGATGTCGATGGCCTGGAGAAGAAACCCGATACCCTCAAAGGTCGCTTCGCCGACCGCCTGTTCGCCGGCCTGTTCGCCGAGGAGCTGGGGGCGGTGATCCAGATCCGCCGTGAAGAGCGTGCGCGCGTCACCGAACAACTGCGCTCGGCGAAACTCGCCTACCACTTCATCGGCGAGCCCAACGACAAGGACGAGATCCGCCTGCGCCGCAACGCCAAGCTGGTGTTCTCCGCCAGCCGCGTCGAGCTGCTGCAGGCCTGGTCCGAAACCAGCTACCGCATCGCCAGGCTGCGTGACGACCCGGAGTGCGTGCAGCAGGAGTTCGATGCGCTCGCCGACGCCGGCAACCCCGGCCTGTCGGTGGCGCTGTCCTTCGACGTCAAGGAAGATGTGGCCGCGCCCTTCATCGCCAGCGGCGCGCGCCCCAAGGTCGTCGTACTCCGCGAGCAGGGCGTCAACTCCCAGTTCGAGATGGCGGCGGCCTTCGAGCGCGCCGGTTTCACCCCGGTCGATGTGCATATGTCCGACCTGCAGGCCGGCCGCATCGACCTCGCCGACTTCCACGGCCTGGCGGCCTGCGGTGGCTTCTCCTACGGCGACGTGCTCGGCGCGGGGCAGGGCTGGGCGAAGTCCATCCTGTTCAACACCCGCTTGCGCGACGAGTTCGAGGCCTTCTTCCGGCGCAGCGACACCTTCGCGCTCGGCGTGTGCAACGGCTGCCAGATGATGGCCCACCTGGCGCCGATCATCCCCGGCGCCGAGGCCTGGCCGACCTTCCACCGCAACCGCAGCGAGCAGTTCGAGGCCCGCTTCGTGATGGTCGAGGTCACCGACAGCCCGTCCATCCTGCTGCAGGGCATGGCCGGCAGCCGCATGCCGATCGTCGTCAGCCACGGCGAGGGCAGGGCGGTGTTCCGCAGCGAGGCGGACCGCGAGCGCGCCTTGCTCGCGCTGCGCTACATCGACAACCACGGCAACCCGGCGCAGGCCTACCCGGCCAACCCCAACGGATCGCCGGCGGGCGTGACGGGTTTCACCACTGCAGATGGGCGCTTCACGATTATGATGCCGCATCCGGAACGCACCGCCCGTACCCTTCAGATGTCATGGGCGCCGCAGTGGCTCGTCAAGGACAGCCCGGACGCCTCGCCCTGGCTGAGAATGTTCCGAAACGCCAGGGTGTGGCTCGGCTGAAGGCCGGTTGGGTGCGCCCGAATTGGGCAAGAAGTTGTCTGAAAATCACTGAAGAAAGCCTCGGGCCCGGCCGTTACCATTCGATGGCCGGGCAAGGCGCCTGAGGCATCGAATGGAGATCCAGTGTGAAGCAGACGATATCGACGCGCGAGCTCAAGCTCGGGATGTTCATCGTCGAGATCGATCGGCCCTGGACAGAGACGCCTTTCATGATGCAGGGCTTTCTGCTTCAGAACGTCGACCAGCTCAGGGCCCTGCAGCGTCTTTGCCGCGAGGTCGTGGTAGATCGCACCCGCTCCACCGGGGACCAGTTCAGCGCAAAGCTCATTGAGCGGGACGACCCCCTGCTCGGTCTGGGCAGCAGGCCCCGCCAGCACCCCGACGTTACCGAGTCCAGGGTCGAGGCGCAGCGTTTTCTCAAGGTTGCGCGCAGCTTCAAGGGCAAAATCCACACGCAACGCCTGGCGCATGTCCCGCGCATCCGCAGCGAGGATGGGCGCAGCCGGCTCGAGTCCGAACTGCAGTATTCGGCGCCGATCGTCGATGACGTCTATCGTGTGCTGCGCGAGACCCGCCTCGCCATCGACAACAACGGCGCGGTCGACGTTCAGCGCCTGGACGGACTCGTTGGCGAGATGGCGTCCGGCGTCCAGCGCAACCCCGATGCGCTGCTCTGGCTCACGCGCCTCAAGCGTACCGACCAGTACGCCTACGACCATGCGGTCAACGTCTCGGTGCATGCCATGGTCTTCGCGCGCTTCATCGGCCTGAGCGGCGCGGAGGTTCGCCAGCTGGGCATGGCGGGGCTGTTGCAGGACATCGGCAAGGTCCAGATCGATTACGAGGTGCTGAGCAAACCGGGGCCGCTCAGCGAGGCGGAGTTCGAGCACGTCAAGGCGCACGTCAGGAACACGGTGAACCTGCTCCGCGTGCACAAGGACTTCGATCCGGCCGTGCTGGCGATCATTGCCGCGCACCACGAGCGCTACGATGGCACCGGCTACCCGCGCGGACTGGCGGGCATGAGCATCCCGCTCGCTGCCGAGATGGCCGGGATCATCGACGCCTACTGCGCGATGACGCGCGAGCGTGTTTACCGCGGTGCGGTGTCCAGCCAGCGCGCCATGGAGACCCTCAACCAGCTGCGCGACTCGCAGTTCCGGGACACCCTGGTCGACCAGTTCCTGCAATGCATCGGGCTCTATCCGATCGGCACGCTGGTCGAACTCAACAGCGGCGAGGTGGGGGTCGTCATTCAGCAGAATCAGGTGCGCCGCCTGCAGCCCCGGGTTCTGGTGCTGCTTGCGCCCGACAAGACCATCGAGCGCTTTCCGCGCACCCTCGACCTGCTGATGCAGCCTGAGTTCGGTGAAGGTGAGACCTACCGCATCGTGCAGGCGCTGCCCCCGAACGCCTACGGCATCGATCCCAACGATTTCTACCTGGGCTGATCATGGACTCACTGACCCCCGCTGGCTTTTTTGGCGCGCTGACCGAGGTATCGACCCGTCTTGCCGACCTCAAGGCGGGAAGCGTCGGTGTCGGCGTGGTCTCACTCTATGCCCAGCCCGACGCCGCCCTGTACCGGCTTCCACTCGAGCACATGCGGCGTTTCGAGCGCGCGATGGAGCGCGAGATCCGAGCACGGTTGCGGGCGCAGGACTCGCTGTTCGCGATCGATGGCAAGGAGTGGCTGATCGTTCTGCCCAACCTGTCCAGCGCAGCGGTGCTGACGCTGGCGATGCTCAAGTTCGAGCAGGCTTTCAACGAGGCGCCGCTGGAGATCGACGGCATCATGCTGCACATGCGGGTCGTGTGTGGCGCCGCCATCTCGCCTGAGCACGGCAAGGACGCCTTTCACCTGCTGCAGTCGGCCCGTATCGCGGGTCTGGTCGCTGGCCGCGGCGACACCGGAAGCCAGATCTACAACCCCGCCATGGAACAGATCTCGCCCTCGCTCGCCTCGCTCGAGCGTGACCTGCGCGCAGCCTTTGCCGGCGGGCGAGAGCTTGAGCTGCATCTTCAGCCGAAGGTGCATGTGCCCAGCGGTGAATGCCGAAGCGCAGAGGCTTTGCTGCGCTGGCGCAACAGTGCGGGGCAATGGGTGCCGCCGCCGGTCGTTGTCAGCCTGATCGACCGCCTCGGGCTGCGCCACCGCTTCAATCGCTGGCTGTTCCAATGTGCGGCGCAGATCCTGCATGGTCTGCGCATGGAGGGGCTCGAGGTCGACGTCTCGATCAACATCTCGGCGACCGATCTCTACGACGTCGAGGTCCCCGAACTGATCGGCCAGGCGCTGGCCACCTGGAGCGTGGCACCAGAGCGGCTGTGCCTCGAGATCACCGAGACGAGCATGATTGACGATGGGCCAGGCGACAGCGTGTCCGCCGTGCTCGGCCGCTTGCGCGCGCTTGGTCTCAGTCTTTCGATCGACGATTTTGGCACCGGCTTCTCGGGCATGAGCCGGCTCAAGCGCCTGGCGGTGCAGGAGGTCAAGATCGACCGCAGCTTCGTGATCGACTTGCTCAGCTCGTCGCGCGATCGCGAGATCGCCGCGTCGATCATCGATCTGTCGCATCGGCTGGGCGTCGAGGTGACGGCGGAGGGTGTCGAGGACGAGCAGACGGCCGCATTGCTTGCCGAAATGGAGTGCGACTACATCCAGGGCTTCCTGTATTCGAAAGCCCTGCCGCTTGCGGACTTTGTCGCGTGGGTGCGGGCGCGGACCGGAGTCGGACTCGCCGCCGCGAATATGCTCGAAGGTTGATTCGGATCAAGTTACGGTGTGGGCGTTCGGGTAAGATTCGGCTCGTCATCGATTGCCCACGGCCTCTCACCATCCGTCATGCGCCGCTTTCGCCAACGTTTCTCAGCCTGGATCGCAATCGTCGCGATGATGGTGAGTGCGCTGGCACCGACGATCAGTCGTGCGATGGGGCCGGCTGAGGATGGGCGCCATTACATCGAGGTCTGTTCGGCCGCCGGTACGAACCGCATCGCGTTGAGCGCCGAGGAGGCCGTCTTCTACAGCGACCAGGCCATCCCCGCGGGCGCCGGCGAGGGCGGTGACGCCCCGATGCTGGACCACTGCCCATACTGCTCGGCGTCCTTCAACCCTGCGCTGCTCCCGCCTGCAGACACACTGCAGGTGTTCGCCATTATCGGCAGCCAGCCGGCACCGAAGCTGTTC
>DMCZ01000216.1:7893-12033 GCA_003446655.1 Thauera sp. | reverse complement strand
CACCGAAGCTGTTCTTCGTGTCACCGCGACCGCTCTTCGCGTGGTCGCCCGCGCATCCCCGTGCGCCACCGACGCGCGCGTGATCGCCGTCCCGGCTGAGCGCGCTCCGCGCTAGTCGCTGCACCCCCAGTCGTATCCCCTTTGCGAACCTGAGCCGGTCGCCCTTTCAGGACGACCGTCCCAAGCCGCCTTGCCTTGTCCGAGTCCGGCCGCCGGCCTGGCCCGGCGCGGCTGCGCGGCCATCCGGTCGCGTCGCGACCCTGTTGATCTGGAGAAAACTGCCATGAACCGATTCGCACTCGCCGCCCTTGTCGGCCTTCTCAGCTTCCCGGCCCTGGCCGAGGTCACCGTCGCCGAGCCCTGGGTCCGCGCGACGGTCCCCGCGCAAAAGGCCACCGGCGCCTTCATGCACCTGAAATCCGATACCGACGCCCGCCTGGTGTCCGCCTCCTCGCCGGTGGCCGGCGTGGTCGAGATCCACGAGATGCTCATGGAAAAGGACGTCATGAAGATGAACCGCATCGAAGGCCTCGATCTGCCTGCCGGTCAGTCGGTGGAGCTCAAGCCTGGCGGCTATCACGTCATGCTGATGGATCTCCAGGCCCAGGTGAGGGAGGGCGACGCCGTGCCGCTGACGCTGGTGGTCGAGAACAAGGACGGCAGCCGGCAGACGCTTGAAGTGACTGCGCCTGCGCGGGCACTTAATGCGCCGATGAAAATGGAGCACGGCAAGCACTGAGACTCTTGACCCCGCGCGGCGTCCGTGGGTCCAGAGGTGGGGCGCACACGGGACTGCGGGGGCGGCACTTTCATTTCTGCCTGCATCAGCCGATCGCGCATGCGTGACCGGTAGGGGGGCTCATGCCTGGGTTCTGGCGGTTTAAGGCCCCCCAATGCGCTACACGAATCTTCGAGAACATCAACATGCAAAAGAACTTTCAACGACTGCCACTTGCGCTCGCCGTGGCCATGGCATTCCCGATGCTCGCCCTCGCTCAAGAGACCACTCTGGGGCGGGTGGTGGTCACAGGCTCGGCCACTGCAGCGACCCCGACTGAGGTCGAGCCTGGAACCGTCCAGACGCTGCGGCCCGCCACGAGCGACACCGCTTCGCTCTTGCGTGACGTGCCTGGCGTAAGCACTTACGGCGCCGGGGGGATGTCGAGCTTGCCGGTCATTCGTGGTCTCGCAGACGATCGAATTCGCGTCAAGGTCGATGGGATGGACCTCATCGCCACTTGCCCCAACCACATGAACCCGGCGCTCTCCTACCTCGATCCGGCCAACGTTGGCCTGCTGGAGGTCTATCCGGGGGTCTCGCCGGTGAGTGTGGGCGGCGACAGCATCGCTGGCACCATCGTTGCAGAGAGCAAGGCTCCCGTTTTTGCCGCGCCCGGGCAGGGCGTCCTGAAATCCGGTGAAGTCAGCGCCTTCTACCGCAGTAACGGCGACGCCGTGGGCGGCAGCCTCGCGGCAACGCTCGCCACTGAGTCGTTCAGCGTCAGCTACACGGGCTCGATCGCCGAAAGCGACAACTACGACGCGGCGAAGAGCTTCAAGACGAGCGCTGAAACCGGCCGGATTGGGCACGAGCTGCCGCTGGACGAGGTCGGTTCGAGTGCTTACAAGAGCCGCAACCACGATCTGGGTTTCGCCTTCAAGGGCGGTGATCACCTGGTCGAGGCCAAAGTCGGCTTCCAGGATCTGCCCTATCAGCTCTATCCCAACCAGCGAATGGACATGCTCGACAACGAGCAGCTACGCCTGAACCTGCGCTACACCGGGGCCTTCGACTGGGGGGCGCTGGAGATGCGGGCCTATCGCGAGAAGGTCGATCACTTCATGGACTTCGGTGCGGACAAGCGCTTCATCTACACGAAGATCGGGCAGCCCCCTCTTGCCGAATGCACCCAGGCTCAGCAGGACGCTGGCATCTGCGCGGCAGGCATGCCGATGTATTCGGAAAGCACGAACACCGGCTTTGCCTTGAAGGCGGACGTGAGTCTGTCGGAGACCGATCTGCTCCGGCTGGGAACCGAGGTACAGCGCTACACGCTGGACGACTGGTGGCCGCCTTCGGGTCTCGGCATGTCGCCGGAGACCTTCTGGAACGTCCGGGACGGCGAACGGAACCGGGCGGGGATCTTCGCCGAATGGGAGAAGCAGGTGTCGTCGCAATGGACGACGCTCGCGGGTATTCGCTACGAGCGAGTGACGACGGATGCGGGTGATGCGCAGGGCTATGACCCGACGACCGACACCAAGCACATGAACTCGATGCAGAAGTCCGAGGCGGCCGCGTTCAACGCTCTCGACCATAAGCGCACCGACGACAACGTGGACCTGAGCGTACTGGCGCGCTACACCCACGACGCGAACCTCGATATCGAATTCGGCCTCGCCCGCAAGGTGCGTTCGCCCAACCTCTACGAGCGCTACACCTGGTCGTCCTGGTCGATGGCGGCCTTGATGAACAACTTCGTCGGCGACGGCAACGGCTATGTTGGCAACGTGGGCCTGAAGCCGGAGAAGGCGCATACCGTCTCGGCGACCTTCGACTGGCATGCGGCGGACCGGGTCTGGGAGTTCAAGGCCACGCCCTACCTCAGCTACGTTTCGGACTACATCGACGCGATTGCGGCGCCATCGCGCGTCTATACGCCCGGCACCTTCAACGTCCTGCAGTTCGAGAATCAATCTGCGCGCCTGTACGGAATCGAGCTATCGGGACGCATGCCGCTCGCGAGTACGGCGTTCGGTGAGTTCGGCATGCGTGGTCAGATCAACTATACGCGCGGCAAGAACCGTGACACCGGGGATGATCTCTACAACATCATGCCGCTCAACGTGAAGCTGGCGCTCACACAGAGGCTGGGTGGCTGGGACAACGCGGTCGAGTTCGAGGGCGTCAAGGCCAAGTCGAAGGTGTCGGATGTCCGGAACGAGATCCAGACCCCGGGCTATGCGTTGACGCACCTGCGCACGAGCTATTCCTGGAAGTCCCTGCGTATCGACTTCGGCGTCGAGAACCTGTTCGACAAGTTCTACTACCTGCCCTTGGGTGGGGTGTACCTCGGTCAGGGTACGACGATGCGCCTGCCCGCGAGTGGTGGCGCGCCCTACGGGGTTGCGGTGCCGGGTGCGGGCCGCTCGATCTACGCGGGCATCAATTACAAGTTCTGAGCCTTTGCGCGTACGACAAGAAGCCCGGGGCCGCGTTATTGCGGCGCCGGGCTTCTTGCGTCAGCTTGCTAGTGCTTACTTCTTGCGCATCGGCGGCAGGTCGGTGCAACTGCCGTGGGCGACTTCGGCGGCCATGCCCACCGTCTCGCCCAGGGTCGGGTGCGGGTGGATGGTCTTGCCGATGTCGACCGCATCCGCGCCCATCTCGATGGCCAGGCACACCTCACCGATCATGTCGCCGGCCGACGGCCCGACGATGGTGCCGCCGATCACGCGGTGGGTCTCGGCATCGAAGATCAGCTTGGTGAAGCCGTAGTCGGCGCCGTTGGCGATCGCGCGCCCGCTGGCGGCCCAGGGGAACTTGGCGGTGTCTATCTTCTTGCCCTCGGCCTTGGCCTGCGCCTCGGTGTAGCCGACCCAGGCCACTTCCGGATGCGTGTAGGCCACGCCAGGGATCACGGTGGCGTCGAACGCGGCTTTCTGCCCGGCTGCGACTTCGGCCGCGACGTGCGCCTCATGCACCGCCTTGTGGGCGAGCATGGGCTGGCCGACGATGTCGCCGATGGCGAAGATGTGCGGCACGTTGGTGCGCATCTGCGCATCGACCGGGATGAAGCCGCGCTCGCCGACGATCACGCCCGCCTTGTCGGCGCCGATCTTGTTGCCGTTGGGCGAACGGCCCGCCGATTGCAGGATCATGTCGTAGCGCACCGGCTCGGCAGGGGCCTTTTCACCCTCGAACTTCACCCACAGGCCGTCTTCCCTGGCCTCGACGGCCACGGTCTTGGTCTTGAGCATGATGTTGTCGAAGCGGTGTGCGTTCTGCTTCTCCCACACCTTCACCGCGTCGCGATCCGGCCCCTGCATCAGGCCGTCCATCATCTCGACCACGTCGATGCGCGCGCCGAGGGTCGAGTACACCGTTGCCATCTCGAGGCCGATGATGCCGCCGCCGAT
>DMCZ01000216.1:2876-7585 GCA_003446655.1 Thauera sp. | reverse complement strand
GGGTCGCGCGGGATGAAGGGCAGGTGCACCGCGGCCGAACCGGCGGCGATGATGCACTGCTTGAACTTCACCACCTTCTTCGCGCCGGTCTTGTCCTGGCTGCTGCCGGTGGTCTCCTCGACTTCCAGATGATGCGGGTCGAGGAAGTGGCCGTAGCCGCGGATGATGTCGACCTTGCGCGCCTTGGCCATGCCGGCGAGACCGCCGGTGAGCTTGCCGATCACGCCGTCCTTGTGCTTCCTGAGCGCATCGACATCCACGGTCGGCTTGGCAAACACGATGCCGGCCGTGTCGACATGCTCGGCCTCCTCGATCACCGCGGCCACGTGCAGCAGCGCCTTGGACGGGATGCAGCCGACGTTCAGGCACACGCCGCCCAGGGTGGCGTAGCGCTCGATGATCGCGGTCTTGAGACCGAGGTCCGCGGCGCGGAACGCCGCCGAGTAGCCGCCGGGGCCGGCACCGAGCACGACCATGTCGTACTCGACATCGGCGCTGCCGCCATGCGCGGCCGCAGCAGGTGCAGCGACCGGCGCCGCGGCGGGTGCAGCAGCCGGAGCAGACGCAGCAGCGGCCGGGGCAGGGGCTGCGGCCGCTGCACCTGCGGCCTCGACCTTCAGCAGCACCGCGCCTTCGCCGACCTTGTCGCCGACCTTCACCAGTACTTCCTTGACCACGCCGGCGGCCGAGGACGGCACGTCCATCGTCGCCTTGTCGGATTCGAGCGTGCAGATCGCGTCATCGACCTTGATGCTGTCGCCGACCTTCACGAACAGCTCGATCACCGGCACCGAATCGAAATCGCCGATGTCCGGAACCTTCACTTCAACGAGACTCATGGCGATCTCCTTACAGCATCACGCGGCGGAAATCCGCCAGCAGTTGCGCGAGGTACACGTTGAAGCGGGTGGCCAGCGCGCCGTCGATCACGCGGTGGTCCGCCGTCAGCGACATCGGCAGCGTGAGGCGCGGCACGAACTGCTTGCCGTCCCACACCGGCTTCATCACCGACTTGTTCACCCCGAGGATGGCCACTTCGGGCGCATTGACGATGGGCGCGAAGTAGGTGCCGCCGATGCCGCCCAGCGAGCTGATCGTGAAGCAGGCGCCCGACATGTCGGCCGGGCCGAGCTTGCCGTCGCGCGCCTTCTTGGCCAGCGCGCCGGTCTCGGCGGCGATGTCGAACACGCTCTTCTTGTCGGCGTCCTTCACCACCGGCACGACCAGGCCGTTCGGGGTGTCGGCCGCGAAGGCGATGTTGAAGTACTTCTTGTAGACCAGATTGTCGCCGTCGAGGCTGGTGTTGAACTCCGGGAATTCCTGCAGCGCGCGCACCGAGGCCTTGATGATGAAGGCGAGCATGGTGAGTTTCTTGCCGGACTTCTCGTGTTCCTTGTTCATCGCCACCCGGAAGGCTTCCAGGTCGGTGATGTCGGCGTCCTCGTGGTAGGTCACCGCCGGGATCATCACCCAGTTGCGGGCGAGGTTCTGGCCGGAGATCTTCTTGATGCGGCTCAGCGGCTTGACCTCGATCTCGCCGAACTTGGCGAAGTCGACCTTCGGCCACGGCAGCAGATCGAGGCCACCGCCCAGGGAGGCGCCAGCGGCTGCAGCCGGGGTCTTGCCCGGGACCACGCCGGTCGTCATCGCGCCCTTGATGAAGGCGGCGACGTCTTCCTTGAGGATGCGGCCCTTCGGACCGGTAGCCTTGACCTGCCCGAGGTCGACGCCCAGTTCGCGTGCAAAAGCGCGCACCGAGGGGCTGGCGTGCACCTTGCCGCCGACCTTGACCGCGGACGGGGCCGCAGCCGGCATCGCGGCCGGGGCGCTGGCGGCGGGGCCGCCGTCGACGAGCGGGGCCGGCGAGGGCGCGGCAGCCGGAGCGGGCGCGGCGGCCGCCGGCGCGACCGGGACTGCGGCGGCTGCACCGCCCGCGGTCTCGAGCTTGAGCAGCACGCTGCCCATGCTGACCTTGTCGCCGACGCTGACCAGCACTTCCTTCACGACACCTGCGGCCGAGGACGGCACGTCCATCGTCGCCTTGTCCGACTCGAGCGTGGCGATGGCGTCATCGACCTTGATGGTGTCGCCGACCTTCACGAACAGCTCGATCACCGGCACGTCGGAGAAGTCGCCGATGTCGGGCACGGTCACGTCGACCACGCCGCCGCCCGCAGGCGCCGCTGCAGCGACAGGCGCTGCGGGCGCAGCAGCCGGAGCCGTTTTGGCCGGGGCGGGGGCCGGGGCAGCCGCGGCGGGTGCCGGCGCGGCTGCTGCAGCGCCTGCCGCCTCGACCTTGATCAGCACGCTGCCCTCGGACACCTTGTCGCCGATATTGACCAGCACTTCCTTTACCACGCCGGCGTGCGAGGAGGGCACGTCCATCGTCGCCTTGTCGGATTCCAGCGTCGCGATCGCGTCATCGACAGCGATCGTGTCACCCACCTTCACGAACAGCTCGATCACCGGCACGGCGTCGAAATCGCCGATGTCCGGAACCTTCACTTCAATGAGTTGGCTCATGTTCTTGTCTCCTTGCCTGCTCAGACCGACATCGGGTTCGGCTTGGACGGGTCGAGGTTGTACTTGACCATCGCCGCGGCGACCTTGTCGCGGCCGATCACGCCGTCATCGGCCAGCGCCTTCAGCGCGGCCAGCGTCACCCAGTGGCGATCCACCTCGAAGAAGTGGCGCAGCTGCTCGCGGGTGTCGGAGCGGCCGAAGCCATCGGTACCCAGCGTGACGAAGGTACGGTCCAGCTGCGAGCGGATCTGCTCGGGGAACATGCGAATGTAGTCGGTAGCGGCGATGACCGGGCCCTCGAAGCCGGTCAGCTTCTGCTGCACGTGCGTTTTCTTCGGCTCTTCCATCGGATGCAGCAGGTTCCAGCGCTCGACGTCGTGACCGTTGCGAGCCAGTTCGTTGAAGCTGGGGGCGCCCCAGATGTCGGCCTCCACGCCCCAGTCGGCCTTCAGCAGGTCGGCCGCGGCGATGACTTCCCGGAAGATCGTGCCCGAACCCATCAGCTGCACGCGCGGGCCGCTGCTATCGCCGCCCTTGCGGAAGGCGTACAGGCCCTTGAGGATGTCGCCCTCGACGCCGGCAGGCATCTCGGGATGTTCGTAGTTCTCGTTCATCACCGTGATGTAGTAGTAGATGTCCTCCTGCTCGGCGAACATCCGGCGCATGCCGTCCTGCACGATCACCGCGACTTCGTACTGGAAGGTCGGGTCATAGCTCACGCAGTTCGGGATCATGTTGGCCATCAGCAGGCTGTGGCCGTCCTCGTGCTGCAGGCCTTCGCCATTCAGCGTGGTGCGGCCGGCGGTGCCGCCGATGAGGAAGCCGCGGGTGCGCTGGTCGGCAGCCGCCCAGCACAGGTCCATGGTGCGCTGCAGGCCGAACATCGAATAGAAGATGTAGAACGGCACCATCTGCACGCCATGCACGCTGTAGGCGGTACCGGCGGCGATCCAGTCGGCCATTGCGCCCGCTTCGTTGATGCCTTCCTGCAGCACCTGGCCGGTCTGGCTTTCCTTGTAGAACATGAGCTGGTCATGGTCTTCCGGCACGTACTTCTGGCCTTCCTGGTTCCAGATGCCGTACTGGCGGAACATGCCCTCCATGCCGAAGGTGCGGCTCTCGTCGGGGACGATCGGCACGATGTGCTTGCCGATCTGCTTGTCCTTGAGGAGCGTGTTCATGATGCGCACCACCGCCATCGTGGTCGACAGCTCGCGGCCTTCGCCCGAGGCCTTCAGTAGCGCGGCAAACGCGTCGAGCGCGGGCACCGCCAGCGGCGCGGCCCTGGTGCGGCGCTGGGGCAGGAAGCCGCCGAGGTCCATGCGGCGCTGCATCATGTACTTGTGTTCGGGCGAGCCTTCCTCGAACTTCAGGTAGGGGAGCTCCTCCAGCTTGTCGTCGGGCACCGGCAGGCCGAAGCGATCGCGGAAGCGGCGGATCGCCTCGACGTCCATCTTCTTCTGCTGGTGGCTGATGTTCATCGCCTCGCCCGCCTGGCCCATGCCGAAGCCCTTGATGGTCTTGGCGAGAATCAGCGTCGGCTGGCCCTTGTGCTCGGAGGCGGCCTTGTACGCGGCGAAGATCTTGAACAGGTCGTGGCCGCCGCGGTTGAGCTGCCACACCTGGTCGTCGGTCCAGTCGGCCACCAGCGCCTTCAGTTCGGGCGTGTTGAAGAAGTGCTCGCGCACATAGGCGCCGTCCTTGGCCTTGAAGGTCTGGTACTCGCCGTCGCAGGCTTCCATCATGCGGCGCTTGAGGATGCCCTTCTTGTCGCGCGCGAACAGGGCATCCCAGTGCGTGCCCCAGATCACCTTGATGACGTTCCAGCCCGCGCCGCGGAACTCGGACTCGAGCTCCTGGATGATCTTGCCGTTGCCGCGCACCGGACCGTCCAGGCGCTGCAGGTTGCAGTTGATCACGAACACCAGGTTGTCGAGCTTCTCGCGCGCGGCCATGCCGATCGCGCCCAGCGACTCGACCTCGTCGGTCTCGCCGTCACCCAGGAAGGCCCAGACTTTTCTCTGCTCCGCACGGGCGGCGTCGATCATGCCGCGGCTGGCCATGTACTTCATGAAGCGCGCCTGGTAGATCGCGCACAGCGGGCCGAGGCCCATCGACACGGTCGGGAACTGCCAGAAGTCGGGCATCAGCCACGGGTGCGGGTAGGACGAGATGCCCTTGCCGCC
>DMCZ01000216.1:1490-2634 GCA_003446655.1 Thauera sp. | reverse complement strand
ACCGAGTGGCCCTGGAAGTAGATCATGTCGCCGTCGTGCTGCTCGGAGGGCGCGTGCCAGAAGTGCGAGAAGCCGACGTCGTAGAGCGCCGCGGCCGAGGCGAAGGAGGCGATGTGGCCGCCGACGTTGGTGTGCTTGTTCGCCCGCACCACCATCGCCATCGCGTTCCAGCGGATGTAGGAGTGCAGCTTGATCTCCATGTCCGGATCGCCGGGATACGGCGGCTGCTGCTCGGCGGGAATGGTGTTGATGTACTCGGTGGTGGCCGAGTAGGGGATGTTCACCCCTTCCTGGCGCGCCGTGGCGATCAGCGTCTCGATCAGGTAGTGCGCGCGCGCAGGCCCTTCTTTTTCAACGACGGCCGCGAGCGACTCCAGCCATTCCTTGGTTTCCTGCGGATCCGCGTCGGTATGCGGGGCAACGTTGCTGTTTCCGGTCATGGTTCGTCTCCTCATGACTTTCGATTGGCGATCCCTGCCCTGTAGGGCAGGACTGTCTTTGTTGCAGGCACGACCATGCCGGTTGCTGCACGGCCGCGTTGCGAACTATAAAACGCGTTTTCGCTATGTGCAATATCTTTTCACGGGGCGGTATGTTGCCGCTTCTGGGTTGAGGCTCAGTGAGGTGATGAGAGGCGCGCGCTCGCCTCCCGCGCGAAGACGACCTCGCCGTTGCGAATCTCGCCGAGATGGATCTGTTGCGCGGAGCGCAGGGTTTCGTGGTTGTCGGCGGAGAAGGGGCGACGGTAGGTCATGACAACGCCGTCGACGGGCGACTCGAGGCTCTCCAGAGCCTCCCGAATGCGTGAGCCCTCCACGCTGTCGGCCTGGCGGATCGCGGCAGCGAGCAGCAACATCGAGTCGTAGCCCTGCGCCGCCGCAGGCGGCACGGGGATGCGGGGGTGTCCCGTCGCGTCTTGCCACGCCTGCAGGAAAGCCGATTGCCTGGGCGTGCGCGGTACCGGGATGAAAGTCTGCGGCATGCGCGCGCCCTCTGCATTGCGCCCAGCGATCTCGATGAAGTTGGACATGGCCAGGGTCCAGCTGCCGATGATCGGTACCTGCCAGCCCATACGCGCCATACCGTTGGCGATGTGGGCAAGCTCGGGGCCGATGCCGTAGGTGAGCACCGCCTGCGCGCCGGC
>DMCZ01000216.1:0-1195 GCA_003446655.1 Thauera sp. | reverse complement strand
TGCCGCCACCAGGTCGGCGCTGCCGAGGATGCCGTAGTTGCTCGCGTCGTGCAGGATGGCCAGGCGCGTGAAGCCACGCCGACTCACAGCCTCGTCGGCAATGACCGCTGCCTGCAGGGTATCGTTGGCCGACACGCGGAAGATGTAGTTCTCGGCGAACTCGGGCGACTGGAACTGGCGGGTGATCAGCGTGCCCGTGGCGACCGAGGTGATGACCGGAATGCGCGCGCTCTGGTAATGGCGCTGGCTGGCGAGCGCGACGCCCGTGTTGACGATCCCGAGTCCGGCCACGACCCGCTCGCGGTTCACGAAATCGCGCGCGATCTGCGCGCCCAGCTGGTTGCTGGCCTCGTCGTCACGTTCCACCAGTTCGATCCGTCGTCCGAGCAGGCCGCCGCTGGCGTTGATCTCGCGTGCAGCGATCCGTATGCCTTCGCGCATCGAGAGGCCCATCGGGGCGGATGGGCCGGAGAACGGCCCGGAGACACCGATGCGGATCGGGGCGCGTTCGCCTGGTTCGCCCTGTGTCCGCGAGACCGTGGTCTCGGGCGGCTGTGCCGATGCCGTGGGTGCCAGCGCGAGGATCGCGCAGACAAGCAGCGTAGGAAGGCCGCACCGAAGCACCGCGAACAGCGATTTCATGGCTTCACTCTAGGCAGTGGATCCTGCGTCAAGTATTGGCGGAAACCCGGACGGTAAGAATGGCGCATTGCAGCACGAGGAATGACATTGGGGTTGAGTGGTTAGGGTTTGACCGGATGACGGCAGTGGGGCTGATCGTCAAAGATCATGGTTTTCCCTTGCGCCGCGTCGTCCTATTCCTCATGCCGCAGTCCAACATGGTTCAGGCACCGCTGCCGCGCTGGTACTGGGCGGTGCCTCACGCCGCCGTGGTGGTGTTTGCGCTGACGATGCTCGCCCTTGTCTGGCTGCTGCAGGAGCGCGAAGCCAACGTCGAGCGCGATGCGCTGGCGCGGGATCTGCAATGGACCGAACAGTCGATGCGCCGCGTCATGCTGGGCACGGAAGAGTTCCTGACGCAGATGGCACGCGACCTGTCGGCCGGAACACTCGACTACGACGATTTCCAGGTGCGTGCCAACGAGCACCTCGCGATCAATGCGGCCCTGGTCAGCATTGCGTGGGTGGGTCGGGATCAGGTCATAAGATGGACCGCGCCCTTCGATGCTCAGGA
>DMCZ01000178.1:2197-3139 GCA_003446655.1 Thauera sp. | reverse complement strand
CGTGCGCGCCTGCGCAACCTGCAGGTGGCCGGCCAGGCCGGCGCGCGCCAGGTGTTCCACGCCCCGGCGAGCGGCGTGGTGCTGGAGAAGGAGGCCATCGAAGGCGGACGCTTCATGCCGGGCGAGGCACTGTTCCGCATCGCGGACCTGTCGAAGGTGTGGATCATTGCCGATGTGTATGAACAGGATCTCGCCCGCGTTCAGGTCGGCCAGAGCGCGCAGGTGACGCTCGAGGCCTATCCCGGTCGCGCCTTCGCGGCGCGGGTCGATTACCTCTATCCGACGCTGGACGCCGCGACGCGCAGCACCCGCGTGCGCCTGGAACTGGACAACCCGGAGGGCCTGTTGCGCCCGGGCATGTTCGCCCAGATCGCGCTGGCGGCAGGTGATGCCACCCCGAGGGTCGCCGTGCCGAGCTCGGCGATCATCGACGATGGCGAACGGCGGGTCGTGCTGATTGCGCTCGGCGAAGGGCGCTTCAAGCCGCAGCCGGTGAAGCTCGGCCAGCGCGGTCGGGATGTGGTCGAGGTGCTCGACGGCGTGGCGGCGGGCGATCGCGTGGTGGTTTCGGCCAACTTCCTGATCGACTCGGAAAGCCAGCTCAAGGCGGCACTCTCCAACCTTGTCGAGCCCGATGCCGGCGATCAGCCCCAAGCGAGCCCTACCCGTTACGAAGCGCAAGGGACGTTCGATGCACTCGACGCCGAAGGCGGCAGCGTGACGATGACGCATGGCGAGATCCCGGCCCTCCAGTGGCCGGCGATGACCATGGACTTCAAGATTGCCGATCCGGCGCTGGTGAAGAGCATCGCCCCAGGCTCGCCGGTGCGGTTCGTCTTCGAGGCGGGTGAGCCAGGCGAGTACATCATCACAGGCATCGAGCCGGTTGCAGGCACTGCGCCTGCACCGAGCGCCGGCGGTCACGGGGGGCACTGAGATGCA
>DMCZ01000178.1:0-1924 GCA_003446655.1 Thauera sp. | reverse complement strand
TCGAGGACCAGGTCACCTATCCGTTGACCACTTCGATGCTGGCCGTGCCGCGCGCGAAGGTGGTGCGCGGCTTCTCGATGTTCGGTGCGTCCTATGTGTATGTGATCTTCGAGGACGGCACCGACATCTACTGGGCGCGCTCGCGCGTGCTCGAGTACCTGAGCACCGCCGCCAGCCGCCTGCCGCAGGGCGTGGCGCCGCAGATCGGGCCGGACGCCACCGGCGTAGGCTGGGTCTATCAGTATGCGGTACTGGGCAAGGACATGAGCCTGGCCGACACCCGCAGCCTGCAGGACTGGTACGTGCGCTACCAGCTCACCAAGGCGCAGGGCGTGTCCGAGGTCGCGAGCCTGGGCGGCTTCGTGCGCGAGTACCAGGTCACCGTCGATCCGCTGCGCCTCGCGGGCTACGGCATCACCCTTGATCAGGTGACACAGGCGATCCGCGCCTCCAACCGCGACGTCGGCGGGCGGGTGGTGGAGCTCGCCGAGAAGGAATATATGGTGCGCGGTCGTGGCTACCTGCAAAGCGTGCAGGACATCGCCGATATCGTGCTCAAGGCCGAGCGCGGCACGCCGGTCCGCGTGGGCGACGTGGCCCGCGTCGAGCTGGTGCCGGCCGAGCGGCGCGGCATCGCCGAGCTGAACGGCGAGGGCGAGGTGGCCTCCGGCATCGTGATGGCCCGCTTCGGCCAGAACGCGCTCGATGTGATCGCCAACGTCAAGGCCAAGATTGCCGAGATCGCTCCCGGGCTGCCGGCAGGCGCGGAGATCGTGCCGGTGTACGACCGCTCCGAACTAATCGAGCGCGCGATCGGCAACCTGCAATGGACGCTGCTCGAGGAAAGCCTGATCGTCGCTGCCGTGTGCGTGATCTTCCTGCTCCATGTGAGGAGCGCGCTGGTGGCGATCATCACGCTGCCGCTGGGCATCCTGTTTGCCTTCATTGCCATGCGTTCGCTCGGCCTGGGCTCCAACATCATGAGCCTGGGCGGGATCGCGATCGCGATCGGGGCGATGGTGGACGCGGCGATCGTGATGATCGAGAACGCGCACAAGCACATCGAGCGCCTGCCCGCAGGGGCGACCCAGAAGGCGCGCGGCGCCGCGATCGTGCTGGCGTGCAAGGAGGTCGGGCCGGCGCTGTTCTTCTCGCTGCTGATCATCACCGTGTCCTTCCTGCCGGTGTTCGCGCTCGAGGGGCAGGAGGGCCGGCTGTTCTCGCCGCTCGCCTTCACCAAGACCTTCGCCATGGCCGGCGCCGCGCTGCTGTCGGTGACCCTGGTGCCGGTGCTGATGCTGTTCTTCGTGCGCGGGCGCATCCTGCCCGAGGCGAAGAACCCGGTTAACCGGCTGCTGATCTGGCTCTACCGACCGATCATCCAGGGCGTGCTGCGCTTCAAGGTCCTCACGCTCGTGCTCGCCGTGCTGGCGATGGCGGCGACCATCGTGCCCGCCCGCCAGATCGGCTCCGAGTTCATGCCGACCCTCAACGAAGGCACGCTGTTCTACATGCCGGCGGCGCTGCCCGGGATGTCGGTCACCGAGGCCGGGCGCCTGCTCGCCACGACGAACCGCATCATCAAGACCTTCCCCGAGGTGGAGTCGGTCTATGGCAAGGCCGGCCGCGCCAACACCGCGACCGACCCGGCGCCGCTGGAGATGTTCGAGACGGTGATCAACCTGAAGCCGCAGGACCAGTGGCGTCCCGGCATGACCACCGACAGGCTGATCGCGGAGATGGATGCCGCGCTCAAGTTCCCGGGGCTGGCCAACTCGTGGACGATGCCGATCAAGGCCCGCATCGACATGCTCAGCACCGGCATCCGCACCCCGGTGGGGGTGGAGGAGTTCGGCACCGACCTGGAGAGGCTGGAGAAGGGCGCCCAGGCGGTGGGAGCCGCCGTGCGCAAGGTGCCGGGCGC
>DMCZ01000058.1:5190-9519 GCA_003446655.1 Thauera sp. | reverse complement strand
CCCTTAAGAAATCCGAGCTCTACACCTCCCTGTGGAAATCCTGCGACGAGCTGCGCGGCGGCATGGACGCCAGCCAGTACAAGGACTACGTGCTGGTCCTGCTGTTCGTCAAATACGTCTCCGACAAATACGCCGGCCGGCGTGACGCGCTGATCGAGGTGCCGCCGGGTGGCAGCTTCGCCGACATGGTCGCGGCCCGCGGCGACAAGGAGATCGGCGACAGGCTCAACAAGATCATCGGGCGGCTGGCCGAGGCCAACGAGCTCAAGGGCGTGATCGACGTCGCCGACTTCAACGACGCCGACAAGCTCGGCAAGGGCAAGGAGATGGTCGACCGCCTCTCCAACCTGGTCGCCATCTTCGACACCCCGGGGCTCGACTTCCGCAGCAACCGCGCCGAGGGCGACGACCTGCTGGGCGACGCCTACGAATACCTGATGCGCCACTTCGCCACCGAATCCGGCAAGAGCAAGGGCCAGTTCTACACCCCGGCCGAGGTGTCGCGGGTGATGGCGATGGTGATCGAGCTCGGCCGCGCCAGCCGCGCCACGCAGAGCATCTATGACCCGACCTGTGGGTCGGGCTCGCTGCTGCTGAAGGCGCACGACGAGGCCAAGTCGCGCACCGGGCTGGACCTGGCGATCTACGGCCAGGAGATGGACAACGCCACCAGCGCGCTGGCGCGCATGAACATGATCCTGCACGACTGCCCCACCGCCGAGATCTGGCAGGACAACACGCTGTCCGCCCCGCACTTCGTCGACAGGCAGGGCGGGCTCAAGACCTTCGACTACGTGGTCGCCAATCCGCCGTTTTCCACCAAGGCGTGGGCGAACGGCTTCGACCCCGCCAACGACCTCTACGGCCGCTTCGGTTTCGGCCTGCCGCCGGCCAAGAACGGCGACTACGCCTTCCTGCTCCACGTGCTGGCCTCGCTCAACAGCACCGGCAAGGGCGCGGTGATCCTGCCGCACGGCGTGCTGTTCCGCGGCGGCGCCGAGGCCGCGATCCGCCGCCGCATCGTGGCGCGCGGCTACATCAAGGGCCTCATCGGCCTGCCCGCCAACCTGTTCTACGGCACCGGCATCCCGGCCTGCATCGTGGTGCTCGACAAGGAGAACGCCGCCGCGCGCGCATCCGGCAAGCACGGCATCTTCATGATCGACGCCAGCCGCGGCTTCATGAAGGACGGCAACAAGAACCGCCTGCGCGCGCAGGACATCCACAAGATCGTCGACACCTTCAACCGCCAGTTGGAAGTCGAACGCTACGCGCGCCGGGTGCCGCTGGCCGAGATCGAGGCCAACGACTACAACCTCAACCTGCCGCGCTACATCGACGCCACCGAGCCCGAAGACCTGCACGACCTCGAGGCCCACCTGCGCGGCGGCATCCCCGCAGCCGACGTCGATGCGCTGCACGACTACTGGGCCGTCTTCCCCGCGCTGCGCGCCACCCTGTTCGCGGACGAGCGCCCCGGCTACCTGCGCCTCAAGCTGTCGGCTGCCGAGATCAGGCCCGCCATCCTCGGCCACCCCGAGTTCGCCGCCTTCACCACCCGCATCGGCGCGCTGTTCGACGCCTGGCGCAGCGAGGCCCGCCCGCGCCTGGCCGCGCTCGGCCCCGGCGACCACGCCAAGGCCGTCATCGACACGCTCTCCGAGGCCCTGCTCGAGCACTTCCGCGCCGCCCCGCTGCTCGACCCCTACGCGGTCTACCAGCACCTGATGGACTACTGGGCCGACACCTTGCAGGACGACGTGCACCAGATCGTGCAGGCGGGCTGGCAGCCCGTGCTCGATGGCACCCCCAACACCGACCTGATCCCGCCCGCGTTGATCATCGCGCGCTTCTTCGCCGCGGAGCAGGCCGCGATCGACGCGCTCGAGGCCGAGCGCGAGGCGCTGGCGCGCCAGATCGAGGAGGCCGAAGAGGAACAGAGCGGCGAGGACAGCCTGTTCGCCGAGGCGCGCAACGAGCGCGGCAAGCTCACCGCCAAGGGCGTCAAGGACCGCCTGAAGGCGATCAAGTCCGACCGCGAGGCCGCCGACGAGCACGCCGCGCTGCAGGCCCAGCTCGCGCTGATCGAGGCGGAAGCCGCCGCCGCGAAGAAGGTCAAGGACGCCAGCCGCGCCCTCGACGCCCAGGTGCGCGCCCGCTACGCCACGCTGGATGCGGACAGCGTGCAGGCGCTGGTCATCGACGACAAGTGGCTGGCCGCGCTCGCCGCCGCGCTGCAGGCCGAGGTCGAGCGCGTGTCGCAAACCCTCACCGGCCGGGTGCGCGAGCTGGCGGAGCGCTACGCCACGCCGCTGCCGGCGCTGGCGGTGGAGGTGGAGACGCTGTCGGCGCGGGTCGAGGAGCATCTGCGCCGGATGGGGGTGGCATGGAGCTGAGGCCGGGGTACAAGCGGACGGAGGTGGGGGTGATTCCGGAGGGGTGGGCAGTCACAACACTCGGCAAGGTCGCGCAGTTTCGTACGGGACCATTCGGGAGCGCGCTCCACAAGTCTGACTACACGGCCGATGGCATTCCCGTCATCAACCCAATGCACATCATAGATGGCGATCTGAGCCCTTCTGCGGAGATGTCCGTCACTGAAGAGGCAGCCCGAAAGCTCACCGATTTCCGCCTCAAGGCGGGCGAAGTAGTGCTTGGGAGGCGTGGCGATATGGGCCGATGTGCGCTCGTTCAACGGAAGCATGAAGGCTGGTTGTGCGGCACCGGCTCAATGATCGTCCGCCCCGGAAGCGCTATAGAGCCAGGATTTCTCAGTCGAATCCTATCCAGCCCATCGGTTGTAGCATCGATTGAACAGACCTCTGTGGGCTCGACAATGATCAATCTCAACCAAGGGACGCTCAGAAGTCTCTTGGTTCAACTGCCTCCAGTCTCCGAGCAACGCGCCATCGCCACCGCCCTCTCGGACGTCGACGCGCTGCTCACCCAGCTCGACCGGCTCATCGCCAAGAAGCGCGACATCAAGCAGGCCGCGATGCAGCAGTTGCTCACCGGCAAGACGCGGCTGCCGGGGTTTGGTGGGGAGTGGCAGGGGGTCGGACTTAGGGAGATCGCAACCTTCAGGACGGGTCCCTTCGGCAGCGCGTTGCACAAGTCTGACTACACGTTCGATGGCGTTCCGGTGATCAACCCGATGCACATCATCGACGGGAAGCTCGTTCCAACCGCGGCCATGTCCGTAACCGAGTCGGCCGCGCAGGGGTTAAGCGAGTTTCGGCTCCGTGAGAATGACTTGGTAATCGGGCGTAGAGGCGAAATGGGGCGATGCGCCGTAGTGAAGCGCGAAAGTGACGGTTGGTTATGTGGAACTGGGTCCATGATCGTACGCACGATCGGTTCGGTCGATCCAAGTTACCTGCAGCGAGTGCTGGCAAGTCCTTCCGTTGTGTCAGCCATCGAGGAATCATCAGTGGGTTCAACGATGATCAACCTCAATCAAGAGGTGCTTGGCTCCCTCACCGTGCAGCTTCCGGCGTTCGAAGAACAAACCGCCATCGCCACCCTCCTCTCTGACCTCGACGCCGAGCTCTCTGCCCTTAAAGCCCGCCGCGCCAAGACCCGCACGCTCAAGCAGGGAATGATGCAGGCGCTGCTCACCGGAAGGACCCGTCTGCCATGACCGCGCTGCCACAACACGACGCCGGGCTGTTCGCCGAAATCCGCCAGCTCATCGACGGCGCCCGCCAGCGGGCGGCGATGGCGGTGAATGCCGAGCTCACCCTGCTCTATTGGCAGATCGGCCAGCGCATCCGCCGCGACGTGCTGAACGAACGGCGCGCGGACTAAGGCGCGAAGGTCATCGCGACCCTGTCCAGACAACTGAGCACCGAATACGGCAAGGGCTGGGGGGAGCGACAGCTGCGTGCCTGCATGCGCTTCGCGGAGGTCTTTCCCGACCAACGCATTGTGCACACACTGTGTGCCGAATTGAGCTGGTCCCATCTGCGCCTGATCGCGGCCGTGGATGATCCGCTCAAACGCGAGTTCTACACCGAGCTCGCCCGCCTGGAACGCTGGAGCGTGCGCCAACTGCAGGAACGCATGCAGTCCATGCTGTTCGAGCGCTCGGCCATCTCGCGCAAACCCGAGGAAACCATCCGTCACGACCTGCAGACCTTGCGTCAGCAGGGCCAGCCGTCGCCGGATCTGCTGCTGAAAGACCCCCTACCTGCTCGACTTCCTGCAGCTCAACGACCGTTACCGGGAGCGCGACCTCGAAGACGCCATCCTGCGCGAAATAGAGCAGTTCCTGCTGGAGCTGGGCGCCGGCTTCACCTTCGTCGCGCGCCAGAGGCGGGTGCAGATCGA
>DMCZ01000058.1:4572-4929 GCA_003446655.1 Thauera sp. | reverse complement strand
TGCTCGAACTCGACCGCAGCGGCATCCATGTGGCCGAATACCTGACCGTGCTGCCGCCACGCGAGGCACTGCAGGCCAGGCTTCATGAGTCGATCGAGAAGGCTCGTCAGCGCTTTCTGATCAGCCCCACTGACGACACATGACCCAGCTCGAAAGGGATGTCGCACCGACCGCCGCCGGGTCGCCCCTACACACGGGAATGGATCAATGAGGTCAGCCTCGATTGATCGCGGGAGGCTGCCGTCAGAGCGGTCACGCGGGCATGTTGCCCGCGCCGGCACGTCCGCCTCGGCGGCGACGTGCGACACCCAGCGCGAGCGCCCCGATCGCCAGGCAGGCCAGCGTGCCGGGCTCGGG
>DMCZ01000058.1:3671-4342 GCA_003446655.1 Thauera sp. | reverse complement strand
CTTCGCTGGCCGCGAAATCCTGGCCCGTCAGCACGGCGAAATAGGTCGGAAAGGCAAAACCCGCCGTCGCCGCCCCGCCGCTATCCACCGCGATGGCCTCGAAGCGGATCTCTTCCCGGTTCACGATCGTGAGCGGATCGAACCAGAGGGTGATGGGCACCGTCTCCTGCCTGAGATCGAAGCGCCCGGAAAGCGCGAAGGTCTGCGCCGCCGGGAAGGTCAGGCTGCCGTCGCCGTCCGGCCCGCCGAAGCTGAAGCCGCCCGGCGTGTAGGTCACCGAGCTTAGGCTGGGGTCGATGGTGAGCGTGAGGGCATGCGCACTGGTCGCGGCGGCGCCGAGGGCAAGGGTTGCGAGGACGCACGCGCTAGCGGTGCGGCAGATGTGGACGGCGAGATTCATGTTGGGCGGCATCCCTATGACGAAGTGTTGGAGCGGCGCCTGACCAGTCCGCAACGCGGACCGTTGCGCCGGCTCGCGGCCATGCAATTTGAATGCCATGAACATGAAGCCCGCGCGCTGTCTGAGCTGGCACGCGGAGCACGATTGCGGCGCCGGCGGTCATGAGGACGAAGTGTAAGAAAATCCGACGGTCATTTTTCTGAGCAGGACGACGCTGAGCACGCGGCATATCGGTTGCCGAACCGTTTCAAGCAGCCTCGACCGATCGCCC
>DMCZ01000058.1:1968-3424 GCA_003446655.1 Thauera sp. | reverse complement strand
GCCCGGTCGCCAGCCTGGCGGTGCTGGCCGACGACGACGCGGGCTGGCGCCCCGACCGCTTCGGCTATGAGCGCCTCGGCTGCCGGCACAGCCTGCAATTTCCGGTCGCCAAGCTGGTCGACCACGCAGCGGACGAAGACGCGCTGCTGTGCAACCCCAACCCCTTCGCACTCGTCACGGCCGCGCACCTGTACAGCCGCCGCACGCGGCAGAGCCCGGGCGAACGCTTCGACGCCAAGCGCCGCCTGGTGCGCCTGCTCTACGAGCGCGACTGGACGCGCCAGCGCATCCTCGACTTCTTCTCGGTGCTCGACTGGATGATGCGGTTGCCGAAGGAGCTCGAGCAGAGACTGTGGCAAGATATTGAAAACATTGAAGGAGAACGCAAAGTGAAGTACGTCACCAGCGTTGAGAGGCTTGCGATCGAACGCGGGCTGGAAAAGGGGATGCAGCAAGGACTGCAGCAGGGGATGCAGAAAGGTCTGCAGGAAGGACTCGAGCAGGGGCTTGAGAAAGGCCGTGCTCAAGGCAGCGCCAGCATCCTGCTGCGCCTGCTCAACCGACGCTTCGGCCCACTCGCTGCGGACGTGACGCGCCGTCTCTCCCAAGCCACGCCCGAGCAACTCGAGGTCTGGGCCGAGCGCGTGCTGGACGCCGGCACCATCGACGAGGTGTTTGCGGAGAACTGAGGCCCGGGGTCGAGCCGGGGATATCAGGCAGGCGCCGTCCTCCGCGCCGATCCGGCAGGTGCATGTTGCGATCCCTCGCAAGAAGCTGACGGCCACCGATTATCCGTCTCAGGATAAAACCGGATAAAACGTCGGCGGCGCGCGGGCTGATATGCTCTGCGCGTGATCGCCACGCCTTGCCATGCCGCCCGGGAGCGGCAGGCCATTATCCGGACACGATCGATGAGCCCCTCCGCCCCCACCGAAAGAGCCACCCAGAACCGCGTCGTCGCGCTGTTCCGCGACCGGCTCCGCTACACCTATCTCGGCAACTGGAAGGACCGCGCCGGCAACGCCAACATCGAGCCCGAGCTGCTCGCCGCCTGGCTGCGCCGGCGCGGGGTCGATGAGGGGCTGATCACCCGCGCGCTGCACCAGCTCGACAAGGCCGCGGGCGACTCCCGCGCGAGCCTGTACGACCGCAACCGCGCAGTGTACGAACTGCTGCGCTACGGCGTGAAGGTGAAGCCCGACGTGGGCGAGAACACGGTGACGGTTTGGCTGATCGACTGGGCGAACCCGCTCGAGAACGACTTCGCGCTGGCCGAGGAGGTGGCGGTGAAGGCCGCCGACCCGAAGGCCTACGACAAGCGGCCCGACGCAGTCATCTATGTGAACGGCATCGCGCTCGGGGTGCTGGAGTTCAAGCGTTCCACGGTGTCGGTGTCCGAGGGCATCCGCCAGAACCTGGACAATCAGAAGGCGACCTTCATCCAGCCCTTCTTCTC
>DMCZ01000058.1:0-1781 GCA_003446655.1 Thauera sp. | reverse complement strand
GACAAAGTGCGCTTCCTGGAGCTGATCCACGACTTTGTGGTGTTCGACGCCGGCATCAAGAAGCTGTGCCGTCACAACCAGTATTTCGGCGTGCGCGCGGCGCAGGCGCGCATCCGGCGGCGCGAGGGCGGGATCATCTGGCACACCCAGGGCTCGGGCAAGAGCCTGACCATGGTGTGGCTGACCAAGTGGATCCGCGAACATTGCCCGGACGCGCGCGTGCTGATCATCACCGACCGCAGCGAGCTCGACGAGCAGATCGAGAAGGTGTTCAAGGGCGTCAGCGAAGAGATCCACCGCACCAGGAGCGGCGCCGACCTGATCGCGCGGCTGAACGACACCACGCCGTGGCTGCTGTGCTCGCTGATCCACAAGTTCGGCGGCAAGGACGAGGGCGATATCGAGGGCTACCTGGCCGAGCTCAAGCGCGTGCTGCCGGCAGATTTTCGCGCCAAGGGCGACCTGTACGTCTTCGTCGACGAATGCCACCGCACCCAGTCGGGCGAGCTGCACCGGGCGATGAAGACGATCCTGCCCGCGGCGATGTTCATCGGCTTCACCGGCACGCCGCTGCTGAAGGACGACAAGGCGCGCAGCATCGAGGTCTTCGGCAGCTACATCCACACCTACAAGTTCGACGAAGCAGTGAAGGACGGCGTGGTGCTCGACCTGCGCTACGAGGCGCGCGACATCGACCAGTACGTCTCGAATCCGAAGAAGGTGGACGAGTGGTTCGCCGCCAAGACCGCGGGCCTCAACGACCTGGCCAAAGCGCAGCTGAAGCAACGCTGGGGCACGCTGCAGAAGCTGCTGTCGAGCCAGGACCGGCTGGAGAAGATCGTCGAGGACATCCTCTTCGACATGGCGACCAAGCCGCGCTTGATGGACGGGCGTGGTAACGCGATGCTGGTGTCGTCGAGCATCTATCAGGCATGCAAGTTCTTCGAGCTATTCGCCAAGACCGAGCTCACCGGCAAGTGCGCGATCGTCACCAGCTACCAGCCCTCGCCCGCGGACATCAAGGGTGAATCCAGCGCCGAGGGCCTGACCGAGCGCCTGCGCCAGTACGAGATCTACCGCCGCATGCTTGCCGACTGGTTCCACGAGCCGGAAGAAGCCGCGATGTACAAGGTCGAGCGCTTCGAGACCGAGGTGAAGAAGAAATTCATCGACGAGCCCGGGCAGATGAAGCTGCTGATCGTGGTCGACAAGCTGCTGACCGGGTTCGATGCGCCCTCGGCGACCTACCTCTACATCGACAAGCAGATGCGCGACCACGGCCTGTTCCAGGCCATCTGCCGGGTCAACCGGCTCGACGGCGACGACAAGGAGTACGGCTACATCGTCGACTACAAGGATCTGTTCAAGAGCATCGAGGGCGCGGTGGAGGACTACACCAGCGGCGCGCTCGACGGCTACGACAAGGCCGATGTTGCAGGCCTGCTCGAGAACCGGCTGCAGAAGGGGCGCGAAGACCTGGAAGAAGCGCGCGAGGCGGTGAAGGCGCTGTGCGAGCCGGTCGCGCCGCCGCGGGACTCGGCGCAGTACCTGCACTACTTCTGCGCGATCGAGTCGGGCAACGCGGCGCAGCTGAAGGCGAACGAGCCCAAGCGTCTGGCGCTGTACAAGATGACCGCGCGGCTGCTGCGGGCGTATGCGAACCTCGCCAACGAGCTGACGGAAGCCGGCTACTCGGCAGCCGAGGTCGAGGCACTCAAGGCCGAGGTCGACCTCTTCACCAAGGTGCGCGACGAGGTCAAGCTCGCCAGCGGCGACTACAT
>DMCZ01000135.1:7452-10339 GCA_003446655.1 Thauera sp. | reverse complement strand
GCCGTGACCTTGACCAGCAGCGAGTCGTAGTACGGCGTGATCACCGCGCCCGAGTAGGCAGTGCCGGCGTCGAGGCGGATACCGAAACCGGCCGCGCTGCGATAGACGGCGATCTTGCCGTAGTCGGGGGTGAAGCCGTTCTCCGGATCCTCGGTGGTTACGCGGCACTGGAGGGCGTGGCCTGACATCCGGATGTCGGCCTGCGCCGGCACGAAGGATTCCGCCTCGCCGATGCGCGCGCCCTCAGTGATACGGATCTGCGCCTTGACGATGTCGACGCCGGTGATCTGCTCGGTCACCGTGTGCTCGACCTGGATGCGCGGATTGACCTCGATGAAGTAGAACGCGCCAGTGTCGGCATCCATCAGGAACTCGACCGTGCCCGCGTGTGTGTAATTGGCGGCATGCGCGAGACGCAGTGCCGCGTCGCACAATGCCTGCCGAGTCGTCTCGTCCAGATAGGGCGCGGGTGCGCGCTCGACAACCTTCTGGTTTCGGCGCTGCACCGAGCAGTCGCGCTCGAACAGGTGCACCAGCCGGCCGTGGCGGTCGCCGAGCACCTGCACCTCGACGTGGCGGGCGCGGCGTACCAGCTTCTCGAGATAGACCTCGTCATTGCCGAACGCAGCAAGCGCCTCGCGCCGTGCCACCTCGATCGCAGGGCCAAGCTCAGCCTCGCTCTCGACAACACGCATGCCTCGCCCGCCGCCGCCCCAGCTTGCCTTGAGCATCAGCGGATACCCCACCGACGCAGCCATCCGCGCGGCACCGGCCAGATCCGGCGGCAGCGCCTTGGTCGCAGGCACCACCGGCACGCCCGCCCGTTCAGCCAGTTCGCGAGCGGCGACCTTGTTTCCAAGACGCCGCATGACCTCGGGCTCCGGCCCGATGAACGCGATTCCTGCGGCCGCACATGCTTCCGCGAAATCGGGGTTTTCGGACAGGAAACCGTAGCCCGGATGGATCGCGTCCACCTCCGCCTCGCGCGCGACTCGGATGATGTCATCGATGTCCAGGTAGGCCTGGATCGGCCTCTTGCCCGCACCGACGAGGTAGGACTCATCGGCCTTGAAGCGGTGAAGCGCGAAACGGTCCTCGTTGGAGAACACGGCGACGGTACGGATGCCCAATTCGGAGGCGGCGCGCAACACACGAATCGCGATCTCGCTGCGATTGGCCACCAACAGGCTGCGGACCTTCTTCACTTTCCAGACCTCTTGCATGCTGACAGTTGCAGGGCGAAGCGCTTTGCCTGGATCGCCCCAAGGCGAGCAGCGTCGCATACGGACGCGAATACTGCCAGCGCCGGTCGCCCGGCATGTAAAGAAAGGGCCCGCCGAAGCGAGCCCGAACCCGAAACCGCCGGCTCACCGGCGACAGGCGCCGGCTTACCGGAAGCGCGTGACGAACGCGCGATCCCGGGGAGGGAGATGATCGTCTGCCGACAGGGCTCAGTCCTTGCTCATGCCCCTGCGAAAAACCAGCGGCGCACCGCCATGCGCACGCTTGACCATCCACAGGGCGAGCGCCGAGTCCATGTAGTCCGCGTGCCCGGGAAACCAGTCCTGAAGCGCAACCGCGAGTTCGCGCACAACCTCGGTGTCGCCCTCGGCCAGCAACTGCTGAACCTCGCGCACGGATGCGAGCACCTTGTCGTGCTCGTCGACGTGACAGTCACGCGCAGGAAAACCGTCGAGATCCATCCACGCGTTCTCCTGCGCGAAGTGCGCCTCGGCATGAGCGGCAAAGGCATCGAGGGCGGCCGGCAGTGCCACGTCCTCCACGGTCAGCAGATCGTTTACCAGCGTGACGAATTCTCGATGGGTGTCGTCCATCGCCTCGTACCCGAGCAGGTAGCGGTCGTCCCAATCAAATCCAGTCTGCGTTTCCATGCCCTTGCCTTTATTCACGGTTGCCGGGCGCGCCTGCGCGCCTCAGCCGCCCAGCCCCACCGGGGACGGGGCGATGTTGACGATGCGGGAGAACAGCGCAGCGTATTCGCCGGCCGCCCCCTGCCACGGATTATCGTTCGCGAGGAAGGCGGCGTCGATCTCTGCCCAGTCCTCGGGCTTCAGATGCGCCTTGGCGAGCGGGAAGATCTGACCCTCCTCGGTGTTCATGTGATGCCACTCCTGTTCGACGTAGGTCTTGAGTGCATCACGGAAACCCTCGAAACCCGCATCGCCCTGCTGACGGTAGTTCGCCAACGCGGCACGCAGCGTGGCGATACGTGCATCGCCCTGCCGGTGCTCTTCCTCGAGGGCTTCGATCACGGGCAGCGCCTCGCTGCTGCGCAGGCGCAGCTTGGCGAAGAGGTATTCGTTCTCCTTCGGGTGGTGCACCTTCTCGGGCACCTTGTCGATGTACTCGATCATCGCCGCGAACAGGTCGTAGTCGGGCTTCAGGCGGCCCGCCTCGATGCCCTGCACCAGCGTGCGCATGCCGCTCAGCATGGCGGCCAGCGCACGATGCTCGTCGCGGATCACATCCAGAGACTTCATGCTCATGGTGTTTACTCCTCCAAAACAGGCGCCACGCTCAGACGCCCAGGTGCTGCTGGATCAGTTCGGGGCGGGCGCGGATTTCCTCGCTCGTACCGTCGAACACGACATCGCCCTTGACCAGGATCATCGCCCGATCGCAGATGCTGGTGACCGCGCCATGGTTCTTGTCCACGATCACGGTGGCGATGCCCGTCTTGCGGATCTCCTTGACGATGCGCCAGATCTCCATCGCGATCAGCGGCGCCAGGCCCTCGGTGGCCTCGTCGAGGATCAGCAGGTCGGGGTTGGTCATCAGCGCGCGGCCGATGGTCAGCATCTGCTGCTCGCCGCCCGAAAGCTGCCAGCCACCGTTGTTGATGCGCTCGCCCAGGCGCGGGAAGGTC
>DMCZ01000135.1:2375-7210 GCA_003446655.1 Thauera sp. | reverse complement strand
GAAGTCGATGCCGTGCAGGATGTGGCTGGCGCCGTAGTAGGTATGAATTTCCTTGGCTTCGAGCAGCATGTTAGACATGGAAGCTGTCCTCCGTACCCAGGTAGGCCTGCTGGACGGCCACGCTGGCCTTGATCTGCGCGGGCGGGCCGCACTCCAGCAACTGGCCGTTGACCATCACCGTGATCATGTCGGCGACCGCGAACACCGCGTCCATGTCGTGCTCCACCAACAGGATGCCGCGCGTCTGGCGCAGGCGCTTGAGGACCTCGACCATGCTCGCGGATTCCTCCGAACCCATGCCGGCGAGCGGCTCGTCGAGCAGCAGCACCTGCGCGTCGGTGGCGAGCACCATGGCGATCTCGAGCTGGCGCTGTTCGCCGTGGCTCAGCACGCCCGACACCCAATCCACGCGCTTGCCCAGTCCGGCCTCGTCGATGCAGGCGCGCGCCTTCTCCAGCGCCCACTTCGCTTCCATCGCCTTGCTGAAGATGCGCCACGGCTGCTGGCGGCGCGACTGCGCGGCAAGGCGCACGTTCTCGAGCACGGTGAACTGCGGGAAGATGTTGGTGCGCTGGTAGCTGCGCCCGATCCCCACCTGCGAGCGCTGCGCCGCGGTGAGGCCGGTGATGTCCTTGCCCATGAAATGGATCCTGCCTTCCGAGGGCGGCAGGTCACCCGACAGCATGTTGATGCAGGTCGATTTGCCGGCACCGTTGGGGCCGAGCAGCACGTGGATCATCTGGCGCTCGAGCGTCACGCTGATGTCCTGGTTGGCCACCAGGCCGCCGAAGCGACGGGTGAGCTTGTCGGCCTGCAGCAGGACTTCCTTGTTCTTCGCTTCACTCATTTGGCGTCACCTCCCTGCATGGCGCGCTTGATGCGGCCGGGAATACCCGCCAGACCGCCCGGCAGGAAGAGCACGACGGCGACGATCACGCCACCCATCAGCAGCTGCCAGTATTTGGTGAGGTCGGCAAACACCTCGCGCATCGCCTCGAAGGCGAAGGCGCCCGCGATCACGCCCGGCAGGTTGCCCATGCCGCCCAGGATGACCATCAGCAGCACGTTGCCCGACTCGTGCCACGAAAGCAGCTCAGGCGTCACGAAACCGAACAGCACCGCGTACAGGAAACCCGCCAGCCCGCCGAGCGCGCCGGCGAGCGTGAACGCGCCGAGCTTGTAGCGGAAGGTGAAGTAGCCGAGCGACTGCATGCGGTGCTCGTTGCTCTTGATGCCGACCAGTGCGCGGCCGAACGGCGACTGCAGGATCCGCGTCAGGAACAGGTACACCAGCACCATCATCACGAGGATGAAATAGAACATGTGCACTTCGTTGGTGAGATCGAACGGCTCCCAGCCGAAGATCGCGGCCGAGGGCTTGTTGTTCAGATACATCCCGTCCGAGCCGCCACCCAGCGGGGTGTCGTGGAAGATGAAGTAGGCCATCTGAGCGAAGGCCAGCGTCACCATGATGAAGTAGATGCCCTTGGTGCGAAGCACGAACAGGCCGATCACGAAGGCGGCGAGCGCCGACAGCCCGATCGATGCGGGCAGCACGTACCACAGGCTGGCCGCCTCGTACTGCGGGCTCAGGATCGCCACCGCATAGGCCGCGATGCCGAAGTAGGCCGCGTGACCGAAGCTGACCAGGCCGGTGAAGCCCACCAGCAGGTCCAGGCTCATCGCGAAGATCGCCATCACCAGGATCTTGCCGACGATCTCGATGTAGAACGACTCGCCGGTCAGCGGCACACAGGCGAGGAGCGCGACCACGAGCAGCTTGAGAATCAGGGAAGCTTGTACATTCATGACCTTAACCCTTCTTCAGGATGCCTTCGGGGCGCCACAGCAGAACCACCGCCATCACCACATACACGACGATGCCAGACAGTTCCGGGATGAGCACCTTGCCGAAGGTATCGGCGAAACCGACGATCAGCGCCGCGACCAGCGCGCCCCACACCGAGCCGATACCGCCGATGACCACGATCACGAACGAGATGATCAGCACGTGGCTGCCCATGTTCGGGAACACCGACGAGATCGGCGCCGCGAGCATGCCGGCCAGTGCCGCCAGGGCCACCCCGAGGGCGAACACGACGCGGTAGATCATGTTGATGTTGATGCCGAGCGCCTCGACCATGGTGCGGTCGTCGTTGCCGGCGCGGATCATCATGCCCAGGCGGGTGCGCTGGATCACGTAGTAGAGCGCGATCGCGAGCACGATGCACACCGCCGAGATCGCCAGCCGGTAGACCGGATAGCTCATCACATCGGTGAGCTGGATCGACGCATCGAGGAAGGCCGGGATGGCCACGCCGTGCACGTCGTCACCGACGAGCAGGCTGCGCAACTGCTCGAAGATAAGAATGAGACCGTAGGTCAGCAGCACCTGCTCGAGGTGGTCGCGCTTGTACAGATGCGCGAACAGCGCCCATTCCAGGAAAGCGCCAAAGGCGAGCGCGAGCGGAATGCCCAGCGCGATGGCCATCACCAGGCTGCCGGTCGCGCTGGTGAGCACGAAGGCGAGATAGGCGCCGATCATGTAGAAGCTGCCGTGCGCCAGATTGATGATCCCCATGATGCCGAACACCAGCGTCAGACCGCTTGCCACCAGAAAGAGGAGCAAACCGTACTGCAGCGAGTTCAGCGTCTGGATCAGGAAGGTTGCGAAATCCATGACATTTCCCCTCCCGGCGGACGCGCGCCTGCCAGGATTGACTTGGGTTCAAGAAGCGAGGGGGGGTGCGGGGCGACCGGACGGGTCGCCCCCTTGCCGGTTAAAGCTTGCAGCCGCGCGCCGGATCCTCAAGGCCCTTGGAGACCACCTCCACCACCACGTTCTGGTCACCCTTGACCTGGCGCATGTAGATGTCCTGCACCGGGTTGTGCGCCTTCGACAGCGTGAAGGCACCGCGCGGGCTGTCGATGGTGGCCGACGCCATCCCCTTGATGACCTCTTCCTGCTTGGCGGGGTCGCCACCGGCGGCCTTCAGGCCCGCCTCGTACATCTGCGCGGCGTCGTAGCCCTGCACCGCATAGACGTCGGGCTGCATCTTGTAGGTCTGCGCGTACTTGGTGCGGAACGCGGCGTCCTTCGCGTTCGTCAGACCGTCGGCGTAGTGCAGCGTGGTCAGCAGCCCCTCGCCCGCGCCGCCCATCGCGGCCAGGTTGCCGTCGGTGAGGAAGCCCGGGCCGTACAGCGGGATGCTGGACTTCAGGCCCGCAGCGGCGTAGTCGCTGACGAACTTGGCCGCACCCGCACCGGCGAAGAACACGAACACCGCGTCCGGCTTGGCCGAGGCGATCTCGGTCAGGAAGGGCTGGAATTCGACGTTCGGGAACGGCAGCGTCATTTCCTTGACGACCTTGCCGCCGCCCTTCTCGAAGGCCTCCTTGAAGCCGGCGACCGACTCCTCGCCGAACGAGTACTTCCAGGTCACCGTGGCGACGTTCTTCACACCCTTCTTCGCCAGCGCCTCGCCCATCGCGTAGGACGGCTGCCAGGCCGAGAAGGAGGAACGGAAGACGTAGGGCGAACAGAGCGGGCCGGTCAGATCGTTGGCGCCGGCATTGGGGATGATCATCAGGGTCTTGGTGTCACGCGCGACCTTGGCCATGGCGAGCGCCACGCCCGAGTGCACCGTGCCGACGAGCACGTCGACCTTCTCACGCGACACCAGCTTCTTTGCGTTCTCGGTCGCCTTGGCCGGGTTGGACTCATCGTCCACCGTGAAGTACTCCACCTCGCGGCCGCCCAGCTTGCCGCCGTTCTCCTCGACGAACTGCTTGAAGCCGTTGGTGATCGCGTTACCCAGTGCGGCGTAGGTGCCGGTGTAGGGCAGCATCAGGCCGACCTTGACCTTGTCTTCGGCATGCGCCGACCCAAGGCCCGCCGCCACCAGGGCGGCACTCAGCACGAAATTGCGCGCAGCAGAAAATTTCTTGTTCATTTGTCTCTTCCTTTGGTTTGTTTAAAAACAGCGATTTATGTTTCCGGCCATGTCGAAAGTATCGGATTCAGGGCGCAAGGAACCCCAACCCGACGAAAACGTCGTGATGCATTGATGAAGCCAATGTGCCGGTGCAGCGCGGATTCGGCGCGGCGGGAGGCGGACTCAGCCGCTTGCGGGTTCCGTCAGGAAGTCACCGACAAGCTGTGCAAACCGGGCCGAATGCTCGATCTGCGTCCAGTGGCCGCAGCGTCCATATACATGGAGCTGTGAGCGATCGATCCACTGCGCAAGCGTCAGCGAGGTGAGCAGCGGAATCACCCGATCATCACGTCCATGCACGATCAGCGTCTCGTGCGGCAGCGCCCGGATGTCCTCCTCCCGGCTCGCCAGGGCATCGACCCAGCGCTGGCGGGGCGCCGGGAACATCGCGCTGAAGGACTCCTGAAAACCGGGACGGATGCTGGCGCGATAACGGAGCTCGGCAAGCTCGTCATTCACCAGGCTGCGATCCCAGGCGAAGTAGTCCATGATCCGGCGCATGTTCTCGAAGGACGGCGTGTAACCCCACACGGCATCGAGTCCCTCGGTGATCTCGAAGGGCACGCCAACGCTGCCCATCAACACCAGGCGGCGAACACGCTGCGGATGGCGAATTGCCATTGCCAGCGCGAGCGCTCCGCCGAATGAGTTACCCACGACGTCCGCCTGGTCCAGACCGAGCGCATCGAGCAAGCCGATTGCCTGTGCCACCCAGGTCTCGAGGTCGTAGCGGATGCCCGCTGGCCGCTCGCTGAAACCAAATCCAGCCATGTCGGGTGCGATCACCCGCATCCGCTCGGACAGGGCAGGCATCACCAGCCGCCAGTTCGCCCACGCCGA
>DMCZ01000135.1:0-2091 GCA_003446655.1 Thauera sp. | reverse complement strand
GGCCCCGCGGGGCGAGAGGACACTCATGGCTTCTTCCTTTTCCCATCCAACCAGCCTCTCCAGGACCCGCCGAACTGGCCGCATCCCGGAGAGGCAATCCATCAACGAGGAACCATCAGGTCACGACGCTCAGGAAACGCTCATTGAGCTTGCGGTCGTGATAGAAGATCGCCGGGCCGACCTGATCGAAGGTCCAGGTGATCGGCGCGTGGTCCGGGTAGGTCTCGTAGCCGCCGGCGAAGGTCTCGAAGCGGTTGCCCGAGGGGTCGAAGGCGTAGATCGTCGTGCCACGGGTGATGCCGTGACGGGTCGGGCCGATGTCGATCGACACACGGTTCATCGACATGATGTCGGCCGCGCGCAGCACCTGCTCCCAGGTACCGAGCAGGAACGACAGGTGGTGCAGCTTGCCCGGCTCGGGATGGCAGACGAAGGCCAGGTCGTGCGCCTTGTGAGAGCACGAGATGAACATCGCCAGCAGCGACTTGCCGTCTTCCATCAGCACGCGCTCGACCAAGTGGAAGCCGAGCACCTCGGTGAACAGCTTGAGGGTGTCCTCGAGGTTCGGGCCGTAGAGCAGGCAGTGGTCGAAACGGTGCGGCCCAATGCCATGCTCGGACGCCGGAATCCACGGATCGGGGTTGGTGTAGGGCTGACCATTGCCGACGTCCGTCTTGTCAGCGTAGAGCTCGAGCACGTGACCCGTCGGGATCGTGAAGCGCACGCGCTCCCCAGTCTCGAGCAGTTCGCCGGCCGGAATGCGCTCGGTCGACACGCCGTAAGCCTGGAGGTCCTTGTCGAGCTTCTCGAGCGTGGCCTTGTCCTTGACCTTGAAGCCGATCAGATCCATGCCAGCGCGGTCGGCCTGACGCAGCACGACGCTGTTGTGGTCGCGCTCGTCCCAGGCCTTGAAATAGACGCGGCCCGCCGCATCGCGGCCGGTCTCCACCAGACCCAGCACGTTCTTGTAGAACTCAACGCTCTCATCCAGATCGAGCACGCGCAGCTGGATGTGCCCGGGACGCATTACACCGGTAGTTGCCATTTCATCTCCTCTTCGTCAGGGAGTGGCGGAACTGCGCCACGAGCCAAAGCCCGGTCGTCGCCGCTCCGCCACGTTTTGTCGAACTCACGCACCGGTCCTGCTGGGACGGGCGGGCTCCACAATCTTGGGCCACCGCATGCGGGCGTTCCTCCCGCGCACGTGCAGCCTCCTCTTCAGCCTGCGCCTTCTCGAACCTTGTCGGTCGTCGCGCAGACATTCTTCTTCATCTTGCCGATCACCGAGAGCGAAATATCGCTTAAGGGCCGGACGCGGCAGGCGAGCACGATCGATGCCGCCTCCTCCTCGACGGAGACGTACTCGCGACTCATCACGCGCTTCTGGTACTCGCCCGAGAGGATCTGGATCTTGCACACGCCACAACCTCCCCCCCGGCACCCCACGGGAATCCCCCGCTTGCACAGGCGCTCCATGCCACAGAGCAGGGTCTCGTCCGACCGGCAGCGATAGACCTCGCCGGTGTCTTCGATGGTGACGTTGAAAAAGGTGCTCACGCGCCGCGTACTCCTACCCGGCAGTGCGGCGGTGACATCCTGCTGAATGCAGGGCTACGCGCCGTCTCTGCCTGTCTCCGATGAGGTTGTCTGTTGTTCTGCGGGATGATGCCTGCAGAAAGTCTTCTTATGCGCAGATTAGGGGCTGCGGTCAGGCCGCAATATCCAGTTTCTGCACGAGCATTATCCGGTTTGTGCAAACCCGCGCGCCCTTACCCGGCGGAGCGCGCCAAGACAGCGCCTGCACAAAGCGGATAGTAATCATGCAGGAATTGGATATTTCCGCAGCGCCGCGCTTCTTACGATTCGGCTTCCATACGCAAACCACAAACGGAGACTTCGGCGATGATCACGAAGGAGTATCTCGACACCCTGATCCAGAAAGACAAGGAACAGGGTCTGTTCCGCTGCAAGCGTGAGATGTTCACGAACCGGGAGCTGTTTGACCTGGAGATGAAGTACATCTTCGAGGGCAACTGGATCTACCTGGCGCACGAGAGCCAGCTGCCCAAGGTCTGTCTCTTATACACATCT
>DMCZ01000002.1:6943-10152 GCA_003446655.1 Thauera sp. | reverse complement strand
GTTCGACGTGTCGAGTCCGGCGTCGAAATAGCCGCGGGATTCCCATTCCGGGTACCAGCGACGTTCGATGTCGGCGGGCTCGAAGCTCTTGGCCAGTTCCATGGTGTTGTCAGCGCGTGAAGGCAAAGCGCGGATTATAGCGGATGCGCTCGCCCGGCCCGCGCCTGGGCCCGCCGGAAACTCGCCGCCGCCCGTTCAGTCGAGGCGCCACGCCCGCATCGGCCAGGACGGATTGCCGAGCTGTGTCTGCAGGAACTCGATCCAGGCCTGGACCTTGGTCGGTACCAGGCGCGGTGACGGATACACCGCGTGCATAGGCTGTGCCAGCAATCCGTGGTCGGGCAGCAGCGGCACCAGCGCTTCGCGCTCGATCGAGGGGTGGGCGAGGTAGGTGGGAAGGATGGCGACGCCCATCCCTGCGAGCGCGGCGGAGAGCACCGAATCGATGTCGTTGGTGCGCACGGGGCCGCGGACCGTGACGGAGATCTGCTCGCCGTCTTCCATGCGCTGGAACTGCCAGCGCTGGTCGCCGGGCACGCTGCTATAGACCAGACAGTCGTGCGTGGAAAGCGCATCCGGTGTGGCGGGCATGCCCTGGCGAGCCAGGTAGCTCGGGCTCGCCACCGTGACCCAGGGGTTGAGCCCGAGCTGCCGGCTGCCGAGCGCGGAGTCGGCCAGTCGGCCCATGCGCACCGCGACGTCGATGCCGTGCTCGAGGAGGTTGAGGGTGTGGTCGTCGAGTTGCAGGTCGAAGCGCACGCCGGGGTTGCGCGCCATGAAGGCACGTGCCAGCGGCAGGATGACATGGCGCCCCAGTCCCGCAGGGCAGGCGACGCGCAGGGGGCCGGAGATGTCCTCGCCCAGGTTCGTCACCAGACGGTCGGCGGCTTCGAGCTCGCGCTCGATGATCTTGCAGCGCTCGTAATACAGCGTACCTGCCTCGGTGAGGCGCATCCCGCGTGTGTTGCGGTTGAGCAGGCGTACGCCGAGCCGGGACTCGAGGGCGGCAATGTGTTTGGTGACGGTTGGCTGCGAGAGCTTCATGTCGTGCGCCGTGCGCGAGAAGCTGCCGCTCTCGACGAGGCGGGTGAAGAGTTGCAGGCTGGTCAGTCTGTCCATGTCGCGAAGCGTCGGGGAAGTGGGTAATTGATTCGTGCAAAGAATAAGCGATATTCCTTATGCGCGGTTTTCGCCTCATTCGATTGGGGGCAAGATGCGACGGCGCCGGTTCTCCGGAATGCGAGTCTGATCTCAGGGTTTTCCTGTACAGGGCGATTGAAGCTGGCTTGAGATGGCTGCAGGGTCTCCGGCACATCCGCTTGGAATGACAGTGTCGGGCGATGAGTATGCTGAACCTGGTCTTGATTGCTGCGCTGCAGGAATAAATGAAGTCTGCATGACACTCACCATGAAAGGGCAAGGAGACACGATGACCAAGACATTCACCCGACGCGACCTGCTCAAATCCACCGCGGCCGGCGCGCTCGTCAGCGCCCCCTTCATCGGCAATGCGCAGGCCCAGGCCGGCACCACCTGGAAGGTGCAATCGGTGTGGGATGCGGGCACGACCGGCTATCGTCTGTTCGAGGCGTGGTGCAACGGCTTCAAGGAGAAGTCGGGCGGCGAGCTGACGATCCAGCCCTTCCCGGCCAAAGCGGTGGCGGCCGACAACAACTCGCTGTTCGATGCGGTGCGGAGCGGGGTGCTGCAGGGCATGAACCCGTTCACGCTTTACTGGGCGGGCAAGATCCCGGCGACGGTGTTCCTGTCTTCTTATCCGATGGGTCCGGACCAGCCGGCGCAGTGGGACACCATGTACTACGGCCTCGGCATGCTCGAGATGGCGCGCGAGATCTACGCCAAGCAGGGCCTGTACTTCGTCGGCCCCATCCACCACGACGCCAACATCATCCACTCCAAGGTGCCGATCCGCTCGGTCGATGACCTCAAGGGCAAGAAGATCCGCCTGCCCGGCGGCATGGTCGCCGAAGTCTTCCAGGCTTTCGGCTGCTCGACGGTAGCGCTGCCTGGATCGGACATCTTCCCGGCGCTGGAGAAGGGCACGATCGATGCCGCCGACTACGTCGGACCGGCGGTGAACTACGACCTCGGCTTCCACCAGGTCACCAAGTACATCCTGTTCGGGCCGCCGGGGACGATGAGCGTTTACCAGCCGGTGGACGTCATGGACCTCACCATCAACATGGGCGCCTGGCGTCGCCTGAGCCCGAAGATGCAGCAGTTCGTCGAGGATCAGGTCAGGACCTATTCGGTGAAGCACTTCGTCGAGATCCAGAAGGCGAACATGGTGGCGATGACCAAGTTCCGCGAGGCAGGCTGCGAGGTGTCGCGCATGGGGCCGGACGACATCGCCAGGTTCCGCAAGGCGGCGATCCCGATCTGGTTCAACTGGGCGAAGAAGGATGCGGATGCCGCGCGGGTGTTCAAGCTGCAGCTCGACTACATGAAGAACGATCTGCTTGGCTACGTCACCGACGAGGATCTCAAGGGCCATTCCATCTGACGGGTGATCCGGCGCGCTGAAACGTCGGACGGGTCGGCCATGGCCGGCCCGTCCGATTTGTGGAGCAGGAGAGGATGGAAGAACTGAAGGGTTTCGGTTTCGTCATGCCCCACTGGGCCTACTGGGGCTGGCTTGCGGTGATGCCGCTGCTGCTGATGGCGGCCGCGCGCGCGAAGGGCATGCTGCCGACGGTGAGGCACGCGGCGGACGCCAGTGCCTTCGAGCGCGCGATCGACTGGCTGAGCGATCGCACCGGCATGTTCGTGGCGCTGTGGAGCGTGAATGCGGTGCTCGCCTACACCTATGAGGTGGTGATGCGTTACGCCTTCAACCAGCCGACGATCTGGGTGCATGAGAGCAGCTACCTGCTGTTCGGCATGCAGTACGTAATCGCGGGTGCTTACGGCCTGCTGCATGGCGCGCACGTTCGCGTGGACGTGATCTACACCAAGCTCTCGAAGCGCGCACGCAGCGCGGTGGACGTGATCACCTCGGTGTTCTTCTTCGCTTTCGTGCTGGTGATGATTTCCACCGGCTGGCGCTTCTTCGCCGACAGCTACAACATGGGCGAACGCTCGCTCGAGACCTGGCAGGTGCAGTACTGGCCGGTCAAGGCCACCCTGCTGCTGGGCGCGGTGCTGATCCTGCTGGCAGGCATCTCCCAGTTGATCAAGGACATCCGCCG
>DMCZ01000002.1:6270-6689 GCA_003446655.1 Thauera sp. | reverse complement strand
ATCGCCTTCTACGATCCCTGGGGCGAGGACTACTTCCTTTTCCGCCTGCAGGGCGTGCTCGGCGCCGTGGAGATGGGGCCGCTGACCTGGATCATGTTCGGGTCGCTCTTCGTGCTGCTGATGGCGGGCCTGCCGCTGGCCTTCGTCGCCGGCGGTCTGGGGGTGGTCTTCCTGTATCTGGTTGGGGATTCGGCCATGCTCAACATGGTGCCGAGCCGGATCTTCCCGATGATGACCAACCCCGACCTGGCGGCGATTCCGCTGTTCATCTTCATGGCGACCATGCTCGAGCGGGCGGGGCTGATCGAGGAGATGTTCGACGCGGTGTACCAGTGGATGGGCGGCCTGCGCGGCGGCCTGGCGGTGGCGACCATCGTCGCCTCGACCATCCTCGCCGCCATGGTCGGCGTGGTCGGCGC
>DMCZ01000002.1:1914-6024 GCA_003446655.1 Thauera sp. | reverse complement strand
TCGATCATGGCCGGCGGCGCGCTGGGGGTGCTGATCCCGCCCTCGATCCTCGCCATCCTCTACGCCGTGGTGGCCCAGCAGTCGGTGGGTGAGCTCTACGCCGGCAGTGTGATGCCCGGCCTGATGCTGTCGGGCCTGTACATCGCCTATGTCCTGCTGCGTGCCTACTTGAACCCGGCGGTCGGGCCGGCAGTCCCGGTCGCCGAGCGCATCGACCTCGCCGCCAAGCTCAAGCTGCTGCGCGGGCTGATCGCACCGATCGCGCTCGTGGTCGTCGTCCTCGGCCTGCTGTTCACCGGTATCGCTACGCCGGTCGAGGCCGCAGGCCTGGGGTCTTTCGGCGCCATGATCGTGGCCCTGGTGCATGGACGCCTGACGCTCGAGGGCTTGTTCGGCGCCAGCCTGTCGACGGTGAAGGCGACGGCGATGGTGCTGTGGATCATCTTCGGCGCTTCCATCTTCGTCGGCCTCTATATCCTCAAGGGCGGCCAGACCTTCATCACCGAGACGCTGCTCGGAACCGGCCTGTCGCCCTACGGCATCCTGCTGCTGATGATGGTGCTGCTGGTGATCCTGGGGATGTTCCTCGACTGGGTTGGCATCCTGCTGCTGGCCGTGCCGATCTTCGTGCCCATCATCAAGCAGCTTACCTTCGACGGGCTCTTCGGCTTGCCCGGGCCTAGTTCCGACCAGGTGCTGGTGTGGTTCGGCGTGCTCTACCTGGTGAATATGCAGATGAGCTTCCTGAGTCCGCCCTTCGGCTACGCGCTGTTCTACATCCGCGGCGTGGCGCCCGCGTCGATCAGCATGGCGACGATCTTCCGTTCCTCGCTGATCTTCCTCGCCATCCAGGTGCTGGCGCTGGTGCTGGTGGTGGTTTTTCCGGCGATCGCGACCTGGCTGCCGGGCCTGATGTACGGGAAGTAGCGCGGCGGGCCGTCAGTCGCCAGACGGTCGAACGGGTCTTGCGGCCGGGTCGGCCGTCTGGTCAAGCAGCTGGCCCACACGGGCCGACAGGGCCGGCAGCAGCGTAGCGCGCAGGTGGGCTTGCATCTCGGCCTGCACCCGGTTGGCCAGCTGGTCGAGCTCGCGCGCGAGGATCTGAGGCATCTCGGTGGCAATCCAGGTGCCAATCTCGCGTGCGATCTCGGTGTCGAGTTCCACCAGGCGCTCGGCCAGTCGGGACGACGTTGCGTCGTGTTCGGCGTGGGGGCCAAGCGTGTGCGAAGCGCTGGAGGTGGCGGCATGCGCGTCCGCTTGTGGCATCGAGGGCGGGCGCTCGAACCCGGCTGCTGGATGGGCTGGGGGCGACGCGAGGCCCGGTGGTAGCTCGAAGTCCTCGACGACCTCGGTGAGGATGGGCAGATCGTCGTCGTCGAACCCGGTGGCGCGCAACGGATCGTCGTCCGCTGGTCTGGCGAGCTTTTCGTCGCTGCGATGACGGCGCAGCAGTGCGTCGGCTTGGTCCAGCAGGCTGTCGGCGCGTTCGAGTTCCTCGTCTGCGGGCAATCCGGGCCATTGCTTCATGATGCCAGGCTCATAGTGCTACCCTCAGTTCGGCGTCGAAGGCCTTGATCTCGCAGCCGCGTTGTTTGTAAGCGGCCCAGCGGACTCGCGCCGGGACCCGCTCCGCCTCATTCTGGCCGACGATCTCGACGAGCAGCCGAAAACCTTCGAAGCCCGGCGGGATGTCATCTGCCAGATTGAACAGCATGTCGGCATGCGGCCAGTGCTCATCCGCTCCCGCTGCTGCGAGCACGATCGGGGTATCGCCCGCGAGCGGCGAATCGACCGCCACGTGCGGCAGAAACGAGAGCGCATCGTGCGTCCACAGCAGCTGGTCGAAGCGCTTCAGGGTTGCGGCGTCAGGCAGTCGGACGGCGGCCTTCCGGCCCCGCTCGAGCGCACGACCGACCAACTCGCCCGCGAGGGCGAGCCGGTCAGGTGTGTTGTGGTAGAAATGGACCCGTGCGTTCATGCGGGCGACGGCGCGGGCGCCATTCAGCTGCCCATGGACTGCGCGCGACCGATCAGGAACTCCGACAGCAGGGGAACCGGCCGTCCGGTCGCGCCCTTGGCGTCACCCGACACCCAGGCGGTGCCGGCGATGTCCAGGTGCGCCCACTTGTACGCTTTTGTGAAGCGCGACAGGAAGCAGGCTGCGGTGATGGTACCGGCGTAGCGCCCGCCGATGTTGCCCATGTCGGCGAAGTTGCTCTTGAGCAGTTCCTGGTACTCGTCCCACAGCGGCAACTGCCAGGCACGGTCGCCGGATTCGTTTCCGCGCTTGAGGATTTCAGCGGCAAGCTCGTCATCGTTGGCGAGCAGACCGCTCGGGATCTTGCCCAGCGCGATGACGCAGGCCCCGGTCAGCGTGGCGATGTCGATCACGCACTCGGGCTTGAAACGCTCGGCATAGGTGAGCGCGTCGCACAGGATCAGCCGGCCTTCGGCATCGGTGTTCAGCACCTCGATGGTCTGGCCCGACATCGAGGTCACCACGTCACCGGGCTTGGTGGCGCCGCCGCCGGGCATGTTCTCGGTGGTGGGGATGAGGCCGACGAGGTTGATCGGGAGGCCCATCTGCGCGACCGCCTTGAAGGTACCGAGCACGCTGGCGGCGCCGCACATGTCGTACTTCATCTCGTCCATCTCGGCGGCGGGCTTGAGCGAGATGCCACCGGTGTCGAAGGTGATGCCCTTGCCGACAAGCACGACCGGCTTCGCCTTGGGCTTGCCCCCCTTGTAGTGCATCACGATGAACTTGGGCGGCTGGTGGGAGCCGCGTGCAACCGACAGGAAGGAGCCCATGCCGAGCTTTTCCATGTCCTCGCGCTCGAGCACTTCGACGTCGAGCTTGTGCTGCTTGGCTAGCGCTTGAGCCGTTTCGGCCAGATGGGTGGGCGTGCAGATGTTCCCGGGCAGGTTGCCGAGATCCTTTGCCAGCGCCATGCCGCTAGCGATCGCGTGGCCCCGCAGCACCGCGGTGTCGAGCTCGGCGGTGAGCTCGCTGCTGACGAGCAGCGCGAGCTTCTTCGCCCCGCGGTGCTTTTTGTCTTTCTTGTCCTTTTCCGACTTGAGGGCGTCGAAGCGATACGCGCCGTCGGCAAGGATGCGCGCGGCCTGCTGCAGGCGCCAGGGCAGGGCGCGCTTGTCGAGCTCGGTATCGGCCAGGGCCACCACGGCATCCTTGGCCGGGGTGGACGCGAGGGCCTTGGCGGCGGCTCCGAGTGCGTCGCGGTAGGGCTTGTCGCCGAAGTCGTCTTCCTTGCCCAGGCTGACGAGCAGCACGCGCTCTGCCTGCAGGCCGGGCAGGTCGGGAAGCAGCAGCGTCGAGCCGGCCTTTTCCTCGAGATCGCCACGCTTGATCAGGGTTGCGATGCGGCCCTCGACGGCGCCATCAGCCGCCGCGGTCAGCGCCGGCAGTTTGCCGTTTGCAAAGGCGCCGAGCACCAGCAGGCCGGCCTTGAGCTTCGCCGGGCTACCGGTCTTTATGGTAAATTCCATCCGCTTTTTCCTTGTAGAGACGCTTGGTTCGGACCGCCGAAGATTATGGCCCGTTCGCAACACGAGCGTCAAAATCGCTTTCCATCGATGTCGCGGCCTGTGGAGCGCGGCGTCGTTCCCTGTCCCTTTCCGGTTCCCGACGATTCGCCCGATGATCTTCCGGCGTGCGCTGCAAAAGGAATTCGCGCAGACGGCGGCCGCTGTGTTCGTGGCGCTGTTCGCGATCCTCATTTCCACCGTGCTGATCCGCCTGCTCGGCCAGGCGGCGGGCGGACGCGTGCCGGCCGATGCGGTCGCGGCGTTGATCGGCTTTGGTGCGCTGGCGCAGTTGCCCACGGTGCTCACCTTGACGCTCTTCATCGCCATCCTGGTGTCGCTGTCGCGCAGCTACCGTGACTCGGAGATGGTGGTGTGGTTTGCCTCGGGCGTCCCGCTGACGTCGTGGATCCGCCCGGTGCTGGTTTTCGCCGTGCCGCTGGTGATCGTGATCGGCGCCGGCTCGCTGTGGCTGTCGCCGTGGTCGCAGCTGAAGAGTGCGGAGTATCGCGATCGGCTCGACAGCCGGGACGACACCCACCGCGTTGCGCCCGGCGTGTTTCGCGA
>DMCZ01000002.1:0-1694 GCA_003446655.1 Thauera sp. | reverse complement strand
GAGCAGACGCGCGGCGGCGAGCTGGTGGTGATCGTGTCGGCTGAAGGCTATCTGCGCACCGACGAGGAGGGCCGCCGCTTCGTCGTGCTGGAAAAGGGCCGCCGCTACGACGGCAAGCCCGGCACACCCGAGTACCGCGTGATGGAGTTCGAGCGCTACGAGGTGCTGGTCGAGCAGAAGCAGGCGATCACCCAACAGGCGCGGGTTCGTGCTCTGCCGACCGAGGCGCTGTTGGCCAGCCGGGACAAGCGCAGCCTCGGCGAGCTGGTCGGGCGTTTCGGCGCGCCGCTGGTTGCGCTGCTGCTGGCGCTGCTGGCGATTCCGCTGTCCTTCGTCAATCCGCGTGCAGGCCGGGCCAACAACATGCTCGTGGCCCTCCTGGTGTATCTGCTCTACAGCAACGCCATCTCGGTGTTCCAGTCGTGGGTTGGCCAAGGCAAGCTCGGCTTCGTCCTCGGCCTGCTGCTGCCGCACCTGGTCGTGGTGCTCGCGCTCGGGTTGATGTTCCACAAGCGACTGGCAGTGTCGCCGTTCTGGCGGAGGCGCACATGAGCGCGGTGCTGTTGCGCTATCTCGCACGCGAGATCCTCGCTGCCACCGCGCTGGTGCTGGTGGCCTTCCTCGGTTTGTTCGCGTTCTTCGACTTCATCAACGAGCTCGAGGACGTCGGCAAGGGTGGCTACACGCTCTACCAGGCGGTGGTCTATGTCGGCCTGACCTTGCCGGCGCGGGTGTACGAGCTGATGCCGATCGCAGTGCTGATCGGCACGCTGTATGCGCTGGCGACGCTGGCGAAGAACTCCGAGATCACCGTGATGCGTGCCTCGGGGATGTCGAACTCCTTGCTGATGCGCTCGCTTGGCCTGATCGGCGCGGTGTTCGTGGCCCTGATCTTCGTGATCGGCGAGTACGTCGCGCCGCCGGCCGAGACTGCGGCCGAGGAGTGGAAGCTCACCGCGACCAAGGCGACCGTGTCGCAGCAGCTGCGCTCCGGCCTGTGGGTCAAGGACGGCCGGCTGGTGATCAATGTGCGCACGCTGATGCCCGACCGCACGATGCGCAACGCCCGCGTCTATGCCTTCGACGAAAACTACGCGCTGGTGTCGATCAGCGAGGCAAAGCGTGGCGTGTTCGATGGGGCTGGCGAGTGGAAACTGCTCGAGGTATCCCGGACGAGCTTTCTCGGTGACCGCACTCAGGTCGAGCGCCTGCCGGAGATTCGCTGGCGCTCGGACCTGACGCCGGAGGTGCTCGGGGTGCTGATGGTGTCGCCCGAGCACATGCCTTTCGCGAAGCTGTGGACCTACATCAACCACCTGCGCGAGAACAACCAGAACGCCGATCGCTTCGAGATTGCGTTGTGGAAGAAGCTGATCTATCCGTTTGCGGCTCTGGTCATGATGGCGCTGGCGATGCCCTTCGGTTTTATCCATGACCGCATGGGTGGGGCGAGTGCGCGCATCTTCATGGGCGTGATGCTGGGCGTGGCCTTCCACCTCCTCAATGGCCTGTTCTCGAATCTCGGCATGATCAATGCATGGCCGCCAATCCTCGCCGCGCTTACCCCGAGCCTGATCTTCCTCGCGGCCGCGGCCTGGTTGCTGCGCTACGTGGAGCGGCGCTGAGCGCCTTGCCTCGCGGCGCGGTGAGTCGCAGCGCAGGCTTCTCGTCTCCCCAAACGACCTCAAAAAAAA
>DMCZ01000051.1 GCA_003446655.1 Thauera sp. | reverse complement strand
GCCTTCGCGATGCGCGCCCAGGCGCTCGACGCGCAGACCGTGGAGGTGGTGTTCGAGGTCGCCAAGGACTACTACCTCTACGGCGACAAGTTCCGCTTCGAGGCCGAACCGGCCGAGGTCACCTTCGGCACGCCGGAGAAGCCGATCGGCAAGAAGCACAAGGACGATTTCTTCGGCGAGGTCGAGACCCACCGCGGCGAGCTGCGCATCCTGGTGCCGGTGCAGGCGCCCGCGGGCGTTACGCGCTTCGAGCTGTTCGCCACCGTACAGGGCTGCTGGGACGGCGGCATCTGCTATCCGCCGACCACCCAGCAGGCCTCGATCGACCTCAGCGCGCCGCCGAAGAAGGCCAGCGGCGGCTTCCTAGCCAGCGTGCTCGGCGGCAGCTCGGGCACGGGCGCGCCGTCGTCGGCGCCTGCAGCGGCCAGCATCGCCGCCCCCGCCGCCAGTGACGTCTCCAGCGACGAAACCGGCGACATCGCCCGCCTGCTCGCCGGCGCCAGCGTGTCGATCATCCTGCTCAGCTTCTTCGGCTTCGGCCTGCTGCTCGCGTTCACGCCGTGCACCTTCCCGATGATCCCGATCCTGTCGGGCATCATCGTCGGCCAGGGCAACAAGGTCTCGCACATGCGCGCCTTCACGCTGTCGCTGGCCTATGTGCTGGGCATGGCGGTGACGTACGCGCTGGCCGGGGTCGCGGCCGGGCTGTCGGGCACCATGCTCAGCGCCGCGCTGCAGAACGCCTGGGTGCTGTCGATCTTCGCCCTCGTCTTCGTGCTGCTATCGCTGTCGATGTTCGGCTTCTACGAGCTGCAGCTGCCCACCGCGCTGCAGAGCAAGCTGGCGGACACCGCAAGCCACGGCAAGGGCGGCAGCCTCGGCGGCGTGGTCGTCATGGGGGTGCTGTCGGCGCTGATCGTCGGCCCCTGCGTGGCGGCGCCGCTCGCCGGCGCCCTGCTCTACATCGCCCAGACCGGCGACGCGGCGCTCGGCGGCTGGGCGCTGTTCGCGATGGGGCTGGGCATGGGCGCGCCCTTGCTGGCGGTGGGCGTGGCCTCGCGCAGCCTGCTGCCCAAGGCCGGGCCGTGGATGGAAGGGGTCAAGAAGGCCTTCGGCGTGATGCTGCTGGCGGTGGCGCTGTGGATGATCACCCCGGTGATCCCGGCGCTGGCGGTGATGCTGGGCTGGGCCGCGCTGCTGCTGTTCTCGGGCATCTTCCTGCACGCGATCGACCCCCTGCCGCCGCAGGCCAGGGGCTGGCAGCGCTTCTGGAAAGGCGTGGGCGTGGTGCTGCTGCTGTCCGGCGCGGCGATCCTGATCGGTGCGCTCGCCGGCTCGCGCGACCCGCTGCAGCCGCTGTCGGTGCTGCGCGCGCAGGCGTCGGCGACCGTGAATGTGCCGCAGTTCGAAAAGGTGGGTTCCATCGCCGAGCTCGACGCGCGGCTGGCCGCCACCGACCGCCCGGTGATGCTCGACTTCTATGCCGACTGGTGCGTGTCGTGCAAGGAGATGGAGCGCTTCACCTTCAGCGACGCGCGCGTGGCCGAGCGCATGGGGCAGATGCTGCTGCTCAAGGCCGACGTCACCGCCAACAACGAGGAGCACAAGGCGCTGCTCAAGCGCTTCGGCCTGTTCGGCCCGCCGGGGATCATCTTCTTCGACGCCGCGGGCAAGGAACGCGAGGGCCTGCGCGTGGTGGGCTTCATGAAGGCCGAGCCGTTCGCGACCGTGCTGGATCGGGCGCTGTGATCAGGGAGCCCCGGTTGTAACGTGTAAGCACACACATTACAATCCGACCATGATCATCAGCTTTCGACACGCGGGCCTGCAAGCCTTCTTCGAAACAGGCTCCAAGGCAGGGATTCGACCTGACCACGCGCCCCGCCTCCGCCGGATTCTCGGCGTGCTCGACGGCGCGAACTCGATCGAGCAGATCCGCATCCCGGGCTACGACCTGCACAAGCTCAGCGGCACTCTGGCGGACTTCTGGTCGGTCAAGGTCAATGGCAATTGGCGCGTGATCTTCCGCTTCGACGGCGGCGAGGTCGAACTCGTCGATTATCTCGACTATCACTGAGGCAAAGCCCATGAACATGCACAACCCACCTCACCCCGGAGAAATCCTCAAGGAGGACGTACTGCCCGAGCTCGGTCTCACGGTGGGCGAGCTCGCCGGGCATCTCGGTATTTCCCGCCCGCATTTGTCGAAGATTCTCAACGGCCATGCGGGCATCACCGCGGAGATGGACCTCAAGCTCTCCGAAGCGCTGTCGCAGCCGCCCGGGCTTTGGCTCAGGATGCAGGCCAGCCATGACCTGTGGCAGGCCGCTCAGCGCCCGCGGGACGCCGTCAAGCCGCTGCGCCTCGCGGCCTGATCCCGGCCAAGCCTGGCATTTTCCCCTACAATCGCTCCTTTCCCCTTTCGGTTCAAACCCTTCATGTTCTCCGGCATCGTCGCGGCCGTCGGCCGCATCGAACACATCGAGCCGCTCGCGGACGGCATCCGTCTCACCGTCGATACCAACGGGCTGGACCTGTCCGACGTCATCGTCGGCGACAGCATCGCCCACAGCGGCGTGTGCCTGACCGTGATCGAGATGAACGGCGCGATGTGCAAGTACGACGTCTCGCGCGAGACGCTGAACTGCACTGTCGGCCTGGACGCGGTCGGCAACGCGGTGAACCTGGAGAAGGCGCTGCGCCTCGCCGACCGCCTCGGCGGCCATCTGGTCACCGGCCATGTCGACGGCGTGGGCGAGGTGGTGAAGTTCGCGCCGGTGGGCGAGAGCCACGAGCTGGTGATCCGCGCCCCGGCGGCGATCGCCGGCTACATCGCCAGGAAGGGCTCGATCACCGTCAATGGCGTGAGCCTCACCGTGAACCGCGTCGAGGGCCGCGACTTCTGGATCAACCTGATCCCGCACACGGTGGCGATGACCAACCTCAAGCACCTGGCCGCCGGCAGCAAGGTCAATCTGGAGATCGACCTCATCGCGCGCTACGTCGAACGCATGCTCGAATGGAAGAAGGAAGAAGCCGCGCAGGCCTGAACGCCGACACGGACCGGAGCGCACCACCGCGGCGGTCATCGGCGCCAGATGCGAAGCCCTCGCAAGTCACGCCCCGCGCGCCGCAACACACGTAACCAAGGACACAGCATGAGCGCACTCGCGCCGATTACCGAGATCATCGCCGACATCAAGGCCGGCAGGATGGTCATCCTGGTGGACGAGGAAGACCGCGAGAACGAGGGCGACCTCGTGATGGCGGCCGAATTCGTCACGCCGGAAGCCATCAACTTCATGGCCAAGCACGGCCGCGGCCTGATCTGCCTGACGCTCACCGACGAGCGCTGCCGCCAGCTCGGCCTGCAGCAGATGGTGCGCGACAACCGCACGCCGCACGGCACCGCATTCACGGTGTCGATCGAGGCCGCCACCGGCGTCACCACCGGCATTTCGGCCCACGACCGCGCCCGCACGGTGCAGGTCGCCGTGGGTCGCCACGCCAAACCCGAGGACATCGTCACCCCCGGCCACATCTTCCCGCTCACCGCGCAGAAGGGCGGCGTGCTGATCCGCGCCGGCCACACCGAAGCCGGCTGCGACCTCGCCCAGCTCGCCGGGCTGGAGCCTGCGTCGGTGATCTGCGAGATCCTCAAGGACGACGGCACCATGGCGCGCCTGCCCGACCTCATCGAGTTCGGCAAGGAACACGGTCTCAAGATCGGCGCCATCCGCGACCTGATCGAATACCGCGCCGCCACCGAACACCTGATCGAGAAGGTGAGCGAAAAGGACGTCGACACCGCCCACGGCCGCTTCACGCTGTCGGCCTTCGAGGACAAGACCTCGGGCGACGTGCACTTCGCGCTGTCGCGCGGCGACATCGCGCCCGAGCGCGAGACCCTGGTGCGGGTGCACGAGCCGATCTCGGTGGTCGACTTCCTCGACCCGGCGAGCGGCCGCCACAGCTTCCCGGTGAATGACTCGCTCGCGACCCTCGCCGCAGCCGAGGCCGGCGTGATCGTGCTGCTCTACCGCCCGATGTCGGGCCGCGAGCTGCTCGCCAGCCTCAACGGCACGCAGGACCGTCCGGTGAAATGGGACGCGCGCCTGTTCGGCGTCGGCGCCCAGATCCTGCGCACGCTGAACGTCGGCAAGATGCGCCTGCTCGCCAGCCCGCGCAAGATCCCGAGCATGACCGGCTTCGGGCTCGAGATCACTGGCTTCGTCGACAAGAACTGACCGAATCACAGAGAACCGCATGCAACGCAACCAACCCGAAAACGCCCGCCAGGGCGCCCGCTACGACGGCATCGCCGAGATCGACCCCAGCTTCGACGGCGCCGGCGTGCGCGTCGGCATCGTCATGGCGCGCTTCAACCTCGACATCTGCGAAGGCCTGCTGTCGGCGTGCACCGACGAGCTGATCACGCTCGGCGTCGCGCGCGGCGACATCCGCATCGTGACCGTGCCCGGCGCGCTCGA
>DMCZ01000098.1:2773-7641 GCA_003446655.1 Thauera sp. | reverse complement strand
AGATGTGTATAAGAGACAGGACGGCAGCCCCTCGCGCATCGTCATGGACGCCCCGCCCGAGAAGGAAGACGTCCGCCCCTGGCTGCACGTGGCGGAGCTCTTCCGCGCCGCCGGCGCCCATGTGCCCGAAGTGCTCGCGCAGGACCTGAGCCAGGGCTTCCTGCTGCTGTCGGATCTCGGCTCGACGACCTACCTCGCCGCGCTCCAGCCCGCCGACGGACAGACGCCCGACGTGCAGCGCGCACACGGTCTTTACGCCGACGCGCTCGGTTCGCTCGCCGCCATCCAGTGCGCCAGCCGCCCCGGCGTGCTGCCCGAGTACGACCGCGCACTGCTGCTGCGCGAGCTGCAGCTCTTCCCCGAGTGGTACATCGCCCGCCACAAGGGTGTCGCGCTGAGCGACGCCGAGACCGCGACCCTGAACGCCGCATTCGACCGGATCCTCGCGGTCAATCTAGCCGAGCCGCAGGTCTTCGTGCATCGCGACTACCACTCGCGCAACCTGATGCTGCTCGAGCCCGCCAGCGGGCTCGGCGCCAATCCCGGCATCATCGACTTCCAGGACGCGGTCTATGGCCCGATCAGCTACGACCTGGTGTCGCTGTTCAAGGACGCCTACATCCGCTGGGACGAGGAGTTCATCCTCGACCTGCTGATCCGCTACTGGGAAACCGCGAAGAAGCTCGGCCTGCCGGTGCGCGCAGAGTTCGCCGACTTCCACCGCGACTTCGAGTGGATGGGCGTGCAGCGCCACATCAAGGTGCTCGGCATCTTCGCCCGCCTGTACCACCGCGACGGCAAGGACGGCTACCTCGCCGACATGCCGCTGGTGATGGACTACCTGCGCCGTGCGTGCAAGCGCTGGCGCGACCTCGGCCCGCTCCTCAAGCTCCTTGACCGCCTCGAGCCCGAGGACGTGCAGGTCGGCTACACCTTCTGACCATGATGAAAGCGATGATCCTCGCCGCCGGCCGCGGCGAGCGCATGCGCCCGCTCACCGACCACACCCCCAAGCCGCTATTGCCGGTCGGGGGCAAACCCTTGATCGTCTGGCACATCGAGCGCCTGCGCGCCGCAGGCTTCAGCGAGCTGGTGATCAACCACGCCCATCTCGGCCACCGGCTCGAGGACGCGCTCGGCGACGGCTCGGCCTTCGGCGTGCGCATTGCGTGGTCGCCCGAGGCCATCGCGCTGGAGACCGCGGGTGGCATCCGCCACGCGCTGCCGCTGCTCGGCGACGCACCCTTTGTCGTCGTGAACGGCGACGTCTTCTGTGACGCGGACTTTGCAGCGCTGCGCGTCGCAGCTTCCACCCTGCGCGCTGACGGCGCGGTCGCGCATCTGCTGCTGGTCGACAACCCGGATCATCACCCCGAGGGCGACTTCCAGCTCGCGTCCGACGGCAAGGTACACCCGCAAGGCGCCCACCGGCTGACCTTCTCGGGGCTGGGCGCCTACCACCCCACGCTGTTCGCCAGCCTTCCCGACGGTACGCCCGCAAAACTTGCCCCGCTGCTGCGCGCATCCATGGCAAGCGGTCGGGTCACTGGTGCCCTTCACACCGGCCGCTGGATCGACGTCGGCACGCCACAGCGCCTCGAAGCGCTCGACCGCGCGCTCACGGCCCCGTCACGCTGAATCCGCCCGTCGGGCGACGCCCCGCATCCTTGCGCGCACGCTTCATTGTCCCTGGTCATTTGCCGCGATCGGGAGCGTCGTGGCGGGGAAGCATCATGGCTTCGTGACTGGTGGCATCCCGCCCGATCCTGCCTCAAGATTCAGCACCTCCCAGAACCCCGGGTACAACGCGGGGTCGCACGCCTTATCCACAGGTTCGCCCACACCCCTGTCCCCACCTGCTGGGGACAAAACCCGAGCCGCTCCGCCACCCACCCTCCGCGACGACCAAGATGACCGCTCACGCCGCCTTTTCCCCCGACACGCCGCCCATCGAGATCGAGACCGGCCCCAATCCCGAGTGGTCCGTCATCTGGATGCACGGGCTGGGCGCCGATGGCAGCGACTTCGCGCCGATCGTCCCCGAGCTCGACCTCCCCGCAGGGCTGGCGGTGCGCTTCATCTTCCCGCACGCGCCTTTCCGGCCCGTGACCTGTAACGGCGGCTACGTGATGCGCGCCTGGTACGACATCATCTCGCTCGCCCCCGGCGCGCGCGAGGTCGACGAAACCGGCCTGCTCGAGTCGCGCGCCCTCGTCCGCGACCTGATCGACCGCGAAGCCGCGCGCGGCGTCCCGAGCGAGCGCATCATCCTCGCCGGCTTCTCGCAGGGCGGCGCGGTCGCCTACCTGAGCGCGCTCACCCACCCGGCGCCGCTCGCGGGCGTCATCGCGCTGTCCACCTACATCCCGAGCGCCGGACTGATCACCGACGAGCTCGCCGAGGCGAATCGCCGGCTGCCGGTCTTTGCGGCGCACGGGACGGACGACGACGTGGTGGCGCTCGAACTCGGGGAGCAGGCACTGGGATTGCTGCAGACGCTCGGCCTCGAGCCGGAATGGCGGACCTACCCCATGCCCCACTCGGTGTGCATGGCGGAGATCGCCGACATTGGCGTTTGGCTCAAGCAGATTCTTGCCCGAACACGCTGAGCCTTGCCGCCGGTCCTTGCCGGCCTATAGTGGAATGTGAAATCAGGCCAGGCGTTCGAGGCGGGGCCGGGCCCGCCATTCGCGCTGGGCAACCGGTCGTGAGGGGGTCGCAAGATGCCGGCACGCGCACACGATTCTCCTTCCACGCCTTCCGGGCGCCACGTTCTGGGCATCGGCTTCCTGATGACCGGCGCCTTCTCGGCCCGGTTCACCGAGGCGCTGCAGGTCAGCCTGGACCTCACCTGGTTCCTGCCCGTGCTGGCAGGCTGGTTGGCCGCGTGGCACGGGATCGGCGTGCTGCGCGCGTGGTGGCCGCTCGCGCTTCTTCCCTCGCTCGGACTCACGCTGGATGCCGGAATCGGACTCCGCTTCGGGGTCTCGAACGCGACATTGCTGCTATCTCTGATCATCGCCGCTGCGGTCGACCGGCGCTTTGCCCTGCCACCGCCGAGGCGCTGGCTGCGGGGCGATACCGTCTTTCCGGTGACCGTCGGTTTCTGCCTGCTCGTGGTCGCCGCCCTCGACCTTGTGCCCTGGCGGGTGGTCTCGCCACCGGGCGAGGTCCGGCTCAATCTCCTCGCGATTCCGGCCGCCCTCATCCTGCTCCCGGCCATCCGCTGGGAGGCGCTGGCAGCCGCGGTGTGGCCGGGGCGCCCTCGGCAAACCGTCGGCGCAGCGGCAATCCTGGGCGCGGCGCTGGTGCTGGCGGGACTGGCGAGCACAGGCTCGGTCAGCCTGGGTGCCGCGGTCATTCGTTACGGCACCTTCAGCCTCGCCACCCTCGTTCCGATCGTCTGCTTCGGCCTCGTGCTGCTGGGGTGTTGTCGTCCAATCGTCGTCGCCGCCCTGCTCGTCGCCGGTCTCATCATCGACCGTCTGTTCGCCCTCGCGATCGGCACCTCGCTCGAGCCCATGATCACCGCGGCGGAATGGCCACGCCTTGCCTGGGATGGCCTGCTCGGGAGCCTCGCGGCAATCCCCGCCGGCCGGGCGTTCCGGGTGTTCATCGCGCCCGGCGGCCGTGGCCTGCCGGCTGCCGCGGCGATCACGCAGCTCGCGCTGGCCTGGATCGCAGTCCTGCTCATCACGCCCCTGCTGACGGGTTTCACGGCACCGTCCCATGGGTCCGCGCTGTGGCTGGTGGCAGCGATCTCGTTTGCCGCGGGCATCTGCTGGCGCGCGCACAGCCTGGCCTTCGTGCCCCCCTTGCTGATGTGCGTGTGGCTGCTCGCCGCGATGATTGCACCGGCAGGGCTGGGAGGCGGAGCCGCCGGCCCACTCGCGACCATCGGCCTCGTCAGCTTCCCCTTCGCCTTCTGCGGCGCTTTTCTTGCGATGAGTCGCGAGCTGGCGCCGCTCGCGTCGCCGGGCGGCGGTCCGGCCGCGAGCGCCCCCGCGCCGGCGGAGGCCATCGCGCTGATCGACGTGTCGCCCCTTGCGGAGATCGTCGAGCAGGTCGACCGCTCGGCGACCTGGCGCTCCTTCCTGGTCGCCGCCGCGCCCTTCGTGGTGCTCTGGCAGCTCTTCGAGGTGTACGGCGCGCATCGCTTCGTCGAGCAGGCATCAGCGAGCTTCGGCGGCGAGCCGCTGCTCGAGGACTGGCACTACGCGGTCGGCGCCCTGCTCGCCCTCGCGCCACTCGGCTTCGCCTTCTGGGACTGGCTGGACCGCCAGGACCGCTTCCGGCTGCTGGCGCTGGTCAGCGGATGCGTCGTCGGTGCGGTCGTCTGGCAGCTCCTGGGCGGACTGCTCGGCTACCTCACATCGACGCTGATCGACGAGTTCGGCGACGAACCGGTGATGATCGTGGGCGTCTTCGTCTATCTGGTGCTGGTGCTCGGGTCCGGCCTGCTGGCGGGCACCGACCGCCGCATTGCGCGGCCCGTCTTCCTGAGCCTCGCCGGCGTGCTCGCCGCAGCAACGCTGGCCGGGATCGGATGGCTCTGGACGCAGGGCGACCGCGATGTGGCGGAGCTGCTCGGCACCCTGGCCCTCGTGGGCGCCCTGGCCTTCATCGGCCTTGCGCTGGCCCGTTTCGTGAACCTGCGACTCGTTCTGGCCAGTGACCGTCCACGGGAGCTCCTGTTCGGCGCGCACCGGGACACGGGCTTCTGGGTCCGCATGGCTGCCGCATCGGGCCTGCCTTCGTCAGCGTGGCGGCTCGGCGCGCTGAAAATGCCCGCGTTCTGGGCGCTGTTCCTCGCGCGCTTCGTCGTATACACGGGCGGCGTGCTCGCCCGCGCCTGGCCCGTCCTCGGC
>DMCZ01000098.1:679-2519 GCA_003446655.1 Thauera sp. | reverse complement strand
GGCCCGGTGATCGCGCTCGGCCGACCGGGCGACAAGCGCACGCCGTTCGGCGCGCAGCGCCATTACGCCGACCACGCGGACTGGCAGCATACCCTGGCCGCCGCCGCGCGCTCGGCCCAGGCCATCGTGCTGGTGGCGAGCGACTCGCCGGGGGTGAAATGGGAGTACGACCTCCTGAAGAACGAGGCCATGCTCGACAAGGTGCTGCTGGTGTTCCGCCCCGACCCGGCGCACCTGGCCGCCAACCGTCACGCGGCCGAATGGTTCAGCGCGGGTGGCGGCGCGAAGGTGGACGAGGCGATTGCCGCTGGATTGCGTCCGGTGAGTCTGCGACGCGACAAAGGGCGCGCACTCCTGAGCGCAGCGAAGATGCCGAGCGCTGCGGCCAGCGTGCTGTCGCTGCGCGTGCATTTCCATGGGGAGGGCGCGCGGTGACGGCGTGATCGCGAGTCGCCGGGACGGTGTCGATGCAGCGGCGAGCGCAGCCTGCCGCGGGCCGATCGCCACCAGCTCTTTCGCCGACAACGACACCGTATTACTTTTGCTTGGGGCCATGGTTTGCCCTCCTCAGGGGTCAAGGTCGATCTGCACAATCAACCTCTTACCATGACCACTCCTTTCTGCAGGCCCGTCCGGGCTCTTGCACAGCTCTCAGAACACTACCCGCACCGTCACTCCATGTGCGCAAACTACCGCCCTGCCTCACGTGAAGCGCTCTCTGCGCTGCCGCTGCCACCACCGGGCTTCGGCTACGCAGAGGCCTATCCCGGCTCGGTCGTGCCGGTCGTGACGAACTTCGCACCCCGACAGTGGGTGCCCGCCATCTTCGGGCTCGTCCCGGCCTGGGCGCACGACCTGAAGATCATCCGCTCGACGTACAACGCACGCTCGGAGACGCTCGGCGAGAAACCCTCCTTTCGCCACGCATGGCAGCACGGACAGCTTTGCATCATCCCGGCCGAGGTGCTCTTTGAGCCCTGCTACGAAACCGGGAAATCGGTGCGATGGGCGATCAAACGTGCAGACGGCAAGCCGATGGGGATTGCCGGGCTGTGGGAGCGCAAGGAGGACGAAGCCGGGGAGGCCCACTGGTCGATGACCATGCTGACGATCAACGCCGATGGCCATCCCCTCATGCAGCGATTCCACAAGCCGGGGGACGAGAAGCGCTCGGTTGTGATTCTGCCCGACGAGGCTTGGGGTGACTGGCTGCGAGCGAAGTCCGAAAGCGCGGCGCGCGCGTTCTTCCGGGGTTTCGACTCGGGCGCCTTCGTAGCCGAGCCTGCACCGCGCTGACTCACTCACGCGCTGATCTGTCGCCTCCGCCTACCGGTTGTAGATTCATACTCGGGCGCTAGAACCCGCATGAATACTGGAGGTCGTGCGAAAGCCGGTTTTCGCAGGAACAGAGACCAGAGAGCACAGAGGGCGAGAACCCCCCGAAAACGAGGGCGCCGGGATGGGGCGGCCTTTTCGCACGAAACGCGAAACCCGCGCCAACACTGGGGTTTCGGGCAGACACGAAAAAGGCCAGAGCAATGTCTGGCCTTTGGAAAGTGGTGGACCGAAGGAGGATCGAACTCCCGACCTCTGCATTGCGAATCCAAAAACACCACCTTTTATATATTGACCCTTGGCGTCATAGGCGCATATTTGCCACAATCCTGCCACACTCAGTTCGAAAGTCACACTGACGCATGGCAACCATACGCAAGCGCGGCCCCTACCAGTGGGCCGTCCAGATCCGCCGCAAGGGCTACCCACCGCAGAACAAGACCTTCACCACCAAGGCCGAAGCCGACGCCTGGGCGGCGATGACCGAGTCCGAGATGGCCCGCGG
>DMCZ01000098.1:0-392 GCA_003446655.1 Thauera sp. | reverse complement strand
GCCGCCGCGCGGGACGAGTGGCTCAAGCTCTACAAACCGGCCACCGTCCTGCGCCGGCTGGCGGTGTTGTCCCATCTGTTCAGCATCGCGCGCAAAGAATGGGGCATGGAGAGCCTGTCAAACCCGGTCGAGCTGGTGCGCAAGCCGCAAGCCAACAACGCGCGTACGCGTCGTATCGCCGAGGTCGAACAAACGACCGGCGAATCGTCTGACGAAGCAGACCAAGGACGCGGCGCCGACGAAGGTGAGCTCGAGCGCATCGTCGCCGCCACCGGCTCCACGCTCCTCCCCTCGATCCTCTGGCTGGCCGTAGAGACGGCAATGCGCCGGGGCGAGATCGTCGACCTGCGCTGGGAACACATCGACCTTAAGCGTCGCGTCGCCCACCTGCC
>DMCZ01000218.1 GCA_003446655.1 Thauera sp. | reverse complement strand
CCGGCTTCGTCGAGCATCGGCGCGTCGCCTGAGGCCGCCACCGTGGCCGCATCCGGCACCGGAAAGCCGAGCATGCCGGGCAGCGCGCCGAGCGCCGCACTCAGGGAGACGAAGGTGTCTGCCGGCAGAATGGTGGTCTCCCACACGAAGCCGTAGCGCCGGGTGGCGAGCAACGCGAGCACGCCCAACGTGGCGCCGAGCAGCGCGGCGAACCACAGCGCATGGTTGGCCGCGCCCACGCCCCAGGCCGCCAGCCGGCCCCGTCCGAGCAGGCCGCCGAGCGCCAGCGGCAGGTCGGCCGCCGCCTTGCTGCGATCGAGAAAGCCGGTCAGCGCCAGCCAGGCGCGGCCCAGTACGCCGCCGTGCTGGAAGCCCCCACGCGCCCCGCCCTGCAGCGTCAGCGTCACCAGCCACAGCAGCAAACTGAAGAAATGCACGCCAAGCAGCCCGCCCAGCGTCCACACCACGTTCACCGGCCGCGTGCCGTCGCCGAGCACGCCGGCCGCCGCGCCGAACCCGAGCACCAGCGCAAGCACCGCCGCGGCCAGCAGCAGCACGCGCGCCCGCGCCTGCCAGCGCAGGATCGCGTCGCGCCAGCCCTCGCGTGCACCGAGCGCAACGGCGCGATGAACCACCCGGCCCTCGAACTCGGATGCGGCCGCACGCGCTTCGGCGTGGATGCGCACATCGTCGAGCACACCCTTGTGTTCCTCGTGACGGCGCACAATTTCGGCGAGCCAGCGCGACTGGATCGGAGTCAGATCGGCAGGAGAGCTCAATGCGTGTGGTCGCAGCAATGTCGATAGGCGACATGGTAACGCGCACAGCAAGCAGCTTCGCGCGCCGGGGCAATCCCGGATGCGACGGAGCGCAGAAAAGCAAACGGCGACCGAAGTCGCCGCTTGCTCGCGCTCAGGGCTGTTCAGCCGCGCCGGCGGCGCGCCAGACCCAGGCCCAGCAGAGCCAGTCCCGCAAGGGCCAGGCTCCCCGGCTCCGGCACCTCGTTGGGCGCGGCGACGACGTCAGCCCAGCTCGTGGCCAGGATCAGGTTGTCGATCAGCAGGGTATCCCCAGTCTCCAGGTTGGCGGTGCGGAAGCCGACGCTGGTGACGGTCGAGATTCCCGCATTGCCTGAGAAAGTGGCATTCGGACTGTCAAGATCGCTGAAGAGCGGATTCAGCCACAGATCGTAGTGGGTGTAGTTACCCGCCCCGGAACGCGACAGTCGTCCGACGATCTGGTAGGTAACGTCGTTCGTGCCACCGATGTTGCTGTCCGGCGCGTAACTCCCGCCTGTGTTGTTGGTGCGGACGAAGACGTCGTTCGTCCCGGATCCGCCCTGGTCAGCCTTGATGCCGATGTTCGGGCGAGTGGTCGTGTTGGCGTTGAACCAGAGCGCGAAGAAATCGTTGTCCGTGAGCGCTCCAGCGTCGAGCTGGAACAGGAAGGACACGTACAGCTCGTTACCCGAGAACGCGCTCGACAGCGTGCGCTGCGCAACCGTGTTGGCATTGCCGGTGATGCGCAGGGCGTTCTCCCCACCCAGATCCACGGCAGGATCGACGATCTCAGTGCGAGCCGTCACAGCCGACCAGGCGCCTGCCCAGCCGGTGCCGCCGCTCTCGGTGTTGAGCTCGCCGGCAGCGTAGTTGAAATCGTCGCTGGCAACGATCGCCGCCGAAGCCAGCGGGGACAGGACGGCGATGGCAAGGGCGGAAGCCAGTACGCGAAGTTTCATGATCTTGACTCTTGGAAGTTGTTTTCAACTAATAAGCAAATTTCGGGCCAGATCGTAATCATCAAGCAATTTAAATCTTCCGATCAGTCACTTAGCGAACACAGGACAAGTACCACACGACCACCCATGCCCCTCGCATCACCGGTCTGTAAAAATTGCCGACACTCCACCACCGTCATCCCACCCGGCCGGGCCCGTCCCGCCGACCCCTGCGCCAATGAGAATCGCATTCAAGTTGATCACAATCAATCCCTGGCAATGCAAAGCGTTTAGGCTTTCCGCTTTGCCATCGCCCCCTGGAACCTGGCCATGACTACCGACCTTTTCCACTGGTCCGACGAGTTCAGCGTCGGCTTGCAGGAGATCGACGAGCAGCACAAGGAGCTCGTCGACCTGCTCAACCAGCTCCACGTCGCCATCCAGGAGCATCACGGCTCGGCCACCTCGCGCGAAATCCTCGACAAGCTGGCGGACTACACGCGCACGCACTTCGCGGTCGAGGAGAGCCTGATGCGGGTGTCCAACTATCCCGACTTCGCTGCCCACAAGCAGAACCACGAGGACCTGATCGGCCAGGTCAAGGCCCTGCAGGACAAGCTCGACGCCGGGCAGGCGACGATCACCTTCGAACTCCTGCACTTTCTCAAGGTCTGGCTCACGCGCCACATCAACGAGGCGGACAAGCGCTTCGGTGCTTTCTTCCTCGAGGCTGGCGGCGCCAGCAAGTGGTCGGATCACGTCGAAGACGCGATGAAGAAGCGCAAGTGGTGGTGGAAATTCTGGTGACCGGCGGCCGCGGCCGCAGCTTCACCGCCCCGCCTGCGCGCGACGTGCGCCAGCGCCCGCGCTGCACCAACCCGAGCATGGGCAAAGCCCCGCACCCAGACCATCAACCCTCCAACGATCCGCGCTGCCGACACCATGACGATGCCGCTCACGACCCGGGCCCGGCTGGCCCTCATGTCCCTCGCCCTTCCCGCGCTGCTTTTCGCCACCCCGGCCCGGGCCGACACGCTCTCCTGCCCCGCGCTGAGTGCCGCGGTGCAGGTTGCCCCCTGCCCCACCGACGCCGAACTGCAGTACACCTTCATGGGATTCTGCGGCGACAACGCCCGCCT
>DMCZ01000076.1:96566-96983 GCA_003446655.1 Thauera sp. | reverse complement strand
CGCTGCGCGCGGACCGGGTGGACGCGCAGTACGTCCACCAGCACCTTGGCCAGCCCGACATGGTGCTGATCGACGCACGCAGCCCGGATCGCTTCCGCGGCGAGAACGAGATGCTCGACCCGGTCGGCGGCCACATCCCGGGGGCGATCAACCGCTTCTTCCGCGACAACCTCGACGCGCGCGGCTGCTTCAAGCAGGCCTCGGTGCTGCGCGAAGAGTTCGGCGCCCTGCTCGGCGCCCACTCGCCGCGGCAGGTGGTGCACCAGTGCGGATCGGGCGTCACCGCCTGCGTCAATGTGCTGGCGATGGAGGCCGCCGGCCTGTCCGGCTCCCGGCTCTACGCGGGCTCGTGGAGCGAATGGTGCGCGGATCCCTCACGACCGGTGGCGCGCGGTCCGGCCTGAGCCTTGTCGGGCC
>DMCZ01000076.1:83033-96332 GCA_003446655.1 Thauera sp. | reverse complement strand
GGATAGTGGGTGCAGCCGAGCACCAGGCTGTCGACCTCCTCGGCGAGCACCGGCCGCAGGTACTCCTGCGCGGTGAGGCGGGTGACCTCATGCTCCAGCCAGCCTTCCTCGACCAGCGGCACGAACAGCGGGCAAGCCTGGGAATACACCCGCACCGTCGGGTCGAGCTCGTGCATGCGGCGGGCGTAGGCGTTGCTGTTGATCGTGGTCGGCGTGCCGATCACGCCGATCCGCCGCCCGGGCGAGGCCGCCACCGCCGCGCGCGCGCCCGCCTCGATGACGTCGAGCACCGGGATGCCGGCGGCGAGCCGGTGCACCACCTCGGCCGCGACCGCGGCCATGGTGTTGCAGGCGATGATCAGCAACTTGACGTCGCGCTTGAGCAGGAACTCGGTGATCTGCGCGGTGAAGTGCTCGATGGTGGCGACCGACTTCACGCCGTAGGGCACGCGCGCGGTGTCGCCGAAATAGACGATGTCCTCGAGCGGCAGGCGCTCCATCAGCGCGCGCACCACGGTGAGCCCGCCGACGCCGGAGTCGAACACGCCGATCGGGCGCGAGGCGGCGGCCGCGCTCATCGCCCGGCTCCGCAGTCGGAGGGGCACGGGGTCAAAGCAGCACCACCGAGGCGAACTTGCGCTTGCCCACCTGCAGCACCACGGTCTCGCCGGCGCGCAGCAGCAGGCCCTTGTCCTCCGCGCGCTCGCCGTTGATGCGCACACCGCCCTGCTCCACCATCCGCATCGCCTCCGAGCTGGTGCCGGTGAGGCCGGCCTGCTTGAGCACCTGGAACAGCGGCAGCCCGTCGGCGCCGGCGTTCACGTTGACCCGGGGAATGTCGTCGGGAATCGCGTTGCGCTGGAAGCGGGCCTCGAAGTCGGCGAGCGCCTCCTCGGCTGCGCGCTGGCCGTGGAAGCGGGCGACGAACTCCATCGCCAGCATGACCTTGACGTCGCGCGGATTGCGCCCGCCCTCGACCTCGGCGCGCAGCTGCGCGATCTCGGCCGTTGAGCGGAAGGACAGCAGCTCGTAGTAGCGCCACATCAGGGTGTCGGACACCGACATCGTCTTGCCAAAGATCTCCTTCGCCGGCTCGGCGATGCCGATGTAGTTGCCAAGCGACTTCGACATCTTGTTGACGCCGTCCAGCCCCTCGAGCAGCGGCACCATCACCACGCACTGGGGCTCCTGGCCGTAGTGCTTCTGCAGCTCGCGCCCCATCAGCAGGTTGAAGCGCTGGTCGGTGCCGCCGAGCTCGACGTCGGCCTTCATCGCCACCGAGTCGTAGCCCTGGCACAGCGGGTAGAGGAATTCGTGGATCGCGATCGGCTGGTTGTTGCCGTAGCGCTTGGCGAAGTCGTCGCGCTCGAGCATGCGCGCCACGGTCTGCAGCGAGGCCAGGCGGATCATGCCGGCAGAGCCCAGCCCCTCCATCCAGCTCGAGTTGAAGCAAATCTCGGTCTTGTCCGGGTCGAGGATCTTGAACACCTGGTCCTGGTAGGTCTTCGCGTTCTCCATGATCTGCTCGCGCGACAGTGGCGGACGCGTGGTGTTCTTGCCGCTGGGGTCGCCGATCATGCCGGTGAAGTCGCCGATCAGGAACTGGATCTGGTGACCGAGCTCCTGGAAGTGACGCATCTTGTTGATCAGCACGGTGTGACCGAGATGCAGATCGGGTGCGGTGGGGTCGAAGCCGGCCTTCACCCGCAGCGGGCGGCCACGCTTGAGTTTCTCGACCAGTTCGGCCTCGATCAGCAGGGCATCGGTGCCGCGCTTGATCAGGTCGATCGCCGCCTGGACATCAGTCATTCAATTTCTCCAAAAATACCTTCCCGATCAGGGGATTTACTTTGCTACACTTGCGCGAAATTTTTTCCCGCATCCCAGCCACCCGAGCTCATGAAGGCCAGAAAAATCCGGATTCTAGCCGATCTGCCGGCCCATCTCCTCTCCCGTCCCCGCACCTGGATCGCCGCCGGCGTGACCGGCGTGTCGCTGATGGGCGTGGTGGCCGCCACGGCCGTTGCACCCGACAGCGTACCCACCGACGTCCCGTTCGAACGCGTGGTCGAAACGCTGCCCCCCCCTGCTGCCAGCGTCGCGACTGCAGAAGCCGCGCTGCCATTCGTCTATAACGAGCGCATCCAGCCTGGCGACACGCTGCAGGCGATCTTCAACCGTCTGCGCATCGACGACGCCGAGGCCCTGTCGCACCTGTCGGACTCGGACGCCGGCAAGCGAGCCATTCGTCAGCTGCGTGCGGGTCGCTCGGTCACCGCGGTGGTGTCGCCCGAAGGCAAGGTGATGTCCTTCACCCTGCCGATCGGCAATACCACCGACCAGGTGGCGATCGAACGCGGCGAGTCCGGCCTCGAACTGCGCGAGGCGCCGAGGGTAGCGCAGACCACGATGGTGGAGATGCGCTCAGGCACGATCACCCACTCCCTCTTTGGCGCTACCGACGCCGCAGGCCTTCCCGACAACGTCGCCACGCAACTGGCAACGATCTTCGGCACCTGGATCGACTTTCACACCGACCTGCGCAAGGGCGATCGTTTCAACGTGGTCTACGAAGCGGTCTATGAGGAAGGCAACCCGGTTCGCGCCGGCCGAATTCTGGCCGCAGAATTCATCAACAATGGCGAGCGCCACGCCGTGGTGCTCTACCGCGGCCCCAGCGGCAAGGAGCAGTACTACAGCGACGACGGCCGTAGTCTGCAACAGGGCTTCCTGCGCTCACCGCTCGAGTTCTCGCGCGTCAGCTCGAACTTCGGCCGTCGCCTGCATCCGATTCACGGCAGCTGGCGCAACCACAACGGAACGGACTTCGCCGCACCGGTCGGCACGCCGATCATGGCGACCTCGGACGCCACCATCGAGTTCATCGGCACCCAGCGCGGCTTCGGCAACCTGATCGTGCTGAAGCACCGCAATGACATCACCACCCATTACGCCCACCTCAATGGCTTTGCCAAGGGCCTCGCGAAGGGCCAGAGCGTGAGCCAGGGCGACCTCATCGGCTATGTGGGCTGCACCGGCTGGTGCACCGGGCCGCACCTGCACTACGAAGTGCGCATCAAGGACGTCCCGGCCGATCCGATGACAGTCGCGCTGCCGATGGCAGACTCCTTCAACGACAAGGAGCTTGCCGCCTTCAAGCGCAACACCGCGCACCTGCGCCAGCGCTTCGCACTGCTCAACTACGAGCTCGCCAGCGCGAAGTAAGCAAGCGGCAACGAGCACGCACAACGCAAACGGGGCGCCTGGGCGCCCCGTTCTTCATTGCCGCAAGGGCAAGATCAGGCAGAGAAGGACGAACCGCAGCCGCAGGTGCTGGTCGCGTTCGGATTGCGGATCACGAACTGCGAGCCCTCGAGACCTTCGGTGTAGTCGATCTCCGCGCCGACCAGGTACTGGTAGCTCATCGGATCGACGAGCAGCATCACGCCGTTCTTCTCGAACGTGGTGTCGTCCTCGTTCACTTCCTCGTCGAAAGTGAAGCCGTACTGGAAGCCCGAGCAGCCACCGCCGGACACGAAGACGCGCAGCTTGAGCTCGGGATTGCCTTCCTCTTCGATCAGCTCGCGCACCTTGTTCGCGGCGCTGTCGGTAAAGACCATGATTTCGGGGGTTTCGACTTCTGCGCTCATGTTTTCTCCTCTGTAGGGGCGTGCCGCGGATGATGCGCCCGCCGCGGCTCAGCCGTCAAAATCGGATCGTCGTCCGTGTTGCAAGTTCCCGTCAGGGGCTGACGGGAACGATGTCCAGGCCGGCTTCCTCGTCGAAGCCGAACATGATGTTGAGGTTCTGCACCGCCTGGCCTGCTGCGCCCTTGACGAGGTTGTCGATCACCGACAGGACAACCACGGTGTCGCCGCCCTGCGGGCGGTGAACCGCGATGCGACAAAGGTTGGAGGCCCGCACCGAGCGCGTTTCCGGGTGGCTGCCCGCCGGCATCACGTCCACGAAGGCCTCGCCGGCGTAGCGTTTCTCGTAGAGTCCCTGCAGATCGGATGCATCGGCGCCCGGCTTGAGACGACCGTACAAGGTCGCGTGGATGCCACGGATCATCGGCGTCAGGTGCGGCACGAAGGTGAGGCCAACCTGCTCACCGGCCGCGATCGAGAGTCCCTGGCGAATCTCGGGCAGGTGGCGGTGGCCGGGCACGCCATAGGCCTTGAAGCTGTCCGCAGCCTCCGGCAGCAAGGTGTGCACCTCCGCCTTGCGGCCGGCGCCGGACACACCCGATTTGGCGTCCGCGATCAGGTGGCCGATGTCCACCAGCCCGGCCTCGATCAGCGGGAGGAAGCCAAGCTGCACTGCAGTCGGATAACACCCGGGGTTTGCGAGCACGCGCGCGCCACGGATCTGTTCGCGATTGACCTCGGGCAGACCGTAGACGGCCTCGGCAACGAGCTCGGGTGCGGCATGCTCCATTCCGTACCACTTCTGCCATTCCGCAACGTCACGGATACGGAAGTCGGCCGCGAGATCGATCACACGCACGCCCGCCGCCACGAGTTCGGCGGCCTGCTTCATCGCGATGCCGTTGGGGGTGGCAAAGAAAACCGCGTCGCACTTCTCGAGCGCGGCGTCCTGCGGGGCGACGAACTTGAGACTCACCCTGCGGCGCAGACTGGGAAACATGTCCGAGACAGCCATGCCTGCCTCGCCACGGGAGGTGATGGCAGTGAGTTCGACACCGGGGTGACGGGCCAGCAGACGCAGCAACTCGACACCGGTGTAGCCGGTACCGCCTACAACTCCAACCTTGACCATGCTTGCTCCTCGCTACAAAAGACCTGAAGCCGCGATTATCGCACTGTCGCGACACGCGCACGGTGACCGGGCGGTTACAGCACGTACCGAACCAGGACCAGGGGTCGATAGCCCGCTTCGGTCGAGGACATCAGAAAACACAAAAGCCGCCCCACGGGGCGGCTCCTGCTGACACAAGATCGCAAACGACAATCAGCGCTTCGAGAACTGCTTGGCGCGACGGGCCTTGCGCAGACCGACCTTCTTACGCTCGACTTCGCGAGCGTCGCGAGTCACAAAGCCGGCAGCACGCAGTTCGCCCTTCAGCTCGGCGTTGTAGTCAACCAGCGCGCGGGTGATGCCGTGACGCACGGCGCCCGCCTGACCCGACTCGCCACCGCCGACGACGTTGACCATGATGTCGAACTTGCCTTCGTTGCCGGTGAGCACCAGCGGCTGGCGCACGATCATGCGACCGGTCTCACGGGAGAAGAACTCATCAACCGGCTTGCCGTTGACGACGATGTTGCCGGTGCCCGGCTTGATGAACACACGCGCAACCGCGGTCTTGCGGCGGCCGGTACCGTAGTTGTAAGTGACAGCCATCTATCGGCTCCTTCAGATCTCGAGAACTTGCGGCTGCTGAGCGGTATGCGGATGCGACGGCCCCGCGTAGCACTTCAGCTTCTTCAGCATGGCGTAGCCCAGCGGGCCCTTCGGCAGCATGCCCTTCACCGCCTTCTCGAGCACGCGCTCGGGGAAGCGCTGCTGGAGCTTGGTGAAGTTGGTTTCGTAGATACCGCCCGGGTAGCCCGAGTGACGGTAGTACTTCTTGTCCTGCGCCTTGTTACCGGTGACGCGCAGCTTGTCGACGTTGACCACGACGATGAAGTCGCCGGTATCAACGTGCGGGGTGTAGATGGCCTTGTGCTTGCCACGCAGGCGACGGGCGACTTCGGCGGCGAGACGGCCAAGCACCTTGTCCGTGCCGTCGACAACGAACCAGTCGCGCTTGACCTCGTGCGGCTTGGCGGAAAACGTCTTCATGTGAATCCTCGATCTTTGTCGGGCCGTTGGAGATGGCCGTCAAACGGAAAGCTCGCAATCCTACGACCAACAGCATGAGCGTGTCAATCATTGGATCGCGATGGCGACCGTTCAGCTTACTGATAAAAAAAACGCAGTCCAATCGGACTGCGTTAAATCCACACCAAAGGAGGAGGGTGGAGGAGACACCATTTGGATCGGCGCACAGTGTGTTCTAAGCAAGTGCCGCGTCAGCGATCCGACTGAGGCGAATTATCCTGACGAAGCGCGCCCACTGCAAGTCTTTATTGTGCGGCGCGGAATGAAAGTTTTGATTTTTCCATTCGCATCCTTTATGGCGCTGCATGGTTTTGATTTAGCTCAATTTCCACCATCCCGACTACAAACCCGAACTGCGCTCGAGCGCTCTCCATGGTTGAATGGCACGGCGTTTTTGTGCATTGCATCACTACGCCACCGTATTGACTTCAGTGCTGGCGCCGCGAGCCGAGGGGAAACGGGCGCAGAAACCTGACACCCTGGCCGAAAGCGCGCCCGGACCATTGGTCGCCGTGCCCTTGCCGCACTGCGGTAACATCGCGCAGCCGAATCACGAAACGCAACGACGGGAGCAACCCGGGGAGCACACAGGAATGGAATGCACGATCAAATGGCTGGATGGCATGAGCTTCATCGCCGAGACCGGCACCGGACACATCGTCGCCATGGACGGAGCGCCGGATGCCGGCGGCCGAAACCTGGCGCCACGGCCCATGGAACTCCTGCTGGCAGGCGCAGGCGGGTGCACTGCGTTCGACGTCGTGCTGATCCTGAAGCGCGGACGCCATGACGTTCGCGGCTGCAGCGTGCGCCTCGAAGCCGAGCGCGCCGAAACCGACCCCAAGGTCTTCACCCGCATCCGCTTCATCTACACGGTCACCGGCCGCAACCTCAAGCGCGAGACGGTCGAACGCGCCGTCCACCTGTCGGCTGAGAAGTACTGCTCGGCGTCGATCATGCTCGGCAAGACCGCCGAGATGATCCACGAGGTGGAACTCATCGAAGCCGACTGAACGCAAACCTGTCCTTGCCGGACCGTCCGGGCTGCAGTTCAGGCGGTCCGGGCAAACGTCACAGCCGGTAGGACAGCGCGGTCATCACCCGCGCTGCGGCCTTCATCACCCCGCGCGCAGGCGCCGGCAGGGCATGCGCGCCCAGGCGCATGGCGGTCTCGGCGTGTTCGGCCTCATCGACCTTCATCTGTTCGACGATGGCGCGCGAGCGCTGGTCGGCCTGCGGCAGCGTATCGAGATGTCCCTTCAGGTGCTGCTCGACCTGGCGCTCGGTTTCAGCCAGGAAGCCCAGATTCCAACGGTCACCAAAACGCCCCGCGAGCAGGCCGATCGCAAGCGCCCCGCCATACCAGAGCGGATTGAGCAGACTCTTGCGCCCACCCAGTTCGCCAATGCGGCGCTCGGTCCACGCAAGGTGCTCGGTTTCTTCCTGCGAAGCCTGGCGCAGCGTGTCACGGATCGCCGGATCGCGCGACATGATCGACTGCCCCTGATAGAGCGCCTGCGCGCACACCTCGCCGACGTGATTGACGCGCATGAGCGCGGCAGCGTGAGCGCGCTCCGCATCGGTCAGCTCGGCGTCGGGAACATCCTCGCCGGGCACCGGACGCACACTGCGCGCCGGGGCGAAGACGGTGCGAAGCGCCTTGTCGAATTCGATGATGGCCTGGTCGAGCATTATCGGACTCCAAACGGATGAGTGAGGTCACGTCGCTGCTGCAGGAGCCGCAGCGCATGCTTGCGATCGCGCGGCCCTGCGGGACCATCGCAGAAATGGTCGTAGGCGAGCGCCGCGCGCGGGCGGTTGTAGGTGTTGTCACTGATCGGCTGCCAGTCGCTGTTCTTCATCGGCACCCAGGTTCCATCCTTGCGCCCGCTCGCGTAGATCCGGCGCTCGCCGGTGGCGCAACGAATGCCTTCGAAAGTGACGTTCTCGGCACCGCCGGGAGTACGCACGACGAGGGTGTAGCGCACCACGCCATCCTCACCGACGCTCACGCTGTTCTCATCGACGAAGAACGCGTTCGGCGACGGCGTGCCGATCTCGAACGCTCGCAAGCCGGCATCCTGCGGGGCCGCCGGCATCTCCACCGCGGCCTCCTTCCAGTCCGGGTCGGCGTCGACCAGAAGCCCGCCAAGTGCAGGGACCGAAAAACATGCGAGGGCCATCAGGCCCCCGCGCACGAACGAGTAGCGGTTCGACTTCAAGTACGCAGATCTCCACACAAGGATTGCCGCAGCGCTTCGGGCACGACATCGACTGTGACCGTGTAGGCCGGGTGCTCGATCCCCGCCGCCACCGAGGCGCCGCGCCTGAGCGCGGCCACCCGGTCGAAACCGAGCTCGAAACGCAGGAAATGCACCGACGAGGTCTTTTCGGCATTCTCCCGCTCGAGGTCTTCATCCGCAATGGCAAACACCCGCTCGAAACCAGCGACCTGGACCCAGACGCGGTCCTCGATGCCGATCAGGCGTGACAGCCAGACCTTGCGCTCGCTCTCGTCGGGGAACTCGATCAACATGGTCGCCTTCCAGTTCTGGCCGTCGGGCACGAGCGGATTGTAGGCGTCGAGTTCATCCTGGATCCCGGCTTCCTCGAAGGTGCGCTCGATGCGCAACATCTCCTGAATCTGATAGCGGATCGTGAGCTCATCCTCGAACATCAGGGTCACATTCGAGCCGAGCGCAAGGCTGCGATGCTTCTTGTGTGCGATCACCCGTGCGCGGAAAGCCGCGCGTTCGCGCGCGTACTGTTCGAGGCTGAGCAGGCTGTCGCGTTCGATCACCATCATCATGTCTCCTCCAGGCCATAGGCGATGCGCAGCAAGCTGAGCGGGTGGGCCTTCTGCGCATCGAGTCTGGTACCACCGTCGCGGATGCCCTGCTGGATGTGTCGACCGGCGATCGGGCAATCCGAGCTGATGAAATCGGGCGTCACCTGCGCCATCTGGCGGAAAACCGGTCGGCCGATCTTCATCGACTGTTCAAAGTACTCCTCCTTGACGCCCCAGGTACCGTCGTGTCCGGCGCAGCGGTCAATGGTCGTGACCTGAGTGTCGGGGATCAGCTGCAGGGTCTCCCGCGTCTTCTGGCCGATGTTCTGCACCCGGCCGTGACAGGGAATGTGATAGGCCACCTTGCCGAGCGGGCGCTTGAAGTCCGTCTTCAGCAGACCGTCCTTGTTACGCTGAATGAAGTATTCGAAGGGGTCGAACATCGCCTCGGCCACTGCGGCGACGTCAGCATCATCCGGATAGAGAAGCGGCAACTCCTGCTTGAACATCAACGCGCACGAGGGCACGGGCGCCAGGATCGCATAGCCTTCTCGCGCCAGCCTGGCCAGGCCCGGAACGTTACGCTGCTTCAGCCGATCGACGCCTTCGAGGTCGCCCAGCTCAAGCTTGGGCATCCCGCAGCACGCCTCCTGAGGCGCGAGAATGGTGGGAATCTCGTTGTGCGCCAGCACCGCCACCAGATCGTGACCGATGCCCGGCTCGTTGTAGTTGATGTAGCAGGTCGAGAAGATCGCCACCTTGCCCGGCGTGCGCTCGCCGTCACGCACAGGCCACGAGGTGGCTGGCTTTGCCTTCGAGCGGAACTTCGCCGGCGCATAGGGCGGCAAATCACGCCGCCTGTCGACGCCCAGCACCGACTGCAACAGCCCACGCGCAGTACCGTTTCGATTTGCGGCGTTGACCGTCTGCGCCACCACCGGGATCGCCGCCAGCTTGCCGAGCGCGTCGGTGCTGGTCAGCAGCTTGTCACGGAACTTCACCTCGCCCTTGCGGAACTTCACCGCCTTCGCACGCAGCATCAGATGGGGGAAGTCGAGATCCCACTCGTGCGGCGGCACGTAGGGACACTTGGTCATGAAGCAGATGTCGCACAGATAGCACTGGTCCACGACTTTCCAGTAGTCGCCCTTGGCTACGCCATCAACCTCCATCGTGCTGCTCTCATCGACGAGATCGAACAGGGTCGGAAAGGCGTTGCACAGGTTGACGCAGCGCCGGCACCCATGACAGATGTCGAACACCCGCTCCATCTCGGCCAGAACCTTGGCCTCGTCGTAGTACGCAGGGTCACGCCACGCGATGGGATGGCGGCGAGGCGCCTCCAGACTGCCTTCTCGCTTGCTCATGACACCCCCTCCCCCTACGGAAAACACCGGACTCGACGTCTAGGAGACGGGCGGCGCGCCGCCCGTCCCGTTTGCGGGAATGGCGACGACCTTCAGTCGGCGAGCGCGTCCAGTGCCTTCTGGAAGCGGTTGGCATGCGAGCGCTCGGCCTTGGCCAGCGTCTCGAACCAGTCGGCGATTTCCTCGAAGCCCTCGTCACGCGCGGTCTTCGCCATGCCCGGATACATGTCGGTGTACTCGTGCGTTTCGCCAGCGATGGCCGCACCGAGGTTCTGGCGGGTGGAGCCGAAGGGCAGGCCTGTGGCCGGGTCGCCACAGGCCTCGAGATACTCGAGATGGCCGTGAGCGTGCCCGGTTTCGCCCTCTGCCGTAGAGCGGAAGACCGTGGCTACGTCGTTCTGACCTTCGACGTCGGCCTTGGCTGCGAAGTACAGGTAGCGGCGGTTGGCCTGGGATTCGCCCGCGAAGGCGGCCTTGAGGTTGTCCTCTGTGCGCGATCCTTTCAGTTCCATGTCTCCTCTCCTTTTGGCGGATGGTGGTGTGCGCCGCCTTCAGGCGGCTGCACTACCAACTTAGACACGGTCCTGCACAGGCCCAAATTGTTCAGGGCTATGCCCCCGATTGCATCTGGCTATTTCTGCAGCGCACCACGCGGTCTGCGCTCGCCGAGCACGAGCCGCACCGGGTCGACCTCGGGCTCAGCCTCGGGCAGACGATAGCTCTCGGGCAGATCGAAGCTACGCGAGCGGAACAGGATGCGGGCAAGTTCGATCAGGGCAAGCTGATACACCTGCCGCTTGAACTCGATCACCGCCTCGAGCGGAACCCAGTAGTTGCTCCAGCGCCATGCATCGAATTCCGGGTGCGTGCTCGCGCGCAGGCAGACGTCCGAGTCTCGCCCCACCAGCCGCAGCAGAAACCAGATCTGTTTCTGCCCCCGGTAGGTGTTGCGCCACTCCCGCCGTATCCAGTGCTTGGGCACCTCGTAGCGCAGCCAGCCGCGCGTGCGGCCAAGAATCTTGACGTGCTCCGGGCGCAACCCGACTTCCTCGAACAACTCCCGATACATGGCCTGCTCCGGCGACTCGCCGTGCTTGATGCCACCCTGGGGGAACTGCCAGGAATGCTCGCGGATGCGCTTGCCCCAGAACACCTCGTTGCGCGCATTGACCAGAATGATGCCGACGTTCGGGCGAAAGCCTTCACGGTCAAGCATGACTAACCTTCAAATTCGGTTGATTGGTCACGATTTTTTCACACTTGCGCATGCTTTGAAAGCGCACCATCCGTGTGCATCCGCTAAGCTCATCCGACACGGCGCGTTTCAGGCCGATGCCATGCGTTAGAATCGCGGGCTTGCCCACGTTCCACCCAGCCCTACAGTCGAAGATCCCCATGCGCGCCAGTCAGTTCCATCTCTTCACGCTCAAGGAAGCCCCGTCGGATGCCGAAGTCGTCAGCCAGAAGCTGATGCTGCGCGCCGGCATGATCCGCAAGGTCGCCGCCGGCATCTACAGCTACATGCCGATGGGCCTGCGCTCGATCCGCAAGGTCGAGACCATCATCCGCGAGGAGATGGACCGCGCAGGCGCCATGGAGCTGATCATGCCTATGGTTCAGCCCGCCGAGCTGTGGGACGAGACCGGGCGCTGGGACAAGATGGGCGAAGAGATGCTGCGCTTCAAGGATCGCCATGAGCGCGACTTCGCGCTGCAGCCCACCTCCGAGGAAGTCGTCACCGACATCGCGCGCCAGGAGCTGAAGAGCTACCGCCAGCTGCCGAAGAACTTCTACCAGATCCAGACCAAGTTCCGCGACGAGCGCCGGCCGCGCTTCGGCGTCATGCGCGGGCGCGAATTCACCATGAAGGACGCCTACTCCTTCGACCGCAGCGAGGAAGCCGCCGGGCGCAGCTACGACGTCATGTTCGCCGCCTACAAGCGCATCTTCGATCGCCTCGGCCTCGAGTACCGCGCGGTGGCGGCCGACACCGGCGCCATCGGCGGCGACCGCTCGCACGAATTCCAGGTCATCGCCGACACCGGCGAGGACGCCATCGTCTATTGCCCCGACTCCGACTACGCCGCCAACATCGAGCTGGCCGAAGCGGTGTCGGTGCTCGCCCGCCGCGCGGCGCCCGAGAAGGCGCTGGAAAAGACCTCGACGCCAGGCAAGGCCACGTGCAAGGACGTCGCCGAGTTCCTCGGCGCGCCGCTCACCGCAAGCCTTAAGTCGCTGGTGCTCGCCACCGACGACGTCGACGACAAGGGCAACCCTGCCGGCGTCACCGTGTGGCTGCTGCTGGTGCGCGGCGACCACGCGCTCAACGAGGTCAAGGCGAGCAAGCTGGAAGGCCTGAAGGCCGGGTTCCGCTTCGCCACCGAGGCCGAGATCGTTGAGCACTTCGGCTGCAAGCCGGGCTACCTCGGTCCGATCGGCCTGCGGAAGCCGGTCAAGATCATCGCCGACCGCACGGTCGCGCACATGGCCGACTTCATCTGCGGCGCCAATGACGAGGACTTCCACTTCACCGGCGTCAACTGGGGCCGCGACCTGCCCGAGCCCGACCTGGTGGCCGACATCCGCGACGTGGTCGAAGGCGACCCCAGCCCGGACGGCAAGGGTGTGCTCGCGATCCAGCGCGGCATCGAGGTCGGCCACGTGTTCTACCTCGGCACCAAGTATTCCAAGGCGATGAACGCCACCTTCCTCGACGAGGACGGCAAGCCCAAGCACTTCGAGATGGGCTGCTACGGCATCGGCGTCACCCGCATCCTGGGCGCCGCGATCGAGCAGAACCACGACGCCCGCGGCATCATCTGGCCGCGCGCGATCGCGCCCTTCGAAGTGGTGATCTGCCCGGTGGGCTGGGGCAAGTCGCAGGCGGTGCGCGACGAGGCGCAAAAGCTTTACGACGCGCTCGTCGCCACCGGCGTCGACGTCATCCTCGACGACCGCGACGAGCGCCCGGGCGTGATGTTCGCCGACTGGGAACTCATCGGTGTGCCGCACCGCGTCACCATCGGCGACCGCGGCCTCAAGGAAGGCGTGGTCGAATACCAGGGCCGACGTAACACCGAAGCCGCCAAGCTGCCCGCGGGCGAAGTGCTTGGCCACGTGCTCGACTGCCTCAAGCAGGGCTGATCGCACCCGGAATCCGCGATGCGAAGCCTGCCCGCCCCGCTCCGCCAGCTTGTCGCCGCGTGCGCACTCACACTCGCGGCCGGTGGCGTGCAGGCGGGTGCGCAGCAGTACGAGCCGATGGCGGCCAGTGTGCGCGCCGCCCTGCACCTGTCTCTT
>DMCZ01000076.1:5790-83010 GCA_003446655.1 Thauera sp. | reverse complement strand
TCGCCGCGTGCGCACTCACACTCGCGGCCGGTGGCGTGCAGGCGGGTGCGCAGCAGTACGAGCCGATGGCGGCCAGTGTGCGCGCCGCCCTGCACGCCGCGGTCAGCGACGCCGCAGCGCCGATGCTGCCGATTCCCGACGCAGGCGAGCGCGCTCAATGGCTCGCCGAAATGTCTCGCCGGCTTGAGAAGCGCATCCCGGACGAGGCCTACCGCAGAGAGCTGCTGACCACCATCCACTACGAGGCCACTCGTGCCGGACTGGATCCGCAACTGGTGCTCGGCCTGATCCAGGTCGAGAGCAACTTCCGCAAATACGCCATCTCATCGGCTGGCGCGCGCGGCTATATGCAGGTGATGCCGTTCTGGATCAAGGTCATCGGCCGTGCGGACGACAACCTCTTTCACATGCGCACTAACCTGCGCTATGGCTGCAACATCCTGCGCCACTATCTCGACATCGAGAAAGGCGACCTTTTTCGTGCCCTGGGCCGCTACAACGGCAGCCTGGGCAAGCCGCACTATCCCAATCTGGTCCGCGCCGCCTGGGAGAGACACTGGAGCTGGGCGCCGAAGCAGCTCGCTGCGGCCACCCAGGCGGAGGGCGACGCGGCCCGGACCGCGTCGCGCTAGGGCTTCAGCCCGCCACAGCGGTCAGCGGACGCGACTCCTGCGCCTTGCCATCGATCGCGCGTAAACCTTCCTTGCCCGAAGCGTTCAGCGACTGCACGTCGCCGGACAGCTCGCCACCTTCCTCGATCAGGATCTTGCCGTAGCGGATCTTGCCGCTCACGCGGCCGGTGGCGTGGATCAGCAGTTGCTTGCGCGCGGTGAGCTCGCCCTCAAAGTGGCCGTGGATCTCGGCGATGTCGATGCCGACCGTGCCCTTGTAGGCCCCCTTCTCGGCGATCCGCAGCACACGACTGTCCATCGTCGCCTCCACACGCCCCTCCACGACCAGGGTGTCGCAATCGAGAATCTCCGCGCCCTTGAGCTTGACGTCCGGCCCGACGATCAGGCGGCTCTCGCTCGTCGCTTCGGACGCGGGGGCGGCGGTCTCCGCCACGGCCGGGTCGGGCTTTCGCGGCGCCTCGGCCGACACCGCGGCATTCACCGGCTCGGCAGCGGCAAGGACGCTACCACCCATCCCCGAACTTCCCGGCAGACGCTGGGTCGGGCGGGCTGCAGGCGAGTCGTCGGTTTTATGGAACAGATTGGACTTGTTGAACATGCTTTCTCCTTGATTGGGGTGCAGGCCCTGCGCTGCAATCCGGCTTTCTTCACAGCAAGACACATGCCATGAAAAGTTTTTCTCAGGCAGAACAATGCCTTTCAAACCCCTTTGAGATTGCCGCGGGTGACCGGACGCGCACTTGCGTGCGCCAAGTGTCGCTCTGGCCCGACACCGCTTCCGGACAACTTGCCGGCACGCCCGCCCAGCCTGGATTTTCCCTTGTCGCTGCAGAGCGACATGCGAGCCAGCGCTTACTTCAGCTTGCACTTCCCACGAGGCCTGTTCGAACGGCCTGGCCTAAACTTTGCGGTTCGCGCACCGGATCCACCCATCCGTACCTCCTGGTCCCATGCTTCGACTCTCATTTCGCAGCACCCTGCTGCTGAGCTTCCTGTTGATCGCCGCCACGCTCGCCGCTGCCGCCGCCACGGGTTGGCTAGGCATCGAGGCCATCGCGCGCGCGATCCAGGACGGCAACCGCAAGGCGCTCGCGCTCAGCGCCGCAGCGCGGCAGCTCGGCGAGCGCACGGTCGACCTCGAGCGCAGCGCCCGCCAGTACCTTGTGCTGGGAGAGCCCGCCCTGGCCGGGCGCTTTGATGCCACGCTGGCGGACGCACTTGCCGCGATCGCGGTGCTCGAGTCTGCCGACCCCAGCTTCGCCCCCCCTGCCAGCGAATGGCGCCAGATCGGGCAGCGCATCCAGGCTCGCGTAATGCGGACCGACGCGGAGATGGACCGCGAGGCAGACGCCGATTTCGCCCACCTCACCGCGCTCTCGGCGACCTTCGCCAGCCAGGTGGACAGCCATCTCGCACGCCAGAACCAGGCCGTGATGCAGGCCCTGGAGGATGAGCGCCACATTGTGGCGGTGCAGATCATCGGAGCGCTGCTGCTGGCCAGCGTGCTCGCCACGCTGAGCGGCTGGTGGTTGCTGCGCCCGCTGGGCCGTATCGAACACGCGATCGCCGAGCTCGGCGAGAACCGCCTCGCGGAACCGATCCGCATCGGTGGCCCCGCCGACCTGCGCCAGCTCGGTGAGCGTCTCGACTGGCTGCGCCTGCGCCTGGCCGAGCTGGAGGCGAATCGCAACCGCGTGCTGCGCCACGTCTCCCATGAGCTGAAGACGCCATTGGCCTCGCTGCGCGAAGGTGTGGCCCTGCTCGCCGATGGCGTGCTCGGCCGACTCACCCCCGAGCAGCGCGAAGTCGCCGGCATCCTCGAGCACAGCGCCCGTGCACTGCAGGAACGCATCGAGCAACTCCTGAAGTACAACGCGAGCCAGTTCGACGCACGCACGCTGAACCTGCAGCCGACCGCGCTTCTCCCGCTGCTGCGCGAAGTCGGCGGCGAATACCAGCTTCTGACCCAGGCGCGCGACCTGAGGCTCTCGCTCACCGGAGACGCCCCCATCGTCCCGGCCGACGTCGGCAAGCTCCGCATCGCGTTCTCCAACCTGGTCGCAAACGCCATCGCGTTCAGCCCGACGGGCGGGCGTATCGAGATCGAGGTCGGCGTCACGGACGACAAGGTGGTGATCGACTGCCGGGACGAAGGCCCCGGCATCGAGCCCGCCGAACTCGAGCGCATCTTCGAGCCCTTCTTCCAGGGCAGCCGCAGCTCGCCCAACGCAGGCAAGGGGAGCGGAATCGGACTGGCGATCGTGCATGAGTTCATCAGCGCACACCGCGGCACCGTACGCGCTCTGCCGGGCGAACATGGCGCCCACTTCCGGATCGAACTTCCCCATGCATGACCTTCACATCTCCCGTCCAGCAAGCGTGCGCGCGGCCTTCGTGCTGGGGCTCGCGCCGTTGGCGCTCGGTCTGCTGGCCGGGTGCACAACGCTGCCGCCCTGGCTGGCGGCCGACGGGCCCATCACGGTCACCGCCGCCAACCCCCGGGCCGACCAGGCCGCGCTCACGAAGCTGCACGTCGCCGTACAGGCCAGCCAGCCGGGCCAGGGCCGACTGACGCAATCCCGTCTCGCCGAGGCACGCCGCGCACTGGAAAGCCTGCTCACCGACGACAGCGCCGAAGCGCGCTCGTATCACCCCTACGCCCGCGCGCTGCTCGAGCAGATCCGCGAGCGCCAACGCCTCAGCGCCCAGAACGAGCGCCTCAATCGCGAGCTTGACGCGGGCGGGCGCAACGTGGAGGAGCAAGGCCGCGAGCTGGACACGCTCCGCCGACAGAACGCCGAGTTGCAGAAAAAACTAGACGCCCTCACCGAGATCGAGCGTCGTCTGCCCCCGCCTGTGACGCCTGCAGCGCCAAGACCGGGCGGATCCGGCTGACCCGATGCACCCGTCGGCCTCACCTCCCCCACCCCGCGCCCACGTGCTGCTGGTCGACGATGACCGCGACCTGCTGCGCCTGCTGTCGATGCGCCTGCAGGCCAGCGGCTATCGCGTGTCGACAGCCGACTGCATCCAGGCTGCAGGCACGCTGCTGGGGGTCGAGCGCTTCGATCTGGTGCTCAGCGACGTCCGTCTGCCCGACGGTGACGGCCTGGCCCTGTTCGAGGAGATCCGCCGCCAGCACCCCGCGCTTCCGGTGATCCTGCTGACCGCCCACGGCACCATCCCGGACGCGGTCGAGGCCACCTCGCGCGGCGTCGCCGACTACCTCACCAAGCCGTTCGACAGCCACGCCCTGATGCAGCGCATCGAGCAGGTCCTGCACCTGACCGCGGCCGCGGCAGTTCCGCTGGCTGGCGGCGACCCCGCCTGGCGCGCAGGCATCATCAGCCACAGCGCGCTGATGCACGCCCTGCTCGACGAGGCCCGCCTGGTCGCAGCCTCTGACGCCAGCGTCCTGATCCGCGGCGACAGCGGCACCGGCAAGGAGCTGCTCGCGCGCGCCATCCACCTTGCGAGCCCGCGCGCCACTGCGCCGTTCATCGCCATCAACTGCGGCGCGATCCCCGAGCCGCTGCTGGAATCCGAGCTCTTCGGCCACGTGCGCGGTGCCTTCACCGGCGCCACCAGCGCCCACACCGGCCTCATTCAGGCCGCCCACGGGGGCACGCTGTTCCTCGACGAAATCGGCGACATGCCGCCGGCGCTGCAGGTGAAGCTGCTACGCGTGCTGCAGGAGCGCGCCGTGCGCCCGGTCGGCGCCACCCGCGCCGAGGCGGTCGACCTGCGCATCCTTTCAGCCACCCACCGCGACCTTGACGCAGCGCTCGCCAGCGGCCAGTTTCGCGAGGATCTCTACTACCGCATCAACGTCGTCAGCCTCGAGCTGCCCACCCTGGCCGAACGTCGCGAGGACGTCCCGCTGCTGGCCGAGCACTTCCTGCGCGGGCTGGCGCAGAAATACGGCAAGCGCCTGTCGGGCTTCGCACCGGATGCCCTCGAAGCGCTCGCCACGGCCGCCTGGCCGGGCAACGTACGCCAGTTGCAGAACGTCGTCGAACAGGTCTGCGCACTCGCGACCACCCCCCTGATTCCGCGCACTCTGGTCGAACGCGCACTGCGGGTTAAACCGATCGAGGCCCTGGGCTACGCCGAGGCCAAGCGGCGGTTCGAGCGAAACTACCTGATACAGCTATTGAAACTGACTGCGGGTAATGTCTCTGACGCTGCACGGCTGGCAGAGCGAAACCGTACCGAGTTCTACCGCCTACTGCAGCGACACGGCCTGACGCCAGAGCATTTCCGCGGCGACGGACCCGATGTCGAACAATGAATGAACACCAAAAGGAGCCAGACATGATTACTCGCCAGACCATCGCCGCCATCCTCACCACCACCGCAATGGCCTACTCGATCGCCACCCCGGCGCAGGCCGCCCGCCTGCTCGACGGCCCCCGCCTCGACATCGCCGCATGCAGCAGCGACAAGCCCGCCAGCGGCACGCCGGACGAGCGCAAGGACAAACCCGCCCAGACCTGAGCCCGCCCCCGAGTGGCGGACATCGGCGCGTCCTGCGGTTGCGGCCGTACCCACCTCGCGGCCGTTCCATACCGGGCGGCTTGACCGATGCAGTCATGAAGCGGAAACTCCCGCCTCATGACTGTACAAAAAACCAGTAATCCAACCCAATCCCCCGCTCGCGAAAGCCTGCCCGTTGCGCCGCTACGCGGGCGCGGCGCGTTCACGCGACCTGACGCCCGCTACCTGAGTCATCGACGTGAACGCTTCGATGACGGCTGGCAGGACTTCGGCGGCGAACACAGCAGCCATCAGCCGCGCAGCCAACTCTTCATCGACCACGCGCGCAGCGTAATCAGCTACAACAGCTCGCCCGACGTCCCATTCGAGCGCTCGATCAACCCCTACCGCGGCTGCGAACACGGCTGCATCTACTGTTTCGCGCGCCCGAGTCACGCCTACCTCGATCTCTCCCCGGGGCTGGATTTCGAGACCACACTGTTCTGGAAGCCCGACGCGGCCGCGCTGCTACGCAAGGAACTCGGCGCGCCCGGCTACCGCTGCGCTCCGATCGCACTGGGCATGAACACCGATGCCTGGCAACCGGTTGAGCGCCACACCGGCCTAACCCGCCAACTGCTCGAGGTCATGGTGGAGACACGCCATCCGGTCAGCCTGATCACCAAGTCTGCCCTGATCGAACGCGACCTCGACCTGCTCACCGCCCTCGCGCGCGACGATCTCGTCGAAGTGACGGTTTCGGTCACGACCCTCGACGACCACCTGGCCCGCCGCCTCGAACCGCGCGCAGCGCGCCCGCGGCGGCGGCTGGAAACCATCCGTCGCCTGCGTGAGGCGGGCGTCCCGGTCGGCGTGCTCTTCGCACCGCTGATTCCGGCACTCAACGATCATGAGATGGAGGCAGTGGTCGAAGCCGCACGCGCAGCTGGCGCGCACGACGCCGGCTACGCGCTGCTGCGGCTGCCGCACGAGCTGGCGGGCCTGTTCGAAGACTGGCTCGCCACGCACGCTCCGGACCGCGCCGCACGGGTGATGAGCCGGATTGCCGAATTGCGCGGCGGCAAGACCAACGATCCACGCTTCGGCCACCGCATGCGCGGTGAAGGCGTGATCGCCCAGCTCTACAGCCAGCGCATGCGCCGGCTGCGAGCCCGGCTGGGAATGGGGCGGATGCGCCGCGGGCTGGACACCACCCTGTTCCGGCCGCCGCGACCGGACAGCCCGCAGCTCGCGCTGTTCTGAGACCGCTGGCGCACGCGGGTGCGCAACACCGCGCGCCGCCGCGGCCGGGGGCGGCGCCTTGTCCTCAGGCAGTGCCGCCGACGGTCAGCCCGTCGACACGCAGGGTGGGCTGGCCGACACCCACCGGGACGCTCTGGCCATCCTTGCCGCAGGTACCGACGCCCGGATCCAGGCGCATGTCGTTGCCGATCATCCTGACCTTGGTGAGCACGTCCGGACCGTTGCCGATCAGGGTCGCACCCTTGACCGGGCGGGTAACCTTGCCGTCCTCGATCAGGTAGGCCTCGGCGGTGGAGAACACGAACTTGCCCGAGGTGATGTCCACCTGGCCGCCACCGAAATTCACCGCGTACAGGCCCTTCTTCACCGACCGGATGATCTCGTCCGGGTCCTTGTCGCCGTTCAGCATGTAGGTGTTGGTCATGCGCGGCAGCGGCAGGTGGGCGAAGGATTCGCGGCGGCCGTTGCCGGTCGGCGCCATGCCCATCAGGCGCGCGTTCATCATGTCCTGCATGTAGCCAGTGAGGATGCCGTCCTCGATCAGCACCGTGCGCTCGGTCGGGTTGCCCTCGTCGTCGATCGACAGCGAGCCGCGGCGGTCGGGCAGCGTGCCATCGTCGACCACGGTGACGCCCTTGGCCGCCACCTGCTGGCCGATGCGGCCCGAGAACGCCGAGCTGCCCTTGCGGTTGAAGTCGCCCTCCAGCCCGTGACCGATCGCCTCATGCAACAGGATGCCCGGCCAGCCGGGCCCCAGCACCACCGGCATGGTGCCGGCCGGCGCCGGGTCGGCGCCGAGATTGACGCTGGCCTGGTGCACCGCGGCGCGCGCGTAATCGTGCAGGCGGTCGTCGCAGAACCAGCCGTAGTCGTAACGCCCGCCGCCGCCGGCGCTGCCCTGCTCGCGGCGGCCGCCCTCCTCCATGATCACGGTGATCGACACCCGCACCAGCGGGCGCACGTCGGCCGCCAGGTGGCCATCGCTGCGCGCCACCATCACCACCTCCCACGAGCCGGCGATGTGCGCCATGACCTGGGTGACGCGCGGATCCTCGGCGCGCGCGAAGCTCTCCAGGCGCTCGAGCAGCCTGACCTTGGCGGTGTCGTCGAGCGAGTCGAGCGGGTCGTCGGCACGGTACAGCCGCGTACGCAGCTTGTGCGGAACGATGCCGACGCGGCGGCGCTCGCCGGCAGCGGCGATCGCGCGCGTAGCGGTGGCGGCACCGATCAGCGCATCGAGCGAGATGTCGTCGGAGTAGGCGAACGCGGTCTTCTCGCCGCTGATCGCGCGCACGCCCACACCCTGCTCGATGTCGAAGCTGCCCGACTTGACGATGCCCTCCTCCAGGCTCCAGGCCTCGGAGCGCTGATACTGGAAATAGAGATCGGCGAAGTCGATGTCGTGGCGCATCAGCTTGCGGAAGGTCTTCTCGAGTTCCGCCTCACCGAGGCCGTAGGGCGACAGCAGGTAACGGTCGGCGACCTTGAGGGGGTTCTGGCTCTTGCTCATGGAAAATCCTTGACGGGCGATGCCGGTTCGACCGGCATCAGGCAAAAACGATCATTGCGGGTAGAGAGGGCGCGCGTGCGCGACGATCAGGCAAGGCAGCGATGGCGCAGCGCGGGCAAGCTCTCTCGCACCGCAGCGATGCGCGCCGGGTCGACCTCCGCCATCACCACGCCGGGCCCTTCATCGCGGCAGGCGAGGATCTCGCCCCAGGGGTCGATGATCATCGTGTGACCCCACGTGACGCGTCCTGTCGGGTGGCGGCCACCTTGCGCCGGCGCCATCACGTAGCACTGGTTCTCGATCGCGCGCGCGCGCAGCAGCACCTCCCAGTGCGCGCGCCCCGTGGTGTAGGTAAAGGCCGCTGGCAACACGATCAGGTCGACCTCGCCCATGGCACGGAAGAGCTCGGGAAAGCGCAGGTCGTAGCACACCGACAGACCGGTGCGCCCTGCCGGCGAGTCGAAGCAGGCGACCACGCTGCCCGGCTCGATGGTCACCGCCTCATCGTAGCGCTCCTCGCCACGCTGAAAGCCGAAAAGGTGGACCTTGTCGTAGCGCGCAAGCTGCCGGCCCTGGTCGTCATAGACCAAGGTGGTGTTGCGCACCTTGTCCTGTGCCTCGGCCACCAGCGGGATGGTCCCGCCAATCAGCCAGACGCCATGGCGCCTCGCCGCACCGGCGAGGAAATCCTGCAGCGGCCCGACGCCCTCGGCCTCGCGGATGCGGACCTTCGCGGCCTCGTCATTGCTGATGAGCGGGAAATACTCTGGCAGCGCGACAAGCCGTGCACCGCCCGCCGCCGCCTCGGCGATCAGGTCGGCGACGATATCGAGGTTGGCCTGGACGTCAGGGCCGGATACGGTCTGGATGGCAGCGATGCGCACGGGCGCGGAGGGATTCTGGGGCTTCATGTCGGTCTTCTTGTCGGGACACGCGAAATCGGCGCTTCCGATCGGGGCATCATTGGTGCATGAGGGGGCAGGCATCCGAGCTGGCACATGCGGCACCCCCGCGGCGCTTCAGAGAAGTCATGCCTTCGTCGCAACTCATGGTGGCTGCGGCACCTGACCGCGCTTGGCCACCTGCGGATCGGACCAGGACCCGGTCACCGCGTACTCGAATGCGAAGAGCTTCTCGATCGGATCGCTCAGCACCTTCTGGGCAAGGTAGGTCACCACCCCGACGGCAGGATTCAGCAGCCCCGCTGCCGCGCCGATGGCAATCGATTCGGACAGCGTCGGCTGCACCAGCACGCGCAGGTCCTGGGTCTCGCCCACCACGTCGGCCGTGCCGGTCATCCTCACGCGCGCGGAGGGACCGCGGATCTCGAGGTCTTCGGTGCGCAGCACACCGGCAGCCACGTCGATGCTACCGGAAATGCGATCGAAGGCGAATCCTTCGGAAAACACGTCACGAAAATCGAGCGTGATCCGCCGCGGCAAGGCCTGCAGGCTCAGGATGCCGAGCAGCCGGCCCACGCCGGGCTCGAGCTTGTTGAACTGACCGCTCCCGGTCTCGAGCTCCAGGCTGCCATTGAGCGACGGATAGTCGATGCGCGTCGGCGCGCCCTGCCAGCCGAGTTGCCCGCTCAGGCTGGCCTGCCCGCCGCGCACCACGTCGGGATAACCCAGGCGATTGGACAGGCGGCCGACATCCGGCGTCTCGAGGCGGAAATCGAGCCGCGTGCGCTGGCGGCGCTCGGCCTGCCACTGCCCGCTGCCCTCGAGGCGACCCGCGTCATTGGCGAGGGCGAAGCGCTCGAGCTGCCAGAGCCCCCCGCGGTTGCGCGCGAACACCTCCAGCCGGCCAAGGTCGAGCCCGCGCAGCTCGAAACGCTCGGCGACCACATCCAGCGCCGGCAGCCGGCGGGGCGGCGTCTCCTCGACGACGTCGGCCGGCGGCCTGCCGGCTTCGCCACTGTCGGCGTCCTCTCCGCCCTTCCCTCCCTGCGGCTCATCCTGGCCGACGCGCAGATGGCGGAAACGTGCACGCAGCGCGCCGTCTCCTGCGTTGCGCCAGTCAAAGGTACCATCGGCGATGTCGCTCTCCAGGCGCGCCTTCCAGCCGCCCGTGTCGGCCTCGGCGCGCAAATCGACCGCCTTCAGGACGTGGCCAAAGGCGCGCACCTCGTCTGCAGCGAGCGCCAGGTCGTCCAGCCCCGCAAGCACCGGGGCTGCGCTGCCGACGCTGGCCGGGCTGTCACCAGGACCAACGGCCTTCTCGGTACCGGACGCCGCCGTGTTCGTTTCAGCAGCGATCGCCGCGGCGTCGAACATGCGCCGCCAGGCGTCGACGTCGAGGCGGTCGAGCACGGCCGCCACCCGCAGTCCGGAATCGGAAGCGGGCGGGCTGTCGCCAGTGGCACGCCCGATGGCGATACCACCGCGCAGCCCGTCCGCCCCCGGCGCCCGCGTCAGCTCCGCGCGTACGATCGTGCCGAGCCTGAGTGCGAGCGTGTCGCGTGCCCGCCCGCTCGCTTGCTCGAATACGAAGCGCGACGGCCAGGCTTCGCCGGCAGACTTGTTGAGCGGCGCCGGCAGGCTCGAGGCAAAGCCGAGCAGGTCGGAATCGACCTCGACCCGGGTGCTGCCCTTGCCAACGCGGATCGCCGCACGCCACTCCGCGGTGCCGGAAAGCCCGTCCAGCAGTGGCTGTGCGTAACGCGCGCGCATCGCAGCCGCGTCGGCACGCCCGGCCGCATCGAAGCGCACCACGCCGTCCGCGCTGGTCTTCGCGCTCACGCTCACAGCGTGCCCCAGGAACTGCGCGCTCGCCTCGGGAATCGCGAGCGTGTCGCCAGTGAAGCGCACGAGTCCGGCCGCGCGCTCGAGCGCGGGCAAACCATCGACCAGCTCGATGCGGTTGCTCGCGAAACGGAAGGCCCCCTCGACCTCGGTGTCGAGCGTGTGCCGCAGCGGCATCACCAGCTTGAGGTCGAGTTCGCCGCTGCCTTCGGCACGGATGCCGTCGGTGAAACCACCAAGGCGCCGCGACACCGGGCTCGCGGCGACGAAGCGCAGGAACTCAGCCGTCGGCCCCAGCGCCCGACCGCTGATCGTCATGACCTCGCTCGGCATGGCGTCAAGATCGGGCACGTCCGCGACGACGCTCTCCAGCTCGACCCCCAGTATCCGCGCGCGCTCGGCGCTGATGCGCATGCCCGGCCCCTCGAAGCGCACCTCGCCCTGGATGTCGTCGATGCCCGGCCATCCGGGCGCATAGTCCAGCACCCCGTCCGCCACCCTCACCGTGACCAGGAACTGACCGGCGCCATCGCGGAACGGAAAGTCCTGCAGCTTGCCCTGCAGCCGCAGGCGCGCCTCGGGCACGCCCGCGGCGCGGATGCCCTGCTGCACCCACTCGCGGGTGCGCGCATTGACCACGCGCGGCAGGTAGCGCCACACCGCGGTCGACTGCGCGCGGCTAAGTCGCGCCTGCAGGTCGATCTCGCCCGGGCCGTCGGCCGCTGGCCAGTAGCGACCGGATGCGGTGCCAGCGACGTCGGCGTTCTCGAATTCCGCACCGTCGAGCGCAATCTCGAGGCGTCCGTCATTCCGCCGCCAGCTGCCTTCGGCATGCAGGCGATCGAACTCGAGCCGACCGGGTTCAAAGACCATCGGCAAGTCGAGGTGCATCCCGGGGCCGGCGAGGCGGAATCGCCCGCCATCCGCATCGCCGTCAATGCTTCCCGACAATCCGCCCAGCCCGGGCCACCCTTCGCGTGCAAGCAGGCCGACGTCCTCGAAACGCGCGGCCAGCGACCAGTCGCTTGGCGTCCCGGGTTCGCCCTGCCATGTCAGGCGCAGATCCTGGACACGCCCTCGGGGCTCGAGGCGCGCAAGGCGGTCGCGCAGCGCCGCGTCCAGCGGAAAGTGCGCCGCAAGCGCGGCGAGCGCGGCGAAGTCGAGCCGATTCGCGCTCACCGCACCTGCCAGCACCGCGCCATCCCCCGCGCTGTCCACGCGCAACTCAAGATCGGTCGGCGCGACCGTCACGCCGTCGGCCAGCATCAGCGCCAGATCGCGCGTCGCGAACTGGCTGCGGCCCGCCTCATGTGCACCCGAGAGGCGCCCCTCGAGGCGCGCGATGCGCAGTTCAGGCAAGGCCTCGGCAAGCTGGATGCGGACAGCGTCGAGCGACACGTCGGCAGTCAGCTCGAAGCTGCCCTTGCCATCAGCGTCCGCCCACGCGCGCACCCCGCCGTGCCCGGAAAGTGGCAGCGGGTAATCGATCCACGGCCGCCACGCGCCCAGGTCGGCGCGCTCGAGTTCGAGGTAGAGCCTGCCGTGCGCTGCAGACGGGCGCGCCAGGTCGGCGAGACGCAACGCGCGGGGCACCTCGCCGCGCACGACCAGCGCAGAGGCCAGCGCTGGCGGCGGGCGTGCTTCGAGCGCAAAGCGCACCGTAGCCCCGCGCCGGACGAAGCGAACCTGCACTCCGTCCAGCACGAGCGCGGGCGCTGCACGCGCTTCGTCCTGCCAGGTGAGACGCGCGCCGTGGACGCGAATCTGGCGCTGTGCCAGCAGCCAGGCCAGCCCGCCACCCTCGTCCCCCGTCCCGGTGGGCAGCGCAATGCCGGCCACGAACAGCGTCCCGCCCGCATCGCGCCGCAAGGTCAGATCGGGCGCCTCGATGTCGAGACGGTCGAAATGCGGCTCGCCGCGCAGCAGGGAAGACCAGGCCAGGGTGGCCTCCACGGCCCCCAGCGCGAGGGCATCGCGCCCATCCCGGTCGGCGATGCGCAGGCCTTCGATGCGCAGAAACGGGCGCCATCCCGCCCACCCCCCCTCGAGGCGCGCGATCGACACCGGCAGGGAGAGCTGCCGCGCGAGCATGTCGGCAACCGGCTCGCGGAACGCATCGACCGACGGCATCAGCACATGCCGCAGCACCAGCACCGTACCGGCGGTCACGAACCAGGCGAGCACGCCGATCCGCAGCAACCAGGCCATTGCGTTGCGCAGCCGACCACCGCCCGTGCGCGCGGGCGGCGGGGCATCTGCATTCGGAGGGGAAATCGCGGGCGTACTCAGGGAACGTACTCGGAACCGTTGCATGGGGAAATGCTGACCGGCATCTTCGTTCGCCAGCCGCGCCGATCGAGCCTGCAGCGACGCTCGACGCACACATCGCGCGCAGGGCATGCAGGCCGGCTGAAGGGATGGATAAAATGCCCGGATACCGCCCCTGGCGAGGGATCGCTGGCCAGGCCCGCATTCTACCAACGATCCGCGCCCGCACTGGAGCCGAGCCATGTCCTCCCTTCCCGAAGCACTGCCAAAGCCGGTGCTCACCGCGCGCTGCCTGTCCCGCTACCTGTCACGCATGCTGGACAGCCAGCCTTGGCTGGCGCCTGCGCTTGCCGACAGCATCGACCAGCCGGCCACCGAAGCCGACATGCAGCGCTTCCTGGCGGCGCGCACGCTCGTGTTCGGCGGCGGCGACGGCGCGCTGCGCCCAGCCCTGCGACAGCTGCGCATCTGGGTGCTGTGCCACCTTGTCGTGCGCGACCTGGCCTGCGGCGCGCCGCTGCCTGAGGTCACCGAAACCATGACGGTGCTTGCCGAGGTGGCGATCCGCCACGCCCATGACGTGCTGCGCGCGACGCTCGTCGAGCGCTACGGCCAGCCGCTGTCGCCGACCGGCTGGGAGCAGGAATTGCTCGTAGTCGGCATGGGCAAGCTTGGCGGGCGTGAGCTCAACGTGTCGTCCGACATCGACCTGATCTTCATCTACCCCGAAGACGGCGACACCGGCGGCCGCAAGGTGATCAGCAACTTCGAGTTCTTCGAGCGCCTCGGCAAGCAACTCATTCAGGCCTTGAACGACGTGACCGAGCACGGCCAGGTCTTCCGCGTCGACATGCGCCTGCGCCCCAATGGCGACTCGGGTCCGCTGGTGTGCTGCTTCGACATGCTCGAGAACTACTTCGTCACTCAGGGCCGCGAGTGGGAGCGCTACGCGTGGATCAAGGCCCGCGTGCTGCTCGGCGAGCGCTGGTCGGAGCTGCGCAACATCGCCCGCCCCTTCGTGTTCCGCAAGTACCTCGACTTCGGCGCGATCAACGCCATGCGCGACCTGCATGCGCAGATCCGGCGCGAGGTCGCGCGGCGCGACCGCGCCAACAACGTCAAGCTCGGCCCGGGCGGCATCCGCGAGATCGAGTTCATCGCCCAGGTCTTCCAGCTCATCCGCGGCGGCCGGGACCTCGCGCTCCAGGTGCGGCCGACGCTGAAGGTGCTGGCGCTGCTGGCCGAACGCGGCATCCTGTCGGCGCAGGCCGTGGAGGAGCTCACCGCTGCCTACACCTTCCTGCGCCGCCTCGAGCACCGCCTGCAGTACCTCGATGACGCCCAGACCCACGACCTGCCCTCGAAGGAAGCCGACCAGGCGCTGATCGCCGAAGGCATGGGCTTCGCCGACTACCCGGCGCTGCTCGGCGCGCTCGAGGCGCACCGGATGGTCGTGAGCCGCCACTTCGACAGCGTGTTCGGCGACCCTTCGGAGGAGGACCACAGCCTGGACGCCACCTGGACCCACGCCGAGGACCTCGAGGCCACCTCGACCGCCCTGGGCGAACTCGGCTACCGCAGGCCGCAGGTCGGCGCCGAACGCCTGGCCGCGATCCATGGCAGCCCGCGCTACAGCCAGCTGCCCAACAATATCCGCAGCCGCTTCGACGCGCTGATGCCGCGCATGATCGAGGCCGCGGCCGCCACCCCGGGCGCCGACGACACCCTCGCCCGCCTGCTCGACCTGATCGAGGCCATCGGCCGACGCGGTGCTTACCTTGCGCTGCTGCAGCAGTACCCACAGGCCCTGCGCCGCGTCGCCGACCTGATGAGCGCCTCGCGCTGGGGCGCGCAGTTCCTGACCCGCCATCCCATCCTGCTCGACGAGATGCTCGACGCACGCAACCTCGAGGGCGCACCCGACTGGAAGGCCTTCCGCGCCAGCCTCGCCGCCGAGCTCGACGCCCTCGAGCCCGACATGGAACGCCAGATGGATGTCATGCGCGAGCAGCACCATGCGCAGGTGTTCCGCCTGCTGACCCAGGACATCGCCGGACTGCTCACCGTCGAGAAGCTCGCCGATCACCTCTCCGAGCTCGCCGACATCGTGCTCGACCTGACCCTGCCACTGTGCTGGCGGCGCATCAAGATCCGCCATCGAGACGACCCGAAGTTCGCGGTCATCAGCTACGGCAAGCTCGGCGGCAAGGAGCTCGGCTACGCCTCGGACCTCGACATCGTGTTCCTTTTCGACGACGCCGCGCCGGAGGCCCCCGAGGTCTATACCCGTCTTGCACAGCGCACCAACACCTGGCTCTCGAGCCAGACCGCCGCCGGGCAGCTCTTCGACACCGACCTGCGCTTACGCCCCAATGGCGAATCGGGCCTCATCGTCACCTCGCTCGAAGCCTTCCGCAAATACCAGATGGAGTCGGCCTGGGTTTGGGAACACCAGGCGCTCACGCGCGCGCGCTTCTCGGCCGGCGACCGCGCGCTTGGCGAATCCTTCGAGCGCATCCGCTGCGACGTGCTGCGCATGAAGCGCGACCGCGACACGCTGCGCGCCGAAGTGCTGGCGATGCGCAGGAAGATGCGCGACGCGCACGGCAGCAGGGACACCCTGTTCGACCTCAAGCACGATGCCGGCGGCCTGATCGACGTCGAGTTCCTGATCCAGTACCTGGTGCTGGGCTACAGCCACGACTACCCGCAGCTCACCGGCAACCTCGGCAACATTGCCCTGCTGCGCCTCGCCGGCGAAATCGGCCTGATCCCGGCCGACCTCGCCGACGCCTGCGCCGACAGTTACCGCGAGCTGCGCCGCCTGCAGCACCGGCAGCGCCTCAACGACCGCCCCTCGCGCATCGAACCTGACGAGGCCGAAGCCGCGCGTGAGCCGGTGCGTCGCCTGTGGCACGAGGTGTTCGGGGAGTGAGGGCCGGCTGCTCCCGCGTCCGGACGACCCCGCCGCCCTGTCGGCGCTGGGCGCCCGTGTCGCTGCGCCTGTAGCCGCCGCGGTCCGGCATCGGATCGTAATATTTCATGTCATCAAAGCACGCATGACGCCCCGTCGCCCGCCGTCTAGAATTCAGGCGCCCTTTCCTCCGGCGCCCGCCCGCGGGCGATCTCCATGAGCAACGAAATCGAACTCAAGCTCGCCGTGTCGCAACGCGCCCTGCCTGCCCTGCGCAGGCATCCGCTCATCGCGGCGGCCGAGAAGCTCGGCCCCGCCACGACCCTCGACAACACTTACTTCGACACCGCTGGCCTCGCGCTCAAGGCGCGCAAGGTGGCGGTTCGCACCCGCCGCCAGGGCCGGCAGATGCTGCAGACGGTCAAGTGCGCCGCCGTCTCCAGCGGCGGGCTGTCGAGCCGTCCGGAGTGGGAGCAGCCGTGGACCGGCGCGTTCGATTTCTCGATGGTCGACCAGCCCGATACGGCCCGACTGCTCGCCCGCCACCACGACGAACTGGTGCCGGTGTTCACCACGCGCTTTCGCCGCGAAACCCGACGCCACGTACCCGAACCGGGGGTCAGCATCCTGCTGATGATCGACACCGGAGAGGTCAAGGTGCGCACCCCGGACGGCGTCGAGCGCAGTGCGCCCATCTGCGAGCTCGAGCTCGAGCTCGAGCGTGGTCGCCCGCAGGATCTCGTCGAGCTTGCCTGCGCGCTGGCACAGGATCTGCCCCTGATGCCCGCCGACGTCTCGAAGGCCGAGCGCGGCTACCGGCTCTTTCTCGGCACACCGCTGACGCCGGCGCGTGCCGAAGCGTCGGCGCTCGAACCCGGGCAGAACGTCGTCGACGCCTTCCGTACCCTGGCCTTTTCCTGCGTGCGCCAGTGGCAGGGCAATGCCGCCGCCGCTCTCGGCTGTACCGATGCGGACGACATCCTCCCCGACCTCATCCACCAGCTGCGCGTCTCCCAGCGCCGGCTTCGTGCGCTGCTCAAGGTCTTTGCGCCGGCGCTGCCGGAAAACTTCGCCGCGACCTGGAACGCACGCCTGCGCGACAACGCCAACCGCTTCGGCGACACCCGCGACCTCGATGTCTTCCATGCCGAGCTGCTCACGCCGGTGACCCCCGAGGGGCTCGCCGACCCGACCGCGATGGCCGTGCTGCTCGACACCGTGCAGAAGGCGCGCAATGAGGCGCGCCACTTTGCCAGCCACCAGCTCGACATGGCCACCCAGGGCCGGCTGCTGCTCGCCTTCACCGCCGACCTTTACCGTCTGCCGACCGGCAGCCTTGCCGCGGCGGCTGATCTGAAGGCGTTCGCGCGCCTGCGCCTTGACCGCCTGCGCAAGCGCGCGCGCCGTCAGGCTGCGGCGGCGGCCACGCTCGAGCCCACCCGGCTCCACGCCCTGCGCATCGGCTTCAAGCTGCTGCGCTACGGCGTCGAATTCTTCGCCCCGCTCTTCCCGGCGCGACCGATCAAGCGCTACCTAGAAGGCGTGGTGAACGCCCAGACCGCGCTCGGCTTCCTGCAGGATGTCGATATCGCCCATCAGCGCCTGTCGGACTGGATGCACGCCAACCCCGCCCTGGCACCGGCTGCTGCCTTCGTGCTCGGCTGGCACGCGCCGCGCTACGCCCGTCTGCGCCGGCGGGTGCTGGGCGAGTGCGCGCCGCTGCTCGACGGCAGGAAGCCGTGGTGAAGGCCCGCACGTGCCGCCCCTCGCCCGGTTCATCACGCTGCAACACGACGGGCCGATGATGCCGGCCCTCGACTCCTGGACGAACGACATGGACCTGCTGCTCTGGCGACATGCAGAAGCGGTGGACGGCACGCCCGACCACCTGCGTGAGCTCACCCCACGTGGCCTCAAACAGGCCCGGCGCATGGCGCACTGGCTCGACGAACACAAGCCCAAGCAACTCAAGGTGCTGGTTAGTCCGACGGTACGCACCCGCCAGACCGCCGCAGCCTTCACCGAAAACTTCGAGATCGTCAGCAGCCTCGGCCCCGACGGCAACGTGCCCGACATCCTGGCCGCCACCGGCTGGCCCGACGCCAGCGGCGCGGCCTTGGTGGTAGGTCACCAGCCGGCGCTCGGCCGCCTGTGCGCGCTGCTGCTGGCTGGCAGCGAGGCTGACTGGACGATCAAGAAGGGCGCGCTGTGGTGGTTCACCAACCGCGTCCGCGAAGGTGAAACGCAGACCGTGCTGCGAGCCGTGATTCCGAGCGATTTCGCCTGAATTCCCAGCGCGCCGGCGCAGCGACGGGTCAGCGCGTCCCGAGGCGCGGAAGATCGTGCCCCAATCGCGCCGGAGCCGGTGAATTCCTCACGGCGGCTGCGGTCACAAGCCTGCAAAATCATTCGCTTGCAGACTTCGGGCGCCTGTCCCGCGTTGCCGGGAGTCCTGCTTCTTGTGCTTTGTCGCGCATTGCGTAAGATGCCGACTTCGCTCCGGACCGGACCATGCTCGAACGCTTCCTGCCAACCCGCGACGCCATCACGCAGAGCCGTATGTTGCGGTGGCTTGGACCGCGCATCCACGATCCGCTGCTGTGGCATGTCAATCGGCGTTCGGTCGCGCGGGGGGTGGCGATGGGGGTGTTCTTCGGGCTGATGATCCCGATCGCCCAGATCCCGGCGGCCGCGATCGCCTCGCTGCTGTTGCGCGGCAACCTCTGGATCGCGGCGGTCTCCACCCTGGTCAGCAATCCGCTCACCTACGGTCCGCTCTACTACTTCGCCTACCGGCTGGGCGCCGGCGTGATCGGCACGCGCGCGCCTGCCGACCTGACGGCGGACGACGTCGAGAAGCCGATTCGCATGATCGACTCGCTCGCGCAGGCATGGACATGGATCACCGGCATCGGCCAGCCGCTGCTGGTCGGCATGCTCATCATGGCGATCACCGGCGCCTTCATCGCCTACTGGGGCACCCAGCTCGTGTGGCGCATGCGCGTCACCTCAAAGTGGCGCAAGCTGCGCAACGAGCGCCGGCTGCGTGCCGCGGCCGCGCGGCGGCAGGCTATTGGAAGCGCCTGAGCGCGGGCGTATCCTTCGCCTCCTGTCTTCACGCTGACGTGCTACTGCTATGGACGAGCCCATCCCGGACGGCACCGTCGCCCTCATCGACGGCATTCGGCGCATTTATCACGACGGCTACTGGCTGAAGGTCTATGAACCGCCGGCGGACTCGCTCGACGCCAAGAAGAAGCTCATCCAGGCCCTCACCCGCCGCCTGTTCAACCACGTCGAACATGGCATAAACATCCCTGGCAAGCGACTCGACGACGCCCGTCGCGCCTACCTCGACGAGCAGGACACCGAGCGCAAGCGCGTCAAGGGCGCAATGTACGCCGGCGCGCTGTTCAACCGCGCCACCGACATCTTCACCAAGCTCGTCGAACTGCAGGAGCTGGGCATCGAGATCGAGACCGACAACGCATTGATGCGCGAATGCGGCCTTTGTCTCCAGGAGGCGCTCGCGCTGGGTCGCCTGGTACTGCACCGCAGCGGTGACGAAGGTATCGACGAACTCTGGGGCGAGCCCTTTCGCGCGTTCTCGATCCCGGTCGAAGCGTTCTACGAGAGCCGCTACATCAAGATCGCACAGGCGCTACGCGAGATCGATCGTATCGGCGCGGTCATGGCCGCGACCTTCTCGGGCACACCCCTGTTCCATGGCGTGGCGCCGCTGGTGCTCGAGTTCACCCGCATCGCCAAGATCAAGTGCGAGACGCTGCGCACCGATCCTGACATCTTCGACGTGTGGGCCGACTTCGTCGTCGCCTCAGAGCATCTGGCTGCGGTCACCGCGGTCCTCTCGCCGGTATCGACCGAGCACGAACGCCAGCTCGCCAGCGACGGCCTGCGCCTGATCCTGCAGGGGCGCAACCTGGTCACCGACATCACCCGCGCACGCGTGACCATGCCCAAGAGCGCGCGAGAATACCTCGAGCGCTGCGAGATCTACGCGGCACGCCTGCAGGCTGCGAACCACCCGCCGCTCGCCGCCGCGCGGGGCACCCTCGGGGCCTGAGGGCCGGGACGCCACCGTCCTCGCGCCCGACGGGAGCGAACAGGCGGGGAGGACGGATGGGTCCGCCGGCCCACGGCGCCTCGCGGCGGCGTTCAGAGAATGATGCCGCCACCCAGGCAGACCTTCGATTCGTACACCACCACGCTCTGGCCGGGCGTGAGCGCCCACTGCGGTTGCGCGAAGGCGATCTCCGCGCGACCGTCGGCGATGCGATCGATCTCGCACGGCTGGTCGGGCGTGCGGTAGCGCGGCTTGGCGGTATAGACCCAGTTGGTGTGCGGGTCGCGGCCAGCGATCCAGTTGAGGTCGGCCGCCACCAGGCGATCACGTAGCAGCGCCGGATGATCGTGGCCCTGCACGACGTAGAGCACGTTGGCCTGCACGTCCTTGCCCGCCACGTACCAGGCGTCGTGCTCGCCCGCCTCGTCCTGGTTACCCTTGATGCCGCCGATGTGCAGCCCCTTCCTCTGGCCGATGGTGTGATACATCAGGCCCTGGTGCTCGCCGAGCACACGCTCGTCGTCGAGCGCACGGATCTCGCCCGGCTGGGTGGGCAGGTAGCGCATCAGGAACTCGCGGAAGGGGCGCTCGCCGATGAAGCAGATGCCCGTCGAATCCTTCTTGGCCGCCACGTGCAGCCCGGCCTGCTCGGCGATCCTGCGCACCTCGCGCTTGTACAGCGCCCCGAGCGGGAACAGGGTCTTCGCGAGCTGCGCCTGGTTCAGGCGGTAGAGGAAGTAGCTCTGGTCCTTGGTGCCGTCCTCGGCCTTCAGCAGCTGATATTCGGTGCGGCCATCATTGGTCCATTCGCGCACCTGGGCGTAGTGGCCGGTGGCGATGCGCTCGGCGCCCATCTGCATGGCGTGGTCGAGGAAGCAGCGGAACTTGATCTCGGAGTTGCACAGCACGTCGGGGTTGGGGGTGCGGCCAGCCTCGTACTCGCGCAGGAAGTCGGCGAACACGCGGTCCTTGTATTCCTTGCTGAAATTGACGACTTCGAGTTCGATGCCGATCACGTCGCACACCGAGGCCACGTCCACAAGATCCTGCCGCGTCGAGCAGTATTCGGAATCGTCGTCGTCCTCCCAGTTCTTCATGAACAGGCCGGTCACGTCATAGCCCTGCTGCTTGAGCAGCAGCGCAGTCACCGACGAGTCCACTCCGCCGGACATGCCGACCACCACCTTCATCCCATCGCCTTGCGCCTTACTGGACATTCGGTCCACCTCCCTTGAGCCACTCCGCGAGCGGCATTACCACAGCCGGCTCGCCATTGTCGACGAACCAGCTGTCGACCACGTAACGTTCGCCCGGACGATCGCCACCGTCGGCAGCCTCGATCACCAGCCCGTCCTCGGTGCAGTTGCAGCCCGCCAGCGCCTGCCCGGGCGGCAGGCGGGGGATGCGTTCTTCCAGCGCCAGCACCTCGATCACCGCACTGAAGTGCTGCAGGATCAGCCGCGTGCGTCGTGCCGGCTCCACCACGCGGTGATAGCGCAGCCAGCCGCGCGCCTCGGCCAGCGCCAGCAGCCGCGTGGTCGAGGTCGAGTGGTCGATGCAGTCCATGCGCCCATCGGCCTCGGCATCGAGGAAATTGCCCGCGCGGTCGGCGCCAACCGGCGTCTGCGTGGCGGCGACCCGGTACAGCCGGCCAAGCGCTTCGGCGAGCTGCGCGCGCTCTTCGGCCGCAGTGCGCGCGCGGGCGAGTCGCTCGCCCAGGCGCTGCAGCAGGGCGCCATTGAAGCGCACCCGCTCCTCTCGCAGGCAGCCGTAGTTGTAGCAGATGCTGACCTCTGCGCCGGCGCGTATCCCCGGCACCGCGGCCTGCGCAGGCACCGTCGCCGCCGCCCACGCGGGCAGGAGCAAGGCCAGCACCAGCGCCCCGCGGATCATGCAGCCTGCGCCCCCGGATAGTGGCGAACCAGGCTCAACGGATGGCGCTGGCCGGAGAGCCAGTCCTCGACGCACTGCAGGATCAGGGGGCTGCGATGGCGATCGGCGGTGGCACGCACCTCGTCGGGCGTCATCCACAGCGCGCGCACGATGCCCGCATCGAGCCGGCGTCCCGCGTCCTCGCCTTCGAGGCGGCCGCCATAAGCAAAGCGCAGATAGGTGATGTCGCCCTGGGGCCGGGTCCACTGATACACGCCGACCAGGTACTCGGGGACAAAATGGTGCGCGGTCTCTTCCAGCGCCTCGCGCACGGTGGCCTCGAGCAGCGACTCGCCCTCCTCAAGGTGCCCGGCAGGCTGGTTGAAGCGCAAGCCTTCGGGGGTCTCTTCCTCGACCAGCAGGAAGCGTCCGTTGCGCTCGATGACGGCGGCGACGGTGACGTTGGGTTTCCAGGGACGATCGTTCAATGTCGGCTCCAGGCGCACGAAGCCCTGCATTCTAGCGCGCGCCGCCCCGCGCTCCCAGCCGGGCGCCGCGTCACGGGCCGCGCACGCTGCACGTCGAGCGCATCGAACCCCCGCCTTTACGCTAGAATTCAAAGGCTATGCCCCGACGATCCCGGCCGGGGCATCCTCGATACCCATCCAGCGAACACTCATACAGGCGGAGATTTTGATCATGTCCATGGCTGACCGCGACGGCTTCATCTGGCAGGACGGCAAGCTCGTCCCGTGGCGCGAGGCGACCACGCACGTCCTCACCCACTCGCTGCACTACGGCCTCGCCGTCTTCGAGGGCGTCCGTGCCTACAACACCGTCAGCGGCACCGCAATCTTCCGCCTGGCCGAGCACACCCAGCGCCTGATCAACTCCGCCAAGATCTACATGATGGACATCCCGTACTCCAAGGATGAACTCATGGAGGCGCAGAAGGAGGTCGTGCGCGCGAACAAGCTCGAGTCCTGCTACCTGCGCCCGATCGCCTTCTACGGCTCGGAGAAGATGGGCATCTCGACCATCGGCGCCACCGTGCACGTCGCCATCGCTGCCTGGCCCTGGGGCGCCTACCTCGGTGAGGAAGGCCTGCAGAAGGGCATCCGGGTAAAGACCTCGTCCTACACCCGCCACCACGTCAACTCGACGATGCCGCGCGCCAAGCTGTCGGCGACCTACCCGAACTCGATCCTCGCCAACCTCGAGGTCACCCGCATGGGCTACGACGAGGCGCTGCTGCTCGACAACCAGGGCTTCGTCGCCGAAGGCGCGGGCGAGAACCTGTTCATCGTCAAGGACGGCCGCATCTACGAACCCGAGATCGCCTCGGCGCTGACCGGCATCACCCGCGACTCGGTCCACGTCATCGCGCGCGAGCTCGGCCTCGAAGTGGGCACCAAGCGCCTGACCCGCGACGACATCTACCTCGCCGACGAGGCCTTCTTCACCGGCACCGCCGCCGAAGTGACCCCGATCCGCGAGCTCGACGACCGCAAGATCGGCGAAGGCAAGCGCGGCCCGATCACCGAGAAGATCCAGTCCCGCTTCTTCGACGTCGTGAACGGCCGTGCGCCGGAATACGCGCACTGGCTCGCCCACGTCTGATTTCCACGCTCCGAGGATTGCGACATGGTTGAAACCACCGAAAAGCCCCACGCCATCATCGTGTCCGCCAAGGACCTGCCGCTGCACTGCCCGCCGCCGGGCGCGCCGCTTTGGGCCCGGCACCCGCGCGTGTTCCTGGACGTCCTGAAGACCGGCGAGGCGGTGTGCCCGTATTGCAGCGCGCACTACGTGTTCACCGGCGAGCGTCCGAAGGGTCACCACTGAACCTGGCGGCGTTCGCGCAGTCTCGAGCATACGGGGGCTTCGGCCCCCGTTGCATTTGCGATACCCGAACTCGCGCATGCGCCCCTTGAAAAACACATAGAGCGATCCCGTGAGCAAAGCCAACTTCACCACCGCACTGGAAGCCGAAGCCGCGTTCTACCAGGCGCTGGCCCACGGCAATGTGGACGCACTGATGTCCGTCTGGTCCGAGGAAGAGGAAGTCGTCTGTGTCCATCCGGGCGGACCGCGCATCGTCGGTCTCGCCGCCGTGCGCGAGACGTGGCGGCAGATCCTGTCCAATGGCAACGCACTGAAGATCGACGTCAGCCAGGCCGTGATCAGCGCCAGTGCAATGATGGCGATGCACTGCGTGTTCGAGCGCGTCGGCGCGGAGGGCCAGATGCAGCGCGGCCCGACCCTGGCCGCGACCAACGTCTATGTGCGCGGGCCCAACGGCTGGCGCATGGTGCTGCATCATGCGTCGCCGATCCCCGAGCACACGGACTTCGGCGACCTGTCGCCACGCGTGGTGCATTGAGCGACCTGCACGCCTATCGCGCGCCGTGGTGGCTGCCCGGCGGCCATCTGCAGACCATCTTTCCGCTGGCCCGCAAGGCGCCGCTGCCGAACTACCGGCGTGAGCGCTGGGAGACGCCCGACGGCGACTTCATCGAGCTCGACTGGCTCGATCCCGCCGGCTCCGTCATCACGGCGCAGGGCGTGCCGGCGACGCCGGAGGCAACGCCAGCGCACCTCGAATGCGCCCCGGTTCTCGTCCTCTTCCACGGCCTCGAGGGCAGCAGCCGCTCGCACTACGCGCGCAGCCTGATGCAGGCAGCCGGCGCCCTCGGCTGGCGCGGCGTCGTACCCCACTTCCGCGGCTGCAGTGGGACACCGAACCGCCTGCCGCGCGCCTACCACTCCGGCGACAGCGAAGAAATCGACTGGATCCTGCGTCGCCTGCAGCAGATCGCGGGCGGCGCGCCGGTCTTCGCCGCCGGCGTCTCGCTCGGCGGCAATGCCCTGCTGAAATGGCTCGGAGAACGCGGCTCCGCGGCGCAGTCCGTGGTCGAAGCGGCCGCTGCAATCTGCGCCCCGCTCGACCTGATGGTGTCGGGCCACGCGCTTGCCCGGGGCTTCAACCGCATCTACACCCGCCACTTCCTTGTCACCCTGCGCGACAAGGCACTGGCGAAGTGCGAACGCCACCCCGGGCACTTCGACGCCGCACGCGTCGCGAGCGCACGCACTCTGGCTGAATTCGACGATGCCTACACCGCACCCGCCCATGGCTTTGCCGGAGTAGAGGACTACTGGCGGCGGGCGTCGGCGCGGCCATGGCTGGGCGGAATCGACGTGCCGACTCTGGTGCTCAACGCCGCCAACGACCCCTTCGTCCCCGCCCGTGCGCTACCCGACGCGCAGGCCTTGCCGCCCACGGTGCGCTTCGAGTGTCCGGACCACGGCGGCCACGTCGGCTTCCTGGCAGGCGCCTGGCCGGGCAGCCAGGACTGGCTGGCCGCGCGCGTGCTGGGGCATTTCGAGCGCGCGCGCCGAGGCGGGCACACGGCGTCCGGCGCGCATCCATCACGGTCCGGCCATCACCGCTGGCAGTCGCGGCAAAGACAATGAGCGATCAGGCTCATCGCAGCCGGCGCCGGAACTCAGCCGCCATACACCTCGGCGGCAGCAAGGCTCATGCCCTGCGCATCCTTCGCCGACAGTACCGGATCGCCCTGCAGCGGCCAGTCGATGCCGATGTCGGGGTCATCCCAGGCGATGCAGCGCTCATGCGCCGGCGCGTAGTAGTCCGTCGTCTTGTAGAGGAAGTCCGCCGAGTCACTGAGCACCAGGAAACCGTGGGCGAAGCCGGGCGGGATCCACAGCTGGCGGTGGTCGTCCTCGCTCAGCTCGACGCCTGCCCAGCGCCCGAAGCGCGGCGAGTCGCGGCGCACATCCACCGCGACGTCGAAGACGCGGCCGCGCACCACGCGCACCAGCTTGCCCTGCGGCTGCTGCAGCTGGTAGTGCAGGCCGCGCAGCACGCCGCGTGCCGAGCGCGAGTGGTTGTCCTGCACGAAATCGACGTCGAGCCCGGTCAGCTCGCGGAAGGTGCGCGCGTTCCAGCTCTCGAGGAAGAAGCCGCGCGCGTCGCCGAACAGCTTTGGCTCGAGCAGCAGCACCTCGGGCAGTGCGGTCGGGGTCGCCTTCATCAGAACACCCGATCTTCGAGCAGGCGCAACAGGTATTGCCCATAGCCGCTCTTGGCCAGCGGCTGGGCCAGCGCGCGCAGCTGCGCGGCATCGATCCAGCCCGCACGCCAGGCGATCTCCTCCGGGCAGGCGATCTTCAGGCCCTGGCGCTTCTCGAGGGTCTGAATGAACATCCCGGCCTCGAGCAGGCTCTCGTGCGTGCCCGTGTCGAGCCAGGCATGGCCGCGGCCCATCACCTGCACCGCGAGCGCGCCCCGCTCCAGATAGAGGCGGTTCAGGTCGGTGATCTCGAGCTCGCCGCGTGCGCTGGGCCTGAGGCCGCGCGCGAACTCGACCGCACGCTGATCATAGAAGTACAGCCCGGTCACCGCGTAGCGGCTCTTGGGCCGCGCGGGCTTCTCCTCCAGGCTGACCGCGCGGCCGGCGGCATCGAACTCGACCACGCCGTAGCGCTCGGGGTCATGCACCGGGTAGGCGAACACGCTGGCGCCCTCGGTGCGCGCCGAGGCGGCGCGCAGCTCGGCGGCGAAATCGTGGCCGTAGAAGAGGTTGTCACCGAGGACCAGCGCGGACGGCGAGCCATCCAGAAAGGCCTCGGCGATCAGCAGCGCCTGCGCTAGCCCGTCCGGGCTGGCCTGCACCGCATACTGCAGTCGGATGCCCCAGCGACTGCCGTCGCCGAGCAGCTGCTCGAAGCGCGGTGTGTCCTGCGGCGTCGAGATCACCAGGATTTCGCGAATGCCCGCCAGCATCAGCGTGGCGAGCGGGTAATAGACCATCGGCTTGTCGTACACCGGCAGCAGCTGCTTGGAGACCGCCAGGGTCGCTGGATGCAGCCGGGTGCCGGAACCGCCGGCGAGGATGATGCCCTTGCGTTGACTCATGGACGAACGTGCTCCGCGAACGAGAAAGAGGACCTGCCCGGCCCACTGGTGGCCGGATTGTAAATGAGCGCGACCGAAGCGCCGCCCGCGACAGCGATTCCGCAAGAGCCTCCCCGCACCGGACATCCTGCACATGCAAGACACCGCAACGCAGCATAGAATCCGGCAGCCGCGCGCCCGGCCGCAAACGCGGCCTGCGACCATCAGGCCGCGTTCCCTGACCTCCAATGCCTCCAGACACCATGCCCCACGCCCTGCCAGCCCCCGAAATCTTCAAGGCCTACGACATCCGCGGCATCGTCGATACCGTGCTCACCCCCGATGCGGTGCGCGCGATCGGCCACGCCCTCGGCAGCGAGGCGGTCGCGCGCGCTCAGGCGGCGATCGCCGTCGGCCGCGACGGCCGCCTGTCCGGCCCGGCGCTCGCCGGCGCGCTGGCCGACGGCATCCGCGCCGCCGGCGTGGACGTCATCGACATCGGCTGCGTGCCCACGCCGCTCACCTATTTCGCCGCCTACCAGCTCGGTTGCGACTCCTGCGTGTCGGTCACCGGCAGCCACAACCCGCCCGACTACAACGGCCTCAAGATGGTGCTCGGCGGCCAGACCCTGCACGGCGACATGATCCAGGGGCTGCGCCGGCGCATCGCCGAGGACGAGCTCGCCCATGGCGCCGGCGCGCTGTGCACGGCCGACGTGCGCGCCGCCTACATCGACCGCATCGCCGCCGACGTGAAGCTCGCGCGCCCGATGAAGATCGTCGTCGACTGTGGCAACGGCGTCGCCGGCGGCATCGCTCCCGAGCTCTTCCGCCGCCTCGGCTGCGAGGTGGTCGAGCTGTTCTGCGAGGTCGACGGCAATTTCCCCAACCACCACCCCGACCCGTCGAAACCGGAGAACCTGCAGGACGTGATCCGCGCGCTGCGCGACACGGACGCCGAGCTGGGCCTCGCCTTCGACGGCGACGGCGACCGCCTCGGCGTGGTGACCAAGGACGGCGAGATCATCTTCCCCGACCGCCAGCTGATGCTGTTCGCCGAGGACGTGCTCGCGCGCGTGCCGGGCGGCGAGATCATCTACGACGTCAAATGCACGCGGAACCTCGCGCCCTGGATCCGCGCCCGCGGCGGCAAGCCGACGATGTGGAACACTGGCCACGCGCTGGTGAAGGCCAAGCTCAAGGAGACCGGCGCGCCGCTCGCCGGCGAGATGAGCGGCCACATGTTCTTCAAGGAGCGCTGGTTCGGCTTCGACGACGGGCTGTACGCCGGCGCCCGCCTGCTCGAGATCCTGTCCGCGCGCGCCGATGCCAACGCCGCGCTGAAGGCGCTGCCCGACGCGGTGAGCACGCCGGAGCTCAACCTGAAGATGGCCGAAGGCGAGCCCTTCGAGCTCGTGCGCCGGCTGCGCGAGGCGGCGCTCGCCGCGCCGTCCTGCTTCCCCGGCGCACGCGAGGTGATCACGCTCGACGGCGTGCGCGTCGAGTTCGCCCGGGGCTTTGGCCTGGCGCGGCCGTCGAATACCACGCCGGTGGTGGTGCTGCGCTTCGAGGCCGACGACCGCAGCGCGCTGGCCGCGATCCAGGCGGCCTTCCGCGACGCGATCGCGCGGGTGTGGCCGGGGCTTGCGCTGCCCTTCTGAGCGCAACGCCGCGGTGCATGCGAACCGCGGTTGAGACCGGCGCGCGGGCCGGTGCGCAGTTTTCCACGGACGCCCGCCGGAAGCGGCCGCCGCCGCCGCGGCTGCGTGCTACGTTGCAAGCTTGGACAAGGAGACGAGGGAGAACGAGACGATGAACGCACCGGCGCGCAAGGAGCACAACCTGGAACAGGCGGTGAAGGGGGTGACCATCCCCTCCTGTCCGGCGGTGCTCGCGCAACTGATGGACGAGCTGCGCCAGCCCCAGGTCAGCGGCAAGCGCATCGCCGCCCTCATCGGCAAGGACGTCGGGCTCGCCGCGGTGGTGGTGAAGTCGGCCAACTCCCCATTCTTCGGCAGCGGGCGGCGCATCGGTTCGGTCGACGAGGCAATCCGCCTGCTCGGCTTCGGCATGCTCACAAACCTCGTTCAGGAAGCGCTGCTGCGCAGCGCGATCGCCGAGCCGGGCGCCGCGCTCGAGCGCTTCTGGGACAACTCGCGCTACACCGCCGCCGCCAGCGCGCTGATCGCGCGCAAGACCGGCTGCGCCCGCGCCGAGACGGCCTACACCTTCGGCCTCTTCCACGACTGCGGCATCCCGCTGCTGGTCAAGCGCTTCCCCAACTACAAGCAGGTCCTCGCCACCGCCAACCAGGCGACCGAGCGCTGGTTCACCGAAGTCGAGGACGAGGCGCTCGGTACCAACCACGCCACCATCGGCTACATCCTCGCGCGCTCCTGGGGCCTGACCGAGGCCGTATGCCGGGGCATCCTGTGCCATCACGACTACTCGGTGCTGGTCGAGGAGGCCACGCTCGAGCCGGAGTCGCGCACGCTCATCGCGGTCAACGTGGTCGCCGAGTACATCGCCGGCACCCATCTGCGCACCCGCCGCGATGCCGAATGGGACAAGGGCCGCGAGCAGGCGGCGCATTTCCTCGGCTACTCGGTCACCGAGCTCGAGGACCTGGCCGACGACATCATCTACAGCTTCGACCGCCAGCAGAGCGAAGCGCCCGCCTGAGGCGCGCCCACCGCCCTCGACCGGGGCGGCGGGCAGGCATCACACCGGCTCGAGCTTCGCCACCGCGAGCAGCAGCCATTTCACACCGGCCGGCCCGAAGTTGATCTGCACCTTGGCATCGCTGCCGCTGCCTTCGGCGGCGACGATCACACCCTGACCGAACTTCGCGTGGCTCACCGACTGCCCGATGCGCAGGCCGTTGGGCAAGGTCGCGAAGCCCGGCCGTGGCGCACGCTGCACCGGGGCCGGTGTGGGCGAAGGCTTGAAATAGCCGCCGCCCATGCCGCCCATCGCCCCGCCGGCAGCCGAGCGCGGGTTCGGCGGCGTCAGCCACTTGGTGAGCCCGGCTGGGATCTCCTCCAGGAAGCGCGAGCGCAGGTTGTAGCGCGTCTGCCCGTGCAGCATGCGGCTCTGCGCGAAGGACAGGTACAGCCGCTCGCGCGCCCGCGTGACGGCCACGTACATCAGCCGGCGCTCCTCCTCCAGGCCATCTGCCTCGAGAATGCTGTTGTCGTGGGGAAAGAGCCCCTCCTCGAGGCCGGACAGGAACACCACGTTGAACTCCAGCCCCTTGGCCGAGTGCACCGTCATCAGCTGCACCGCGTCTGCGCCCTGGTCCGCCTGGTGGTCGCCGGCCTCGAGCGAGGCGTGGGCGAGGAAATCCGCAAGCAGCGCGTGCGGCTGCGCCAGCTGCCCGGCATCGGCCTGCGCCTCGGCGAGGAAGTTGGCTGCGGCATTGATCAGCTCGTCAAGGTTCTCCAGCCGCTCGCGGCCTTCCTTGTCGGCCTTGTAGTGCGCGCGCAGGCCGCTCAGCTCGAGCACGTGGTCGACCAGCTCGGGCAGCGGCAGCCCGGTGGTGTCGCGGCGCAGATCCTCGACGAGGCGCACGAACTGGGCGAGCGAAGTGCCCGGCTTGCCGGTCAGGTGCGGGACGGTGGCGTACAGGCTGGTGTTGTAGACGCGGGCGGCGTCGGTCAGCGCCTCGAGCGAGCGCGCGCCGATGCCGCGGGTGGGGAAGTTCACCACGCGTACAAACGAGGTGTCGTCGTCCGGATTGGCGATCAGGCGCAGGTAGGCGAGCGCGTGCTTGATCTCCTGGCGCTCGAAGAAACGCAGGCCGCCATACACGCGGTAGGGGATGCCGGCGGAGAACAGCTGGTGCTCGAGCACCCGCGACTGCGCGTTCGAGCGGTACAGCAGCGCGATCTCGCTGCGTAGCGCGCCGTCGCGCACCAGCGACTGGATCTCGTCGACGATCCAGCGCGCCTCGTCGCCGTCGGAGTAGGCCTCGAACACGCGGATCGGCTCGCCCGCGCCCTGGTCGGTCCACAGGTTCTTGCCCAGGCGGTTGCTGTTGTGGCGGATGATCGCGTTGGCGGCATCAAGGATGTTGCTGTGCGAGCGGTAGTTCTGCTCCAGGCGGATGACGTTGTGCACGCGGAATTCGCGCTCGAAGTCGCGCATGTTGCCGACCTCGGCGCCGCGGAAGCGGTAGATGCTCTGGTCGTCGTCGCCGACGCAGAACATCGCCGCGCCGCCCTCGCGCCCCTCGTCGGCGAACAGCTTCAGCCAGCGGTACTGCAGGCGGTTGGTGTCCTGGAACTCGTCGACCAGGATGTGGCGGAAGCGGCGCTGGTAGTGGCGGCGCAGCGGCTCGTTGCGCTCGAGCAGCTCGTAGCTGCGCAGCAGCAACTCCGCAAAATCCACAACAGACTCGCGCTGGCACTGGGCTTCATACTCCTGGTAGAGCTGAACGCGCTGGCGGGTGTAGTCGTCCCAGGCCTCGACCGCATGCGGCCGGTTGCCGGCTTCCTTCTGGCCATTGATGAAGTGCTGCAGTTCGCGCGGCGGGAATTTCTCGTCGTCGACGTTGAGCGTCTTCAGCAGGCGCTTGATGGCAGCGAGCTGGTCGCCCGAATCGAGGATCTGGAACAGCTGCGGCAGCCCGGCGTCGCGATGATGGGCGCGCAGCAGGCGGTTGGCCAGCCCGTGGAAGGTGCCGATCCACAGGCCGCGGGTGCTCACCGGCAGCATGGACGACAGGCGGGCGAGCATTTCCTTGGCGGCTTTGTTTGTGAATGTAACCGCCAGGATGCCGGCCGGGTCGACCTGGCCGGACTGGATCAGCCAGGCGATGCGGGTGGTGAGCACCCGCGTCTTGCCCGAGCCCGCACCGGCCAGGATCAGGGCGTGCTGCGGCGGCAGGGTGACTGCCTGGAGCTGTTCGGGATTGAGATTGGCTAGCAGCGTCGACATCGTGGTTCCTCTTCGAACCCGAATTGTATCGGCACCGCTTCGCCTGGCCGAACCCGGATTCGTGCGCCGATATGTTGCGTAGAAACAACATGTCGCTTGCAGGGAACAGAGTTTCAGCTAGATTTGGGTTGTGCACTGCACAAAATAATCTCGAGAAAGCGGAACCAATTCACGGCATTCGAGATCCGATTTGTTCAGAATCAATTACTAGAGCAAGGCGCGGCTTCAATATTGCGCCACAACACCAGCACTGGACCGGCAGCCCAGGAAGCCGCCGGCCGAAGATGGCGCCGTACCCCGGCCCGAATGGAGAACGCATCATGAAAACGCCGAAACTGCTGCCCTGGTATGCCCGCAAGGCGGGTGTGTCCCTCGAACGTGCCGAAGCGCTGTGGCGCAAGGCCGTGCGCGAAGCAACCCTCGAAACCGGCTGGGTGGGCAATGCCGAATACTGGGGCTCGGCCATGGATCACTTCGTCCGCCTGCTCGAGGAAGAGCGCTCCACCCTGTGCACCCCGCGCGTCGTCCCCTACGTGCGTGCGCAGAACCGCATGTGGCGCCTGCCGCTGCTGGCGATGGAGGACGTGTTCGCGGCTTTCCACGCGCAGTGGAACCGCCACGGCGGCAACTCGCATCGCGTCGCCTGAGGCCTTGCCAGATCTCATCGGGCGGTGCCTGTCGCACGCCCGCTCCCGGGCGCCACGCGCCCGGCCGGTTTTGTCGTCTCCCTCCCTCCTTCAATGGAGTTCGGCGCTCCACCTGACGGTGGAGCGCCATTTTTTTGCCTGTGCGCGGCCGCGTCGCAGTGCCGGCGGAGCACGCGCCCCCGACAGGCGGGCGCCGCAGCCTGCGCTTCCAGGTATACTGGCGTGTTTTCAACGCCATCCAGCCCGCACGCCGCCATGCAGGACAAATACCAGCCCGCCGCCGTCGAGACGGCCGCCCAGCAGCACTGGGACTCCACCGACGCCTTCAGCGTGACCGAGGACGCCAGCCGTCCGAAGTACTACTGCCTGTCGATGTTCCCCTACCCCTCGGGCAAGCTGCACATGGGGCACGTGCGCAACTACACCATCGGCGACGTGCTCGCGCGCTTCCACCGCATGAAGGGCTTCAACGTGCTGCAGCCGATGGGCTGGGACGCCTTCGGCATGCCGGCCGAGAACGCCGCGATCCAGAACAACGTGCCGCCGGCGAAGTGGACCTACGCCAACATCGAGTACATGAAGGCGCAACTCAAGCGCCTGGGCTTCGCCATCGACTGGTCGCGCGAGCTCGCCACCTGCACCCCCGAGTACTACCGCTGGGAGCAGTGGCTGTTCACCCGCCTGTACGAGAAGGGCCTGATCTACAAGCGCCTCGGCACGGTGAACTGGGACCCGGTCGACGAGACCGTGCTCGCCAACGAGCAGGTCATCGACGGCCGTGGCTGGCGCTCGGGCGCGCTCGTCGAGAAGCGCGAGATCCCCATGTACTACATGAAGATCACCGCCTACGCCGACGAGCTGCTGTCCGCGCTCGACGATCTGCCGAACTGGCCCGAGCAGGTCAAGCTGATGCAGAAGAACTGGATCGGCCGCTCGGAAGGCGTGGAGATCAGCTTTCCCTTCGACGTCTCCAGCATCGGCCACGAAGGCGCGCTGAAGGTCTTCACCACCCGCGCCGACACGCTGATGGGCGCGACCTACGTCGCGGTGGCGGCCGAGCACCCGCTCGCCACCCAGGCCGCGGCCAGCAACCCGGCGCTTGCCGAGTTCATCGAGGAGTGCAAGCGCGGCGGCGTGGCCGAGGCCGACATCGCCACGATGGAAAAGAAGGGCATGCCCACCGGCCTCAAGGTACGCCATCCGCTTTCCGACGAGCCGCTCGAGGTGTGGGTCGCCAACTACGTGCTGATGGGCTACGGCGAGGGCGCGGTGATGGCCGTGCCGGCACACGACGAGCGCGACTTCGCCTTCGCCACCAAGTACGAACTGCCGATCCGCATGGTGGTGGGCTCGGACGCCTACACCGACACCGTCGCGCCCTGGCAGGACGCCTACGCCGAATACGGCCGTCTGGTGAACTCCGGCAAGTACGACGGCCTGGACTTCCAGGCTGCGGTCGACGCGATCGCCGCCGATCTCGCCGCCAAGGGCCTGGGCGCAAAGCGCGTTCAGTTCCGCCTGCGCGACTGGGGCATCTCGCGCCAGCGCTACTGGGGCTGCCCGATCCCGATGATCCACTGCGCCGACTGCGGCGACGTGCCGGTGCCGGACGAGCAGCTGCCGGTGGTGCTGCCCGAGAACGTCGAGATCACCGGTCGCGGCTCGCCGCTGGCCAAGATGCCCGAATTCTACGAATGCAGCTGCCCCAAGTGCGGCAAGCCCGCCAGGCGCGAGACCGACACCATGGACACCTTCGTCGAGTCGTCCTGGTACTTCCTGCGCTACGCCTGCGCCGACAGCACGACCGCGATGGTCGACGAGCGCGTCAATTACTGGGCGCCAGTCGACCAGTACATCGGCGGCATCGAGCACGCCATTCTGCACCTGCTGTACTCGCGTTTCTTCACCCGCGCGATGCGCGACTGCGGCCTGGTCAATGTCTCCGAGCCCTTCAGCGCGCTGCTCACCCAGGGCATGGTGGTGGCCGAAACCTATTACCGCGAGCTCGACGGCGGCAAGAAGCAGTGGATCAACCCGGCCGACGTGGTCGTCGAGCGTGACGAGCGCGGCCGCATCGTCGCCGCGAAGCTGGCTTCCGACGGTCTGCCGGTGGTCATCGGCGGCATCGAGAAGATGTCGAAGTCGAAGAACAACGGCGTCGACCCGCAGTCGCTGGTGGATCAGTACGGCGCCGACACCGCGCGCCTGTTCATGATGTTCGCCGCCCCACCCGATCAACAGCTCGAGTGGTCGGACTCCGGCGTCGAGGGCGCCTCGCGCTTCCTGCGCCGGGTATGGAACTACGGCCATGGCTTCACCGCCGAGACGCGCGCCGCGCTGCCCGCCGAGCGCAAGCTCGCGTCCAACGCCCTGCCCCCAGCGGCCGCCGACGTGCGCCGCGAGATCCACACGCATCTCAAGCAGGCGAGCTACGACTTCGGCAAGCACCAGTTCAACACCGTGGTCTCCGCCGCGATGAAGATCCTCAACGCGCTCGAGAAGGCGCACAAGGATCTGGCCGGCAGCGAACCGGCGGCGCACGCTGAGGTGGCCGAGGAAGGCTTCTCCATCCTGCTGCGCCTGCTGTCGCCGATCACCCCGCACATCTGCCACGCGCTGTGGCAGGACTGTGGCTTCGGCAGCGACATCCTCGCCGCGCAGTGGCCGCAGGTTGCCGAGGACGCGCTCAAGCAGGACGAGATCGAGCTGATGGTGCAGGTCAACGGCAAGCTGCGCGGCTCGATCAAGGTCGCCGCCGACGCCGCCAAGGCCGACATCGAGGCGCTGGCGCTAGCTTCCGAGGCCGCGCAGAAGTTCATGGAAGGCCGTCCGGCGAAGAAGGTCGTCGTCGTGCCCGGACGCCTGGTCAACATCGTCGCCTGAGGAGGCCGCGCATGTCCGCTCGCAACCCGAACAACGCTTCCGCCGGGGCCCAGGCACACACCGTCCCCTCCAGTCGGGCGGCTGCGCAGCCCTGGCCGCAAGCGGACAGCGTCGGGCCGGCTGACCGGGCGCCACCTCGCCGCCGGCTGCTCCTGGCCAGCGGCGCCGCGGCGGCGCTGCTGTTGTCGGGCTGCGGCTTCCGTCTGCGCGGACCGCAGGCGCTGGACTTCGCAACGGTGCACATCAATACACCCGCCGAGACCGAGCTCGGGGCCCAGCTGCGCCGCCTGATCGCCACCAGCGGCACGACGACCGCGATCGAAAACGCCGAGCAGGCAGACGCCCGCCTGCAGATCCTCTCCAATAACCGCGGCCGCGAGATCCTGAGCCTGACCGGCGCGGGCAAGGTGCGCGAATACCAGCTCACCCAGACCCTGCGCTTCCAGCTCCTCGACAAGACCGGGACCCCGCTGATCCCCCCGACCAACCTCTCGGCGCGGCGCGAATATACCTTCGACGACTCACAGGTACTCGGCAAGGAACAGGAGGAGAACCTGCTCTATCGCGACATGCAGGCAGACCTCGTGCAGCAGATGATGCGCCGCCTGGCGGCAGCCCGCCGCGCGGGCTGAGGACAAATGGGCATCTCGGCGCTCCTGCAGAGGCGCAAGCGACCCTGCGCTCGAGCAGGATTGCGACACAACGCCCGCGCGGCTGCACGCCCTTGAGAGTGCGCCCATGAACCTGCGCCCCGAACAGCTCGCTTCGCAGCTCGAGCGTCCGCTCGCGCCCTTGTGGCTGCTGCATGGCAACGAGCCGCTGCTGGTGCTCGAGGCCGCCGACGCGATCCGCGCCGCCGCCCGCCGGCAAGGCTTTGAAGAGCGCGAAACGCTGGTCGTCGGCCAGGGCTTCAAGTGGGACGCGCTGACGCTGGCCGCCGGCAACATGTCGCTGTTCGGCGGCGCGAAGCTGATCGACCTGCGCATCCCCACCGGCAAGCCGGGACGCGACGGCGGCGAGGCGCTGCAACGCTACATCACCAACCTCCCGGCGCAGACCCTGACCCTGATCACCCTGCCCGAGGTCGACTGGGCTACGCGCAAGACCGCCTGGTTCAAGACGCTTGCCGAAGCCGCGGTAACGATCGAGCTCAATGCCCCCGAACGCGAACGCCTGCCTGAGTGGGTCGGTCGCCGGCTGGCCGCGCAGAAACAGTCCGCGCCCCCGGAGGCGCTCGCCTTCATCGCCGATCACGTCGAGGGCAACCTGCTCGCCGCGCACCAGGAAATTCTCAAGCTCGGACTGCTCCACGGCGAAGGCGCACTGACGCTCGAACAGGTCCAGGACGCCGTGCTCAACGTCGCCCGCTACGACATCGACAAGCTGCGTCAGGCGGTGGTCGAGGGCGATCCGGCCCGCTGCGCCCGCCTGCTCGAAGGCCTGAAGGGTGAAGGCGCCGCGCCGCCGCTGGTGCTGTGGGCGCTCGCCAACGAGACACGCAGCCTGGCCAGCCTGTGCGCCGGCCGCGATGCGGGACAGCCGCTGCCCGCACTGTTCAAGGCAGAGCGCATCTTCGATCCGCGCCGCCAGCAGGCCATCAGCCGGGCACTCGGCCGCCTGACCCAGGGCGGCCTGCGCGCCGCGCTCATGCACGCTGCCCGCATCGACCGCATGATCAAGGGTCTCGCGGCCGGCGACGTGTGGGACGAATTCCTGCAGCTTGCATTGCGGCTTGCCAATCGGCGTTGAGAACCGCGGTAACGGACCTGCCCGCGAAGCCCACATGCTCGGTTGCCAACTGCACGTCCGCTCCCCGGCTTCCCCCCAGCAGGCGCAGCCCCCATCTCAAGCGACGGTGCGACCCGGTTCCATCGGCGCCGCGTTCGATGCTTTAATGCTGGCTTCTCCGCGCCGGCCAAGCAGGCGCATCGCCTCGAACACTGCCCTGACTCGCCCCCCCATGGACATCCAGCACTACATGCACACTCTGGGCCGCCAGGCTCGCGCCGCATCGCGCCTGATCGCCGCCGCCTCGACCGAAGCCAAGAATGCCGCGCTGCGTGCAATGGCCGCCGAGATCCGCGCGCGTCGCGCCGAGCTGCTCGCCGCCAACACGCAGGACCTCGACGAAGCCCGCGCCGCCGGCCTGGAGCCCGCCCTGATCGACCGCCTGACCCTGGATGAGAAAGGCATCGAGGCAATGGCTTCCGGCCTGGAACAGGTTGCCGCCCTCCCCGACCCGGTAGGCGAGATGACCGACATCAAGCGCCGCCCTTCGGGCATCTCGCTTGGCAAGATGCGCGTTCCGCTGGGCGTGATCGGCATCATCTACGAGGCTCGCCCCAACGTCACCGCCGACGCCGCCGCGCTTTGCCTGAAATCCGGCAATGCCGCGATCCTGCGCGGCGGCAAGGAGGCGATCCACGCCAACCGCGCGATCGCCGCCTGCGTGCGCGCCGGACTGCTGGCGGCCGGCCTGCCCGAGCACGTCGTGCAGGTGGTCGAGACCACCGACCGCGAGGCCGTCGGTGCCCTGATCACCATGCCCGAGTACGTCGACGTCATCGTTCCGCGCGGCGGCAAGGGCCTGATCGAACGCATTGCGAAGGACGCGCGCGTGCCGGTGATCAAGCACCTCGATGGCAACTGCCACGTCTACATTGACCTTGATGCCGACCCTGCAAAGGTCGTACCTATCGTCGAAAATGCCAAAACCCAGCGCTACGGCACCTGCAACACCGCCGAATCGCTGCTGGTGGCGCGCGACGTCGCCGACATCTACCTGCCGGAGATCGCCCGGATGCTGGCCGCCAAAGGGGTAGAGATGCGATGCTGCGCCGAGTCGCTCTCCCTGCTGCATGAGGCGGGCGTCACAGGCGCACGGCTGGTGGCGGCGACCGAGGCGGACTGGCGTGAAGAGTACCTTGCCCCGATCATCGCGGTGAAGCTGGTCGCGGACCTGGATGAGGCGATCGCCCACATCAACACCTACAGTTCGGGCCACACCGAAGCGATCGTCACCGAGAACTATTCCCACGCCATGCGCTTCCTGCGCGAGGTAGATTCGTCCTCGGTGATGGTCAATGCCTCCACCCGCTTCGCCGACGGCTTCGAGTACGGCCTCGGCGCCGAGATCGGAATCTCCACCGACAAGATCCACGCCCGCGGCCCCGTCGGACTCGAAGGCCTGACCAGCCAGAAATGGATCGTATTCGGCAACGGTGAAGTTCGCCGCTGAGCCCGAAGGCCCCCGCTCACAAGAGGAAACAAGGAACCCCGATGCATCGCTTCATCCGTACCCTGCTGACCGCCGCCATCCTTTCGGCCGGCACCGTCCAGGCGGCTGTCCAGGTTGGCGGGGTCGATTACCCCCCCGAGTTGCGCGCCTACAAGGACACGCTGACACTCAACGGCGCTGGCCTGCGCACTCGGCTCGGCTTCAAGGTGTATGCGATGGGGCTGTACATGCGCGCACCGCTGACCGACGCCGCGGCGATCATCGCCGACGAGGGCGAGAAGCGCATCCGCATCGTGCTCACGCGCGATCTCGAGGCCAGCCAGTTCGGTGACGCGCTGCTGGCGGGACTGCAGAAGAACCACGAGCCTGCCGAACTCGCTGCGCTCAAACCCGCAACCGACGCCCTGGTGCAGGCCCTCTCGGCCGTTGGCGATGTCAGATCAGGCACCGAAATTCTCCTCGACCGCCTCACCAATGGCGCTACACGCCTGATCGTCAGCGGCGAGCAGCGCGGTGGCGACATTGCCGACGCGCGCTTCTACCCCGCCCTGCTTCGCATATGGCTCGGTGACCAGCCTGCCGATCACCAGCTTCGCGACGCACTGCTCGGGCGCCGGGAATGATCGCGGTGCCCGGCGCAATAGCAGGCAGCCTGCGTGCCGGCGACGGCGCGCTGCCGCCGGGCTTCGACGCGATCATCGCGCTCCCCTTCGGCCCCTTCGGCATCCGGGCTCATGACGGCGAGGTTCAGGCGCTCGTGTTCCTGCCCCCCGGCACGCCGCTGCTCGATCCGCGCAACGCCACTGCAGGCGCTGCGGCCCATGCGCTGCGCGAGTGGATCGAGGATCCCGACCTGCGCTTCCCGGTCCCGCTCGCGCGCGCGGGCACACCCTTCCGCCAACGCGTGTGGGACGCAATCGGTGCAATTCCACGCGGGCACACCACCACTTACGGCGCGCTGGCCGCGCAGCTCGGCAGCGCGCCACGCGCAGTCGGACAAGCCTGCGGTGCCAATCCCTTTCCGCTGATCGTGCCGTGTCACCGCGTGACCGCGGCGCACGGACTGGGGGGATTCGCCAATGCCCGCAACGGCTGGCTGCTCGACGTCAAGCGCTGGCTGCTGGCCTTCGAAGCGGCGCGGTGAGCGCGCGCACCCCGGCGGTGGAAGCCGGGCTTCAGCCCCACCATCGCAGCGAACTCGACCGCTTCACCGACGCCCTCTGGCTGGAACACGGCCTCGCCCGCAACACCCTGGCAGGCTACCGCAGCGACCTTGCGCATTTTGCCGCCTGGCTGGAGACGCGCGACAAAAGGCTGCCGAGCGCAGCGCCGCACGAGCTCGCAGCCTATCTGGCCGACTTCAGCCGCAAGCGCAAGACGGCGAGCCAGCGCAGGCTGCTCGCCACCTGGCGACGCTACTACCGGATGCTGCTGGCCAACCGCGAAATCGCCGAGGACCCGACACTGCTGCTCGACGCCCCGATGCCTGCCGAGCGCTTTCCCAAGACGCTCAGCGAAGCCCAGGTCGAGGCCCTGCTCAATGCTCCCGATACCGGGACCCCGCAAGGCTTGCGCGACCGCTGCATGCTCGAGGTGCTTTACGCGGCCGGTCTGCGTGTATCAGAGCTGGTCAGCCTCAAGGTGTTTGCGGTGGGGCTCAACGAGGGCGTGCTGCGCATCATGGGAAAGGGCAGCAAGGAACGTCTCGTCCCGATCGGCGAAATCGCCGCGGAATGGCTGCAGCGCTATCTGTCCGAAGGCCGGGCGTCGCTGCTTGCCGGGCGCAATTGCGACGAGGTCTTCGTGACCCGGCTCGGCACCGGCATGACACGGCAGATGTTCTGGCGCATCATCAAACAATATGCAGTCGATGCTGGCATTGCGCGCGAGCGCATTTCACCGCACACGCTGCGCCACGCATTCGCGACGCACCTGCTCAATCACGGCGCGGATCTGCGCGTGGTGCAATTGCTGCTCGGGCACGCCGACATATCGACCACGCAGATCTACACGCATGTGGCCCGCGAACGGCTCAAGCAACTGCATGCGAAGCACCACCCTCGCGCCTGATCAATCCGCGAGGCGAATCAATCGGACAGCCTCGATTATCATTGCAGCCCAATTCACCGAAGACCACAGACCAATTAAACCGAGTCCGGACTCATCATGAGCAGACAAGACACGCACGCACCCGAAACGCCGGCGACTCGCTTCCTTCGCCAGCACGGGATTGCATTTTCGAGCCATCTCTACGAATACGAGGAACATGGCGGCACCGCTGTATCCGCACGCGAACTGAACGTGAGCGAACATGCCGTCATAAAGACCCTGATCATGGAAGACGAGAATGCTCAACCGATGGTCGTCCTGATGCACGGCGATCACAAGGTGTCGACCAAGGAGCTCGCTCGCCAGATTCCTTGCAAGCATGTTGAAGCGTGCCGGCCCGAAACGGCGAATCGCCACAGCGGCTACCTGGTCGGCGGCACCTCACCTTTCGGAACGCGCAAGAAGATGCCGGTGTTCCTGGAACGCACGATCCTCGACCTTCCCCTCATCTACATCAACGGCGGGCGGCGTGGATTTCTGGTCGGCATTCATCCGCACGACCTGCTTCGAGCCCTGCAGCCCAAGCTGGTACAGGTAGCGAATTGACGGCACGTCGTTGCGGCGCGATTCAATAACGCGGAAAAAAGAAAGCAATCCAGTCCGATCGATAGTTTTCAATTCGGTTTTGAATGGTGGCACAATTACCGCCAATCGAATAAGGCAGGCACGTGTAGCGTAAATGTGCCGCAGAGAGCCTTATTCCTGCCGTGCAATACCATTTTAGGAACCGGAGAAGCCATGGATCTGTCGAGTTATACCCTGCCCGAATTGCGCCGCCTTCAAGCCAAGGTCGAAAGCGAGATCCGTCGCCGCAGTGATGTGACGCGTCGCAACCTCATCAAGCGCATGCAGAAAATGGCCGCCGATGAAGGCCTGTCGCTGGACGATCTGCTGGAGGGCGGCGCACCGGCAAGCGCCGACGTCAAGCCGGCAGCAAAGCGTGGCCGTCGCCCCGGCGCCAAGACCGCGAAGGCCGCAAAGCCGGCACCGATCATCAGGTACCGCAACCCGGCGAATCCGGATCAAGGCTGGAGCGGGCGTGGGCGCAAGCCGCAATGGGCGCTCGACTGGATCGCGCAGGGCAAGGCACTCGACGAGCTCGCCGCCTGACGCCGCCCGGGCGTCCGAGAAGCGATCCTACGGGCATTCGCTGCAAGGGCCGCTACTCCGGATCGGCTTCGGAATCGCGGCCCTTCGCTTTCAGGCGCTTATCAGGCATTCGGTGGAACGGTCACTCCGGTGCGGCTGCGCTGAATATGCACGCCGACGCGGCGAACATCCTTCATCACACCGATCTTCGCGACCTTCAATTTCACCCATGGGGCGCCGAATTCCTCGAATAGCAAATTGACGACGAATTCCCCCAGGCTTTCGATCAGGTTGAAATGGCGCCCGCCCAGTTCATCGCGAATGCGCGCAGTGACGATGGCGTAATCAATGGTATCGGCGATGTCGTCGTGCTCGGCGGCCGCCTCCGGCACACCGAAGGTCAGATTGAGTTCGACCGTCTGCGGACCGGTTTTTTCGCGCTCGTAGATGCCGACCCACGCCTTGACGCGCATTTCCTCGATGAAGATGAAATCCATGCTGCTTCCCGTTTAGAATCGGGCGGATTCTATCGCGCCAGGACAGGACCGCCGGAAAAAGCTTTTCAGCACACGCCCGGCCTGGATCCTCCTGCATCGCGCAGGCCTATCCACCCCCTCCGATCAACCGAATTCTTCAAAGCCGCCCGGCCCGGCCGGATGGCGGAGCCACAATGCTTCTCCTGCCGCTGCTTCTTGCCGCCTATCTGCTTGGCTCGATCCCTTTCGCCGTCGTCACCAGCAAGCTTTTCGGCCTGCAGGATCCACGCAAGTACGGCTCGGGCAACCCGGGTGCCACCAACGTCCTGCGCAGCGGCAACAAGGGCGCTGCAGCACTGACATTGCTCGGGGACAGCCTGAAGGGCTGGCTTGCCGTATGGGCAGCGACACGGCTGGGTTTCGACGCCAGCCACGCAGCACTCGCCGGCCTGGCCGCCTTCCTCGGGCATGTGTTCTCGGCGTTCCTGCGCTTCAACGGCGGCAAGGGCGTCGCCACCGCGCTGGGCGTACTGGCGGGCATCGATGGACGGATCGCGATCTTCAGCGCGGTGATCTGGCTGATGATCGCCTACACCTCGCGCTATTCGTCGGCGGCAGCACTTTCAGCTGCAGTGGCAGCGCCATTCGCGGGGCTGCTTTTCCTGGGCCCCACCGCGCCGGTCGGCGTCGTGGCGGTGATCGCCGCCGTGCTGATCTGGCGTCACAAGGCCAACATCGCGCGCCTGCGCGCAGGCACCGAAGGCAAGATCGGCGGAAGCAAGAACAAGCAACCCGGGGCCTGAGCCGCCGCTCGAGTCACGCCCACAGCGCCGCCAACACGGTCTGCAGCTGCTCCACCCCGACGATCGCCGGCGACACACGCCTCAGCCGGCCGCCCGACGCGGAGGCTGCAGATCAACGAGAGGCCAGCGCGGCCGGATCCTGACTGCCGGGGCCTGCGCACCGGATTCGCCCGCCGCCAATCGCAAGGCGCCGGCAAACGCGATCATCGCGCCGTTGTCGGTGCAGAGCGCAGGCTCCGGGTAATGCACCCGACCCCCGCGACGGGAAACCGCCGCATCAAGCACTGCACGAAGCTGAAGGTTGGCGCCCACGCCGCCGGCAACCACCAACGTCTTCAGGCCCACCTTCTTCAACGCCGCGAGCGCCTTCGCGCACAATACGTCGACCACCGCCTGCTGGAACTCGGCGGCGAGATCGGCCATGTCGGCCGGATTCCAGCCCGGCGCTGACACGACGTTGAGCACGGCGGTCTTGAGGCCGCTGAAGCTGAAGTCCAGGTCGCCCGAGTGCAGCATCGGACGCGGAAGACGAAACCGCCCCGCCACCCCTTGCTCCGCCAGCTTCGCAAGCTGCGGACCGCCCGGATAGCCGAGACCGAGCAGCTTGGCGGTCTTGTCGAAGGCTTCGCCTGCCGCATCATCCACCGATTCTCCGAGCAAGGCGTAATCCCCCACGCCACGCACGCGCATCAGCTGGGTGTGTCCGCCAGAGACCAGCAGGGCGACGAAGGGAAAGGCCGGCGGGTCGGCCGACAGCATCGGCGACAGCAGATGCCCCTCGAGGTGATGCACGGGCAGGGCCGGAATGCCGCGAGCCATCGCGAAGGACTCGGCGACACTCGCCCCCACGAGCAGCGCACCGGCCAGACCTGGGCCGGAGGTGTAGGCGACCGCATCGATGTCACCCGCACCCAGGCCCGCATCGGCAAGCGTCTGCCGGATCAGCACGGGGAGGCGGCGAATGTGGTCGCGCGAGGCCAGCTCGGGCACCACGCCGCCATAGGCGGCATGCAGATCGATCTGCGAGTGCAGACCATGCGCGAGCAGGCCCGCTTCGGTGTCGTAGATCGCCACGCCGGTTTCGTCGCAGGAGGTTTCGATGCCGAGGACGTTCATGGGTGCATCCGCTTGATTCGGTGTTGCATTTTAACCCCGCGCCGGCAGATTCTGGCGAACGCTGCCCTTGCCTTAACGATGGGCGTGGTTTATATTCGCGGTCTTTCTGCCCACCAGACACCCAAGGAAGTCCGCAATGCCCGGTATCCGCGTCAAGGAAAACGAGCCGTTTGAAGTTGCGATCCGCCGCTTCAAGCGCACCATCGAGAAGACCGGTGTGCTGACCGAACTGCGCTCGCGCGAGTTCTACGAGAAGCCCACCGCCGAGCGCAAGCGCAAGCTGGCCGCCGCCGTGAAGCGCAATCACAAGCGCCTGCGCAGCCAGACGCTGCCGCCGAAGCTCTACTGATTGCTCTCGCACCCCGCCACGCGGGGATGCCTGCACGCCGGCCGAGGGTCACTGGACTCTCGCCCGGCGTGATGCTTTTCAACGATCACTCCTTCCACCCGCCCGGGCGCTCAGCCGCAACGCGGCGCGCTGGAGCGAGTTCGCGTGCGCGATGATTCCACAGTCCTTCGTCCAGGAACTGCTGTCCCGCGTCGATATCGTTGACGTCATCGAACGCTACCTTCCGCTCAAGAAGAGCGGCGCGAACTACTTCGCCTGCTGCCCTTTCCATGGTGAAAAGTCCGCGTCGTTCTCGGTCAGCCCGTCCAAGCAGTTTTATCACTGCTTCGGGTGCGGCGTGCATGGCAGTGCAATCGGCTTCCTGATGGAATACAGCGGCCTCGGCTTCGTCGATGCCGTGAAGGAACTTGCCAGCCAGGTCGGACTGCAGGTGCCCGACGACGGGCGCAGCGCAGCACCTGCCCATCACGACGCCAGCGAACGCCTTTACGAAGCCATGGCCGTCGCCGCCCGCTTCTACCGCGATCAGCTCAAGAGCGCGCGCCCGGCCGTCGATTACCTCAAACGGCGCGGCCTCTCCGGACAGGTCGCTGCGCGTTTCGAGCTGGGCTTCGCCCCTGACGACTGGCAGGCCCTGCAGAAGGCGTTTCCCGACTATCAGGCAAAGGTGCTCGCCGAAGCCGGACTGGTGATCGATAACGACCAGGGCCGGCGCTACGACCGCTTCCGCAACCGGATCACCTTCCCGATCCACGACCGCCGTGGCCGGATCATCGCCTTCGGGGGGCGCGTACTCGACAAGGGCGAGCCCAAATACCTGAACTCGCCCGAAACGCCGCTGTTCGAGAAGGGCCGGGAGCTGTACGGCCTCTTCCTGGCGCAGAAGGCGATCCGTGACGCCGGATTCGTCGTCGTGGTCGAAGGCTACATGGACGTGGTCGCACTCGCCCAGTTCGGGATCGAGAACGCGGTCGCCACACTCGGCACCGCCACCACGCCGCACCATGTGCACACGCTGCTGCGCCAGACCGATCGCATCGTGTTCTGCTTTGACGGCGACGCAGCCGGTCGGCGGGCGGCCTGGCGCGCGCTGGAAAATGCGCTCGAGTCGCTGCGCGACGACGCCACACTCGCCTTCCTGTTCCTGCCCGCCGAGCACGACCCCGACTCCTTCGTGCGCGCAGAGGGTGCCGACGCCTTGCGGAAAGCTGCGCTGGCTGCAACGCCGCTGGCGCGCTTCCTGATCCAGACACTGTCCGAGCACCACGCTCTCGATAGCGCCGAAGGACGCGCGGCCTTCGTGCATGAGGCTGCACCGCTGATCACCCGGATCGCCGCTCCGCTGCTCAAGCTCCAGCTCGTCAAGACGGTTGCCGAGACCGCCGGCATGACCCAGGGCGAGGTCGAATTCGCGTTCGAACAGCTGGCCGCGCAGACTCCACGCCGACGCAGCGCCGACGGACAGCCTGCAGCACGCAGCGAGACAACGGCACCCCCCGCGGCAAGCCCGGACGACCTCGAGGTTCGCGACCTGCCGCCGGGGAACATGCGGCGCAGGCACGCCCCTGCGCCGCGACCCCGCCCGGGTGGACGTCGGAAACCCCCCTCCACCGCCAGCACGCTGCTCCGGCTCGTCCTCCAGCATCCAACCTGGGCTGCGCGCCTGCCGGTGGCGCTGATACCCGCCGACAGCGCGGAAGGCCTGGCGCTGATCGCGATCATCGACCTGCTCAGCCTGGGCGAGCCCGTGCCCGCAGGCGGGCTCGGCGCCTTGATCGAACGCTTCCGTGACACCCCGCATGGCGAGACCCTGTCGCGGGTCGCTGCGGAACTCGTCGATGCGGAATTCGACGAAGCGGTGGTCGAGACGCTGTTCGACGACACGCTGCGCAAGCTCCACGCCGACAGCGTCGGCAACGAGATCGCCGCCCTGCTAAAACAGGATCGTGACCGAGGGCTAGATGCCAGTGGTCGCCACCGCCTGGGAGAGCTACTTATGGAGAAGCGGAACCTCGCCAGCGGAAGCAAAGTCTCAGATTTATAGTATAATTTTGGGTTTCCCATTTTCTTACACCCTCACTTAGAGGAGTGCCATGGCACGCGAAAAAGCCAAGGACCCGCGTAAGGACGCCCCCACAAAGGGCCGCCCTTCGAAGGCCAAGGACAAGTCAGCCCCTGTCGTCGAAAGCCCCGCTGCCGCCCCGCTCGACGCGGAAGTGCGCCGCACCCGGCTGAAGACCCTGATCACGCTCGGCAAGGAACGTGGCTACCTGACTTACGCCGAAATCAGCGACCACCTGCCTGACGACGTTGCCGACGCCGAACAGATCGAAGGCATCATCGCCACTTTCAACAACATGGGAATCCAGGTCTACGACGAGGCGCCAGCCGCGGAAGACCTGCTGATGTCCGACAGCGTTGCCGCCAACGTGGACGAGGACGTCGCCGAGGAAGAGGCCGAGCAGGCCCTGTCCTCCGTCGACTCCGAATTCGGCCGCACCACCGACCCGGTGCGCATGTACATGCGCGAGATGGGCACGGTCGAGCTGCTGACCCGCGAGGGCGAAATCGAGATCGCCAAGCGCATCGAGGACGGCCTCAAGCACATGGTCCAGGCCATCTCGGCATGCCCGACCACGATCGCCGAGATGCTCGAGATCGTCGACCGCGTGGCGCGCGACGAAGCGAAGATCGACGAGCTCATCGACGGCCTGATCGACCCGAACGCCAGCAGCGAGGCGGCCGAGGAAGAGGAAGAGGACACGTCCTCCGACACGGACGAGGATGAGGACGAGGCCAGCGACGACGAGGAAGAAGACAGCGACGACGAGGACAGCGCCGACAGCGCCGAGCGCGCCAACGCCGCGTCGCTGCTCCAGCTCAAGAACGACGCGCTGGCACGCTTCGACGTGATCCGCGAGCTTTATGCGAAGAAGATGGAAGCGCTCGAGAAGCGCGGCTCGCAGGACCTCTCCTACCTCGCGCTGCAGCAGCAGATCTCCGACGAGCTGCTCAACATCCGCTTCACCGCCAAGGCCATCGAGAAGCTGTGCGACTCGGTGCGCCACATGGTCGAGCAGGTGCGCAGCCACGAGCGCCAGATCCTGCAGCTCTGCGTCGACCGCGCCGGCATGCCGCGCCAGCACTTCATCAAGGTCTTCCCCGGCCAGGAGGTGAACCTCGACTGGCTCAAGGACGAGATCGCCGCCGGCAAGAACTACGCCGAAGGCCTGATGCGCATCCACCCCGCGGTGCTCGAAGAGCAGCAGAAGCTCATCGACCTGCAGGACCGCATCGGCATCCCGCTCAAGGAGCTCAAGGACATCAACCGCCAGATGTCCACCGGTGAAGCCAAGATGCGCCGCGCCAAGCGCGAGATGACCGAGGCCAACCTGCGCCTGGTGATCTCGATCGCCAAGAAGTACACCAACCGCGGCCTGCAGTTCCTCGACCTGATCCAGGAAGGCAACATCGGCCTGATGAAGGCGGTCGATAAATTCGAATACCGCCGCGGCTACAAGTTCTCGACCTACGCCACGTGGTGGATCCGCCAGGCGATCACGCGCTCGATCGCCGACCAGGCGCGCACCATCCGCATCCCGGTGCACATGATCGAGACGATCAACAAGATGAACCGCATCAGCCGCCAGATCCTGCAGGAAACCGGCGCCGAACCCGATCCCGCGACGCTGGCCGAGAAGATGGAGATGCCCGAGGAGAAGATCCGCAAGATCATGAAGATCTCCAAGGAGCCGATCTCGATGGAGACACCGATCGGCGACGACGACGACTCGCACCTGGGCGACTTCATCGAGGACACCGCCACCCTGGCCCCGGCCGAGGCGGCGATGTACTCCGGTCTGCGCGATGCCACCTGCGAGGTGCTCGACTCCCTGACCCAGCGCGAAGCCAAGGTGCTGCGCATGCGCTTCGGCATCGAGATGAACACCGACCACACGCTGGAAGAGGTCGGCAAGCAGTTCGACGTCACCCGCGAGCGTATCCGCCAGATCGAGGCCAAGGCACTGCGCAAGCTGCGCCACCCGAGCCGCTCCGAAAAGTTGCGCAGCTTCCTGGACAGCGACCAATAAGGCTTGCCGGGCCTCTAGCTCATGCCTGGTTAGAGCAGCGGACTCATAATCCGTTGGTGCTGGGTTCGACTCCCAGGGGGCCCACCAATTGCATCAAGCACTTACGCCAGTCCCTCGGGGCTGGCGTTTTGCTTTCTTGAGCGGCCGGGCAGGAATTGGGTAGAGATGGAAGACGTCACCGCTGATCATGCGGGTCAAATCTTCCTGCGCAGTGCTGACGCTGCCAGCGCCATTCGCGACTACTGCGTACCGTCGATCACCGACACCACGGGCATGAAGTCGCGCGACATGCGACATGAGCGCGCAAGGTCGCCGATTGCAGCGAAAAATGGGCCGCGTAGACGTGACGATGGGGACCGAAGTCCCCACCGGCTTTTCTTTGGTAACAAGGCTCAAGCAGCCTCGGCATAGGCCTTAAGCGGCCAGTGCGAAACGCTCATCGTTGGCGTTTATGGATTTGCGCGGATTACGTCCGTCGCCTTTCGGGTTGCCTGCTCACCTTTGCCCGCCCTGTCGAAACCGGTACACCCCCACCCAAACACACTCCCGAATGCGCTTGGGTGGAGGTGAGGGGAATCGAACCCCTGTCCAGAACGCCTCCAGATTGCCGGGATTACAACCATGCCCGCGATCTTACGCAGGTCGGCCGCCGCATTCAATGCTCAGAGACGGCAAAACGGCCGGCACTTTGTAAGCAAATACGCGCGCCGGCCAAGACAGGCCCCGGGGCGGGCCGGCCCGTCAGCCCTTGGGTACCCGCCCCATGAGGTAGAACGGCTCGTTCGGCGGCGTCCCGGTCAGATGCACCAGCCGGTTGCTCATGCTGAAAAACGCGGTGATTGCGCCGATGTCCCAGATCGCCTCATCATCGAAGCCATGCGCCCGCAGCGCCTCGATGTCGGCATCCTCGATCTCCCCGCCACGGGTCGACAGCTTCACCGCAAAGTCGAGCATGGCGCGTTGGCGCGGGGTGATCTCGGCCTTGCGATAGTTGGCAGCAAGCTGGTCGGCGATACGCGGGTTCTTAGCGCGAATACGCAGCACTGCGCCATGGGCGATCACGCAGTACAGGCACTGACCCGCCGCGGAGGTGGCCACGACGATCATCTCGCGCTCGGCCTTGGTGAGACCGGCGTCCTTTTCCATCAACGTGTCGTGGTAGTCGAAGAAGGCACGAAATTCCGCCGGCCGGCGGGCCAGCATCAGGAACACGTTGGGCACGAAGCCCGCCTTCTCCTGGACGGCGAGGATGCGATCCCGGACGTCCACGGGCAGATCGGCGAGGTCGGGTATGGTGAAGCGACTGATGCGTTCGGGCACGGGCGGTCTCCTTCCGTTGTGGTGATGGGGTCTGTTATCAACGATTGACATCGACGACGACGCGGCCGCGCACCCTGCCCTCGAGCAGCGCTGCCGCCGTGTCAACCACCTCTCCGAGGCCGATCTCGTGGGTCATCAGCTCGAGCTTCGCCGCGTCGAGCTCCTGCGCCAGCCGACGCCAGGCCTCCAGGCGCTCGGCACGCGGCGCCATCACGCTGTCCACGCCGGCAAGCGTCACGCCGCGCAGGATGAAGGGCGCAACCGAAGACGGAAAATCCATGCCCTGAGCGAGGCCGCAGGCGGCAACCGTACCGCGGTATTTCATGCTCGCGCACACGTTGGCTAGCGTGTGGCTGCCGACGGTGTCCACCGCGCCTGCCCAGCGCTCCTTCGCGAGCAGTTTGCCAGGCGCGGCGAGTTGCGCCCGGTCGATGATCTCGGCGGCGCCGAGGGTCGTCAGGTATTCAGCCTCCTGCGGCCGCCCGGTGGAGGCGACCACCGTGTAGCCGAGCTTGGCCAGCAGGGCGACCGCGACGCTGCCCACGCCGCCGCTGGCGCCGGTCACCAGCACCTCCCCGTGCGCCGGCGTCACCCCGTGGCGCTCGAGCGCCATCACGCACAGCATGGCGGTGTAGCCGGCGGTCCCGATGGCCATCGCCTGGCGTGGCGTGAAGGCCGCTGGCAGCGGCACCAGCCACTCGCCCTTCAGGCGGGCAAGTTGCGCCAACCCACCCCAGTGCCCCTCCCCCACGCCCCAGCCATTGAGCACCACGGCATCGCCGACCGAGATGTCGGCATGGCTGCTGGCCTCGACCCTGCCGGCGAGATCGATCCCGGGCACCATCGGAAACTTGCGCACGACCGGCCCCTTGCCGGTGATTGCGAGGCCGTCCTTATAGTTGAGAGTCGAATAAGCGACCCTCACGGTGACATCACCTTCGGGCAGCGCCGCCTCATCCAGTTCGGTGACGCCTGCGCGATAACCCGCCTCATCCTTCTCGACCAGCACTGCCTTGAACATTCTCCTCCCCCTTTGCCGCACCTGGCGGCTGATTCGCAGTCGAACGTTCATGGTACCGGAAGCCTCGCCATCCGCCGCGTTACCACGCGCTGCGGGGCTGGGCCGAAACCGGCTCTCGGGTGATAATGTCGGACTTCCGATTTAACGGACTCGAAGCAATGAAGCGTGTAGATGACTTCCGCCTGAAACTGGGTTCCCGGGAACTCGTGCCGATCATGGTGGGCGGCATGGGGGTGGATATTTCCACCGCCGATCTGGCCCTCGAGGCTGCCCGCCTGGGCGGTGTCGGGCACATCTCCGACGCAATGCTGCCAACGGTGTCCGACCGCCGCTACAACACCAAGTACGTCAAGAACAAACTGCAGCAGTACAAGTTCAACGTCGCCAACGCCGACAAGTCGGTCGTTCAGTTCGACCTCGGCCTGATCGCCGAGGCGACCGCGACCCACGTCGGGCGCACCATGGAGCGCAAGCGCGGTCCAGGCATGGTGTTCATCAACTGCATGGAAAAGCTGACGATGAACGCACCCAAGGACACGCTGCGCGTGCGCCTGCGCACGGCGATGGACCACGGGATCGATGGCATCACGCTCGCGGCCGGGCTGCACCTGGGCTCGTTCGCCTTGATCGAGGACCACCCCCGCTTCCGTGACGTGCAGCTGGGCATCATCGTCAGCTCGCTACGCGCCCTCCAGCTCTTCCTCAAGAAGAGCGCACGCACCGGGCGCATGCCCGACTACGTGGTGGTCGAAGGTCCACTCGCCGGCGGCCACCTCGGCTTCGGCATGGACTGGGCGCAGTACGACCTCGCCACCATCGTCGCCGAGATCCGCGACTGGATGCGCGAGCAGCAGCTCGACATCCCGCTGATTCCGGCCGGGGGCATCTTCACCGGCACGGATGCGGCGAACTTCCTCGAGGCAGGCGCCGCTGCGGTGCAAGTCGCGACGCGCTTCACGGTGACGAAGGAATGCGGCCTGCCCGATGACGTCAAGCAGTATTACTTCAAGGCGAGCGAGGACGAGATCGAGGTCAATCAGATCTCGCCCACGGGCTACCCGATGCGCATGCTGAAGAGCAGCCCGGCGATCGGCAGCGGCATCCGCCCGAACTGCGAGGCCTACGGCTACCTGCTCGACTCGTCGGGCAACTGCCAGTACATCGAGGCCTACAACCGTGAAGTCGCGGCGCATCCGGACGCGAAGAAGGTCAAGGTCTTCGACAAGACATGCCTGTGCACCCACATGCGCAACTTCGACTGCTGGACCTGCGGCCACTACACCTACCGCCTCAAGGACACCACGGTGCGCGAGGACAACGGCGACTACCGGATCCTTTCGGCCGAGCACGTATTCCACGACTACCAGTTCAGCACCGACGGCAAGGTGGCGCTGCCGGCCTGAAGCAGCGCAGAGGTGCGCCACCGCGGTACACGCAGTCCAGGGTCGTGACGACCATGGAACAGAGTTTTGCGCGGCTCGGCGCGCAATAATTCCTCGGTTGCCGGGGCGGAGCGTCAGATACTGCGCGCATGAATCGCTCTCCCGACCGTCCGATGGAGGTCGCAGTCGTCGACGACACCGAGCTCAATCTCATCCTGATGAGCAAGCTCGTCGAAAGACTCGGACACGCCACCGCCAAGGCCTTCAACCAGCCTGCGGCCGCGCTCGCGTGGTGCCTGCACAACGACCCCGACCTCGTCATCGTCGACTACATGATGCCGGGCATGGACGGCCTTGCGTTCATCCGCGCCCTGCGCGCCAGCCGTAGCCGCGACGACCTCCCGATCCTGATGGTGACCGCGAGCCACGAGCGCAACGTTCGCTACGAGGCACTCGATTGCGGTGCAAGCGACTTCCTGACCAAGCCGATCGACGGACGGGAGTTCGAGGCACGGGTGCGCAACATGCTCAAGCTGCGCGAGGCGCACCTTGCCAGCCAGCACCGGGCCGAGGTGCTGGCCGAGGAGGTGCGCAAGGCCACCGCTGCGATCGTTGACCGCGAACGCGAGACGATCGCGCGCCTGTCGCGCGCGGCAGAATTCCGCGACCCAGAGACCGGCGCGCACATCCAGCGCATGTCGCACTACTCGGCCCTCATCGCCCGCAAACTCGGCCACGCGCGCGACTTCGTCGATGCGTTGATGATGGCGGCTCCGATGCACGACGTCGGCAAGCTGGGCATCCCCGACACCATCCTGCTCAAGCCCGGACGGCTCACGGCGGAGGAGTTCGCGGTGATGAAGCAGCACCCGCAGATCGGCTACGACATCCTCAAGGAGTCGTCCTCCAGCATCCTGCGCCTGGGCGCCTCGATCGCGCTCACCCACCACGAAAAATTCGACGGCAGCGGCTATCCCCACGGTCTTGCCGGCAGTCGCATCCCGATCGAGGGGCGCATCGTCGCGGTCGCTGACGTCTTCGACGCTCTGACTTCGGCGCGCCCCTACAAGCCCGCCTGGCCGCTGTCCCGCGCGATCGCGCTGCTGCGCGAGGGACGTGGCAGCCACTTTGACGGCGACTGCGTCGACGCGCTGCTACACGCATGGGACGACGTGCAGGCAATCCGGAGCCAGTTCCGCGACGAGGGCGAACCTGCCTTCGCTGCACAGGCTTAGAACCCGGCGGGGCGACGCGCGACGGTCAGCGTTTGCGTTCGATCAGCTCGACCTTGTAGCCATCCGGATCCTCGACGAAGGCAATCACCGTGGTCCCGTGCTTCATCGGGCCCGCCTCACGCACGACCTTGCCGCCGCGCTTGCGGATCTCGTCGCAGGCCTTCGCCGCATCCTCGACCTCGAGCGCGACGTGGCCGTAGGCAGTGCCAAGCTCGTACGCGTCTACGCCCCAGTTGTAGGTCAGCTCCAGCACTGCGCCGTCCTGCTCGTCCTGGTAGCCAACGAAGGCCAGCGTGAACTTGCCATCAGGGAAGTCGTGACGGCGCAGCAGGCGCATACCCAGGACCTCGGTATAGAAGGCAATGGATCGATCGAGGTCGCCGACGCGCAGCATGGTGTGAAGGATTCGCATGGAGAAAAGCTCCTGTTCGTTGGAGGGTTCAGTCTTCGCGCTCGAACGCGCCCGTATCGGCCGCGGAAGCCACGGCGATCACCGGCAGCGATGCCGACGCCCGGCGCAGGGCTGAGCGCGCAGCGCGCCAATCGGGATACAGACGCTCGACGACCGCCCAGAAGCGCGCCGAATGGTTCATCTCGACCAGATGGGCAACCTCGTGCGCAACCACGTAATCGATCAGCGCCGGCGGCAGGTGGATGAGCCGCCAGTGAAGGCGGATGCCCGAGCGGCTGCTGCAACTCCCCCAGCGCGTGCGCGCACTCGAGAGTCGGACGGCGGGCATCGGCATACCCAGCCGATGGCAATACTCCTCGACCCGCCCGCGGTACCAGGCGAGCGCGCGCGCCTGGAGGGCGTGCAAGAGTGCACGCAACGGATCGACGGCACCCGGCAGCAGGAGTTCCTCGCGCTCGTGGGTCAGCATGCGCCACCGGGCGACACGCCCTTCATGCAGGCGAAGCGTCAACGGGAGTCCGAACAGCGGCACGGTCGCACCGTCCGCGACAGCCAACGCCGGCGGCGGGCGCGCTGCCGCACGGGCCTGCAGGCGATCGAGCAACCAGCGTCCGTGACCATGTACGAAACGTTCGATCTCGACCAGCGGGGCTTGCAGCGGAGCGGCGACCCGGGCGCCGCGGTGATCGACCTGCAGCGCGAAAGACCGACGTGCCGAGCGGCGCAGCACCAGATCGACGCGGACCCCCTCGACGACCAAGCTGTGCGACTGCTCCTGCGCCGCTGCGCGGCCGCGAGCGCTCAAACCTTGTCTTCCCACGCAAGGCCACGCGCATCAAGGTCGGCCTTGATGCAGGCCATGGCCTCGGCAACGCGTGCAGCCGGCCCCTTCATGCCAAGCTCCAGAGACCGGCGCTGGCCCTCGGCCGCGATGGTGGGCAGGCTGAACAGCGTGGTGCCGGGAAAGTCCGCGGTGACCTGACGCATCAGCCCGATCAACTGGCCCTCGAAGGCATCCCACACCGTCACCGCCTGCTCCACATAGTCCTCGGCGTGGTGCAGGTGGGCGTAGTGGGTGTCCAGCACCCATTCGACCATCGGCCAGGCCATGATCGGGAAACCCGGTGTGAAGTAGTGCCGGCGAATCGAAAAGCCGGGGATGCGGTTGAAGCTGTTGGGGATGATCTCGCTGCCCACCGGATACACACCCATCTGCAGACGCTCCGGGGTGATCTCATCACCGAAGCGGGCGCGGATTTCTGCCTCGGCCTCGGGGTGCAGGGCCAGTTCCAGCCCGAGTGCGGCGCCTGCGGCCTCGCGGGTACGGTCGTCAGGCGTCGCGCCGATGCCGCCGAAGCTGAACACCACGTCGCCGGTCGCGAAGGTCTGGCGCAGGGTCTCGGTCAGGCGGGCGAAGTCGTCACCCGCGTAGCGCGCCCAGGACAGCTTGAGCCCGCGCGCGCCGAGCAGTTCGATGAGCTTGGCGAGGTGTTTGTCACTGCGACGACCGGACAGGATCTCGTCGCCGATGATCAGGGCACCGAAGTTCATGGCAGTTTCCGCTGGGCAGCGCCCGCATCGGCGTCGAGCACGGTGACGCCGTATTTCAGCCGGTGGCGCCGCAGGGTTTCGAGCATGTAATGGACGAACGCCAGACCCGCGTAGGCGGGGGCGACCAGGTTGATGACCGGCACATAGGCCAGCAGCGCGGTGCCGCCACCCAGCAACAGCATCTGCGGTCGCCAGTCGTCGCGCAGGCGCTGAAGCTCAGCCTTGTCGGCATGGAACATCAGGGCGTCGTAGCCGAAGGCGCGCTGGTTGAGCCAGCCGGTGAGCGCAACCGAGATCAGGAGGCCAGCCCCGGGAATCAGCCAGAACGGGAGAGACACGATGAGCGCGATCAGGAACAGCACACCCGCAAGGATCGAGTTCCAGGCGCTGCCGAGATTCGAGCCCCCACGGCGCTGTTCGATGTCGGCATAGTCCACGCGCGCCACCTTCTCGAGCATCAGCGGCAGCGCGACGGTCGCGACCAGCATCGCAGCGGTCACATAGACGAGCGGCACGATCAGCAGCGCGGTCGCGATCTGGATCAACACCAGTACGATCGCCGCCGTCGTTTCGGACGCGGCCAACCAGCCGCTGATGAGGGTCCACCCGCTCACCCAGGCGTAGAGACCCTCGGTGACGGGGGCCCACAACATGAGCGCGACCACCGCCCAGATCACCACGGCGAGCAAGCCCGGCCACAGCAGATGCCAGAAGATGTCGCGCCGCATCAGGCTGCGGCTCGCCCGCCCGAAGGCGACGAGAATGTCTTTCATCGCGGGATGCCCTCGATAACGAATGCCCGATCAGCGCGGCAGGCCCGGGAGGCCGCCCGGCATCATGCCCTTCATGGCGCGCATCATCTTGTTCATGCCGCCCTTGGAGAACTGCTTCATCACCTTCTGCGTCTGCTCGAACTGGCTGAGCAGACGATTCACCTCCTGCACCGTCACCCCGGCGCCGGCGGCGATGCGGCGCTTGCGGCTGGCCTTGAGGAGTTCGGGCTTGGCGCGCTCGAGCGGGGTCATCGAGTTGATGATGCCCTCGATACGGCCGATCGCCTTCTCCTCCGCCCCGCCCTGCAGCTTGCCTGCGGCCTGTGCGAACTGCGCCGGCAGCTTGTCCATCATCGAGGACAGCCCGCCCATCTTGCGCATCTGCGCGATCTGCTCCTTGAAGTCGTTGAGATCGAAGCCCTTGCCGGTCTTCAACTTCTGCGCAAAGGCCTTGGCCTTCTCCTCATCGACCCCGCGGCGTGCATCCTCGACCAGGCCAAGGATGTCGCCCATGCCGAGGATGCGGCTGGCCATGCGATCGGGGTGGAAGGGCTCGAGGCCGGAGAGCTTCTCGCCGACGCCGGCGAACTTGAGTGGCTTGCCCGTCACGTGGCGCACCGACAGCGCCGCGCCGCCGCGCGAGTCACCGTCGAGCTTGGTCAGCACCACGCCGGTGAGCGGCAGCGCCTCGTTGAAGGCGCGCGCGGTGTTCACCGCGTCCTGGCCGAGCATCGCATCGACCACGAACAGGGTCTCGATCGGCTTGACCGCTGCGTGCAGGGCCTGGATCTCGGCCATCATCGCCTCGTCCACCGCGAGCCGACCGGCGGTGTCGACCAGCAGCACGTCGATGTGGTGCTTACGTGCGTAGTCGAGCGCAGCGAGCGCGATGTCGACCGGCCTCTGCACGGTCTCCGAGGGGAAGAAGCCGACCCCCGCCTGGGCCGCCACCGTCTTCAACTGCTCGATCGCCGCCGGACGATAGACGTCGGTGGAAACCACCAGCACCTTCTTCTTCTGCTGCTCGTGCAGCAGCTTCGCGAGCTTGCCGGTGGTGGTGGTCTTGCCCGCGCCCTGCAGGCCGGCCATCAGCACCACCGCGGGCGGCTGGGTCGACAGATCGAGGCCCTCGTGGGCGCCGCCCATCAGCGCCTTGAGTTCGTCATGCACGACCCCGACCAGGGCCTGCCCCGGGGTCAGCGAAGCAATGACCTCCTGACCGACCGCCTTCTCCTTGACACGGGCGACGAAGTCCTTGACCACCGGGAGCGCGACGTCGGCTTCGAGCAGCGCCATGCGCACCTCGCGCATCGCCTCCTGGATGTTCTCTTCAGTCAGGCGGGCCTGGCCGCGCAGGGTCTTGACGACTTTTGACAGGCGTTGAGTCAGATTATCGAGCATGTTCGGTCGGGCCTTGGGCGCGTGACTTGGAGTAAACTGCAGCTACGTATGCGCACAATTCTACTTCATCTGGTTCCTGCCTCGCTTTATGCGGCGGGCGGCGTGCTGTTCTGGAGAACCTGCCTCATGGGCGGCACCGGGCGCGACGGGGCGCGCGAGTGCATGAGCACGCGCGAGCGTCTGCTGCTGCTCGCCGCCGTCCTGACCCATGGCGCAGCCCTGCACGCCGCCATATTCCCGGGCATGGACATGCGCTTCGGCTTCGGCGTCGCGCTGTCACTGATGGTGTGGCTGGCGGTGTGCTTCTACTGGGTCGAGACGCTATACACCCGGCTCGAGGGCCTGCATGCGGTCATCATGTCCGCAGGCGCAGTCGCCAGCCTCTTCCCGCTGTTTTTCCCTGGCGACCATGTGCTCGCCAACGCAGCCTCGCCCGCCTTCCGCGTCCATTTCGTGATCGCCATGCTGGCCTACAGCCTGTTCACGCTCGCCGCCCTGCACGCTATGCTGATGTCCGTCGCCAGCCGCCAGTTGCACAGCGCGCGTTTCAGCCGGCTACTCGCGGGCCTGCCGCCGCTTCTCACCATGGAGGCGCTGCTGTTCCGCCTGATCAGCATCGCCTTCGTGCTGCTGACGCTGACCCTGGTGACGGGCGTGCTGTTCGCCGAGACGCTTTTCGGCCAGGCGCTCAGGGTCGATCACAAGACGGTGTTCGCCTTCATCTCCTGGCTGCTGTTCGGCGGGCTGCTGGTCGGTCGCCGGCTTTGGGGCTGGCGCGGGCGAGTTGCGCTGCGCTGGACGCTCGCGGGATTCGTTGCGCTGATGCTGGCCTACGTGGGCAGCCGCTTCGTCATCGAGGTGGTACTCCACCGTGCTGGCTGAACACCGCAGCGGCTAAACCATTGACAGCGTTCTGACCCGCTCGAATACTCAGGCCCCCGCAAACTCTCCGGTCCTTCCGTGTCAGACATCCACCTGACGCTTCAAATCACCGCGCTCGTCGTGCTCCTGGTGCTATCGGGCTGCTTCTCGATGTCCGAGACCGTGATGATGGCCGCGAACCGCTACCGCTTACGCTCGCTGGCCGCCCAGGGGAACCACGGCGCCAACCTCGCGCTGGACCTGCTGGCCAGGACCGACCGCTTGCTGGGCGTCATCCTGCTGTTCAACAACCTCGTCAATACCGCTGCCGCCACGCTGGTCAGCGTGATCACGCTCGAACTCTTCGGTGACGAGCGCTGGGCCCTCGGCGTCGCGACGCTGCTCGTCACCTTTGCCATCCTGGTTTTCTCCGAGATCACGCCCAAGGTGATCGGCGCCAATCATGCCGACCGCCTCGCGCCGATCGTCGCCTACCCGCTCTCGGCACTGCTGCGCACCTTCTACTTTGCGGTCTGGTTCGTGAACCTGTTCTCGCGCGGCCTGCTCGGGCTGCTCGGCCTGAAGTCCGGGGAGGACACGAGTAGCGCGCTGTCGGTCGAAGAGCTGCGGGCGATGGTGATCGAATCGGGCCAGTACATCCCGCACAAGCACCGCAGCATTCTGATGAACCTCTTCGACCTCGAAAGCATCACGGTCGAGGACGTTATGACCCCGCGCGGTGCCATCGAGGCCATCGACCTCTCGGACCCCGAAGATGAGATCCGGCATCAGATCGCGACCAGCTTCCACACCCGCCTCGCCGTCTTCGACGGTGACCGCGAGCACGTGATCGGCGTGCTTCACCAGCGTCGCCTGCTCAGCGACACCCTCGAGCAGCCTTTCGGCATCGCGCGCCTCCGGGACTTGCTCGCGCGACCTTATTTCGTGCCGGCAGATACGGCGCTGTACTCGCAACTGCAGTTCTTCCAGGAGAACCAGCAGCGGATGGCCTTCGTGGTCGACGAGTACGGCGAACTGCTCGGTCTCATCACCCTCGAGGACATCATCGAGGAGCTCATCGGCAAGTTCACCACCAGCACGCCCGATGCCGGCGAGCGTATCGCATGGAACGACGAGGGCAACGTGCTGGTCGATGGCTCGGCCAACCTGCGCGAGCTCAATCGCAAGCTCGAGCTCGAACTGCCGACGAACGGACCGAAGACGCTCAACGGCCTCATCCTCGAGCACCTGCAGGAAATTCCCGAGACCGGCGTCTCGATGAAGATCGCCGACACACCGATCGAGGTGGTGCAGACGCAGGACCGCATGGTCCGCACCGCACGCCTGTTCCGGCCCGTCTCGCGCAGCGGGGCCCAATGAGGCAGGCGATCACGCCGGGGGCCGTGCGGATCTTTACAAGGGCGCACCCGGCGGGCAACATCGGCCGCACCTCGAACGCGAGCAAGGCATGTCGGCAACCAACAAACCGACCCTGAGCGGATTTGCCAGGGCGCTGATCCAGCATGGTCATCTGCAGGAGGCCGATGCACTCGCCTGCTCTGCGCACGCGAACGACGCCACCAACGCCTTCATGCTCGAGGTCGCCAATCGCGGACTGATGAACTGCGCGGCGATGGCGCGCTTCGCCGCCGAGACCTTCGGCTACCCGCTCCTCGACATCGCCGCCTTCGACACCGCGATGTTCGCGCGCGATGCGGTCGACCGCAAGCTGCTCGCGAAGCACCAGGTCGCCCCGCTCGCCAAGCGTCAGAACCGCATCACGCTCGCCACCGCCGACCCGTCGAACCTGCGCGCGCTCGACGAGATCCGCTTCCAGACCGGCATGCAGCTCGACCTCGTGATCGCCGAGGCCGACAAGCTCAAGCGCGTCGTCGAAACCCTGTCCGAATCCGCCGCCGACACGCTCAAGGAGCTGACCGGCGAAGCCTTCGACATGGACCTGCTGCAGCAGGACAGCCCCACGCAGCAGCGCGACGAGGACGAGGCGAACGAGGTCGATGACGCCCCGGTCGTCAAGTTCATCCAGAAGGTGCTGATCGATGCGATCAACGAGGGCGCCTCGGACATCCACTTCGAGCCCTACGAGAAGTACTACCGCATCCGCGTACGCACCGATGGCATCCTGCGCGACATCTCGCAGCCGCCACTGGTGCTCAAGGACAAGATCGCGGCGCGCATCAAGGTGATCTCGCGCCTCGACATCTCCGAGAAGCGCGTGCCGCAGGATGGCCGCATGAAGCTCGTGCTGTCGAAAAACAAGGCGATCGACTTCCGCGTATCGACGCTGCCGACGCTGCATGGCGAGAAGATCGTGATGCGGATCCTCGACCCGAGCTCGGCCATGCTCGGCATCGACGCCCTCGGCTACGACCCGGACCAGAAGGAAGCCCTGGTCAACGCGATCAAGCGCCCCTACGGCATGGTGCTGGTGACGGGCCCCACCGGCTCGGGCAAGACGGTCTCGCTGTACACCTGCCTCAACATGCTCAACGGCGCGGACGTCAACATCTCCACTGCAGAAGATCCAGCCGAAATCAACCTGCCCGGCATCAACCAGGTCAACGTCAACGAAAAGGCTGGACTCACCTTCTCGGCGGCGCTGCGCGCGTTCCTGCGCCAGGATCCGGACATCATCATGGTGGGTGAGATCCGTGACCTCGAGACCGCCGAGATCGCGGTCAAGGCCGCGCAGACCGGCCACCTCGTGCTGTCCACCCTGCACACCAACGACGCGCCCTCGACGCTCGAACGCCTAAAGAATATGGGCGTCGCGCCGTTCAATATCGCATCCTCGGTGATTCTTATCACGGCCCAGCGTCTGGCCCGCCGGCTATGCTCCTGCAAGAAGCCGATGGACATTCCGATGGAAGCGCTGATCGAAGCGGGCTTCGCGCCCGAGGAACTGGACGGGAGCTGGCAACCGATGGGACCGGTGGGCTGTGATCGCTGCAAGGGCAGCGGCTACAAGGGCCGCGTGGGCATCTACCAGGTCATGCCGATCACCGAGGAGATCGCCCACATCATCATGACGGGCGGCAACTCGATGGACATCGCCGCCCAGGCCCAGCGCGAGGGCGTGCGAGACCTGCGCCAGTCGGGCCTCAGCAAGGTAAAACAGGGCGTCACCTCACTTGCAGAAGTGCTGGCGTCGACCAACGAATAAAGGACGTTCGATCTCATGGCGACAGCAAGCCGGGCAGTGCGCGCCACAGGCCCGAAGGAAGATCTGTACACCTGGGAAGGCAAGGACAAGACCGGCAAGGTCGTCCGCGGCGAAATCCGCGCCCCCGGCGACGCCATGGTGCAGGCGATGCTGCGCCGCCAGGGCATCCAGGTCAGCAAGGTCAAGAAGCACAAGATGGCCCGCGGTGGGCGCATCAGCGACAAGGACATTGCGCTGTTTACCCGCCAGCTCGCGACCATGATGAAATCCGGCGTGCCGCTGCTGCAGGCCTTCGACATCGCCATGAAGGGCTCGGGCAACCCGGCGCTGTCGCGCCTGCTCAACGAGATCCGCTCCGACGTCGAGACTGGTCTCAACCTGTCACAGGCCTTCGCCAAACATCCGGTGCATTTCGACAAGCTGTTCTGCAACCTGGTCGCCGCCGGCGAGCAGGCGGGCATCCTTGACAGCCTCCTCGACCGCATCGCCACCTACAAGGAAAAGATCCTCGCGATCAAGAGCAAGATCAAGTCGGCGCTGTTCTACCCGACAGCGGTGATCGTGGTCGCCGGCCTGGTGGTGTCGGTGATGATGCTGTTTGTGATCCCCGAGTTCAAGAGCGTGTTCGCGAGCTTCGGCGCCGACCTGCCGGCGCCGACGATGATGGTGATCGCGATGTCGGACTTCTTCGTCGAGTCCTGGTACCTCGTCTTCGGCGCCCTGATCGGGGCGATCGTCGCCATCGCCTGGAGCTACAAACGCTCCACGGCCATGCAGATTGCGCTCGACCGCGCGCTGCTGCGCTTCCCTGTCATCGGCCCGATCATCCGCAAGGCTACCGTGGCGCGCTGGACGCGGACGCTATCCACCATGTTCGCGGCCGGCGTGCCGCTGGTGGAGGCGCTCGACTCGGTGGGCGGCGCTTCCGGCAATCACGTCTATCTGGTCGCCACCAAGCAGATCCAGAGCGACGTCAGCACCGGCACCAGTCTGACGCTGGCGATGCAGTCCTCGGACGTCTTCCCCACGATGGTGGTGCAGATGGTGTCGATCGGCGAGGAGTCCGGCCAGCTCGACGCCATGCTGGGCAAGGTCGCCGACTTCTTCGAGCAGGAAGTCGACGACGCGGTCGCCGGCCTGTCGCAGTTGCTCGAGCCGCTGATCATGGTCTTCCTCGGCACCATCATCGGCGGCCTTGTGGTCGCGATGTACCTGCCGATCTTCAAGCTCGGCTCGGTCGTCTGATCCATGCTCGAGCTGCTGCAGGATCCGCTCGCTTTCGCCACGCTCGCCACGCTGCTCGGCCTCTTCGTCGGCAGCTTCCTCAACGTCGTCATCCATCGCCTGCCGAAGATGATGGAGCGAGACTGGCATGCCCAGGCTGCCGAGCTGCGCGGCGAGGCGACACCCGCGGCCGAGCGCTTCAATCTCGCCACGCCACGCTCGCGCTGCCCGCACTGCGGCCACCAGATCGGTGCGTTCGAGAACATCCCGGTCGTCAGCTACGTGCTGCTGCGCGGGCGCTGCCGCCACTGCGGCGCGGGCATCAGCAAGCGCTACCCGATCGTCGAAGCCTTCACCGCAGCGCTGTCGGGCTACGCCGCCTGGCACTTCGGCTTCGGCCTGGCCGCGCTCGGCGCCCTGCTCTTCATCTGGGCGATGGTGGCGCTCGCCTTCATCGATCTCGACACCCAACTGCTCCCCGACGACATCACGCTGCCACTGCTGTGGCTCGGGCTGGCCTTCAACCTCGGCGGCACCTACACCGAGCTGTCGAGTGCAGTCGTCGGCGCCATGGCTGGCTACCTCGCGCTGTGGTCAGTGTTCTGGCTGTTCAAGCTCGTCACCGGCAAGGAGGGCATGGGCTATGGCGACTTCAAGCTGCTCGGTGCGATTGGGGCCTGGCTGGGCTGGCAGGTGCTGCCGCTGACCATCCTGCTGTCATCGCTGGTCGGCGCACTCGTTGGCATCGCGCTGATCCTCTTCGCCCGCCATGGCCGAAACGTGCCGATCCCCTTCGGCCCCTACCTGGCTGCCGCCGGGGTGATCGCCCTGTTCTGGGGCGAGACGCTGACAACGCGCTATCTCGGCCTGCTCTGAGCCTCTCTCGACCGGGCTTGAAGCCGCCAGCGGCCGCCCCCATCTCACAGGCGCGCACCGGATACCGGGCGCGCTTTTTCCTTATGCTGCATTGCGTTAGACTTGCGCACTTGTTTTCGGGAGCACGCCATGCCCATCTATGAATATCGTTGCCCGAGCTGCGGTTTCCAGAAAGAACACCTGCAGAAAATGAGCGATGCGCCGCTGTCCTCATGCCCCTCCTGCGGCGCCACTGGCTACGCCAAGCTGCTGTCGGCCGCCGGCTTCCAGCTGAAGGGCTCGGGCTGGTACGCCACCGACTTCAAGGGCGGCGGCAGCTCGGCCGCGGCGCCCGCCTCATCGTCGTCGTCCGACCCCACGCCCGCAGCCAGCTGCGGCGGCGGCTGCGCGTGCCACTGACTTGAAAAAATACTTCATCACCGGCCTGCTGATCTGGATCCCGCTGGCGATCACCTTCATGGTGCTCGCCTGGATCGTCGGCACGCTCGACGCCATCCTGCTGTGGCTGCCGGCCGAGCACCAGCCCAGCCGCTACATCGGATTCGACATCCCCGGCGTGGGCGTGCTCGCCAGCCTGCTGATCGTATTCTTCACCGGCCTCATTGCCGCCAACGTGCTCGGCCAGAAGCTGGTGAAGCTCTGGGAGGCGCTGCTCGCCCGCATTCCGGTGGTGAAGTCGATCTACTACAGCGTCAAGCAGGTCTCGGACACGCTGTTCTCGAGCAGCGGCCAGGCCTTCCGCAAGGCGCTGCTGGTGCAGTACCCGCGCGAGGGTGCGTGGACAATCGCCTTCCTGACCGGAAAGCCGGGTGGTGATGCAGCCAGGCATCTGCACGGGGATTACGTCAGCGTGTATGTGCCGACAACGCCAAACCCGACCTCGGGCTTCTTCCTGATGATGCCGAGGGAGGACGTCGTCGAGCTCGACATGAGCGTAGACGAGGCGCTCAAGTACATCATCTCCATGGGCGTCGTCGCCCCGCCGGTACGACGTGTGGAGCGCCCTGCGCTGCTCAACGAATAAGCCTCTCACACACCCCTTTCAGACCACAGCGCGACGCCCGCGTGCCGCGCCCCAGAACTGCCGGAAATCATCCATGCGAACTCACTACTGCGGAAAAGTCACCGCCGCCGACCTCGACCAGATCGTCACCATTTGCGGCTGGGTGCATCGCCGCCGCGACCACGGCGGTGTGATCTTCATCGACCTGCGCGACCGCGAGGGCCTGGTGCAGGTGGTGTGCGACCCCGACCGCGCCGAGATGTTCAGGATCGCCGAGTCGGTGCGCAGCGAGTTCGTGCTCAAGATGAGCGGCAAGGTGCGCCGCCGCCCGGCCGGCACCGAGAACGCCAACCTGACATCGGGCGAGATCGAGATCCTGTGCCACGAGATCGAGGTGCTCAACGCCGCCGCCACGCCGCCCTTCCAGCTCGACGACGAGAATCTGTCAGAGACGGTGCGCCTGACCAACCGCGTCATCGACCTGCGTCGCCCGCAGATGCAGAAGAACCTGATGCTGCGCTACAAGACCACGATGGCCTTCCGTCGCTTCCTCGACGGTGCCGGCTTCATCGACGTCGAGACGCCGATGCTCACCAAGAGCACGCCGGAAGGCGCGCGCGACTACCTGGTGCCCTCGCGCGTGCACCCGGGCCAGTTCTTCGCCCTGCCGCAATCGCCCCAGCTGTTCAAGCAGCTGCTGATGGTGGCCGGCTACGACCGCTACTACCAGATCGTCAAGTGCTTCCGCGACGAGGATCTGCGCGCCGACCGCCAGCCCGAATTCACCCAGGTCGATCTGGAGACGTCCTTCATGGATGAGCACCAGATCACCGCGCTGGTCGAGGAGATGATCCGCTTCGTGTTCAGGGAGGCGATGGACGTCGAGCTGCCCGCGCCCTTCCCGCGCATGACCTACGCCGAGGCGATGCGCCGCTACGGCTCGGACAAGCCCGACCTGCGCGTCACGCTCGAACTCACCGACGTCACCGACGCCGTGCAGGACGTCGCCTTCAAGGTGTTCAGCGGCCCCGCCACCTCGGGCGGCCGCGTCGCCGCGATGCGCGTGCCGGGCGGCAACGCCCTCACCCGCGGCGAGATCGACGAATACACCAAGTTCGTCGGCATCTACGGCGCCCGCGGCCTGGCCTACATCAAGGTCAACGACGTCACCCAGCCCAACGAGCAGGGCCTGCAGTCGCCGATCGTCAAGAACCTGCATGAGAAGGCGCTCACCACCATCCTCGAGCGCACCGGTGCGCAGTCGGGCGACCTGATCTTCTTCGGCGCCGACAAGACCAAGGTGGTCAATGACGCCATGGGCGCGCTGCGCATCAAGCTCGGCCACGAGAAGGGTTACGTGACGGGCGAGGCCTGGCGTCCGCTGTGGGTGGTCGACTTCCCGATGTTCGAGTACGACGAGGACGACAAGCGCTGGACCGCCTGCCACCACCCCTTCACCAGCCCGAAGGACGAGCACATCGACCTGCTCGAATCCAACCCGGGCGAGTGCCTGGCCAAGGCCTACGACCTCGCGCTCAACGGCTGGGAGATCGGCGGCGGCTCGGTGCGTATCCACCGCGCCGACGTGCAGGCGCGCGTGTTCGAGGCGCTCAACATCGGCCCCGAGGAGCAGCAGGCCAAGTTCGGTTTCCTGCTCGACGCGCTCAAGTACGGCGCGCCGCCGCACGGCGGCCTGGCTTTCGGTCTGGATCGCATCGTCACCATGATGACCGGCGCCGAATCCATCCGCGACGTCATCGCCTTCCCCAAGACCCAGCGCGCCCAGTGCCTGCTCACCGACGCGCCCAGCGGCGTGGACGAGAAGCAGCTGCGCGAACTGCACATCCGCCTGCGCCAGAAGGTCGAGACCCAGGTCGAGGTCGAGCGCGGCTGATATTACGACCGCCCTTGCATAAGCGGGCTTGCCCGCGAATGTTTGCGCGGCTGGCGCCACTTTCGTGGCCGACGCAGCGCTTACCCCGTGGAGCCCTGCAACGAAGAATGGCATTTCTTCGCTGCGGGGCTTCAGCCTTTGTGCTGCCTGCCGTAATCTTCGGTCATGGCACGCCATCAGCGTGCGTCCGGTGCCCCATCCGATGCTGTTGCCCCACGATCTCGATGTCCTCGTCGTCGAAAGCCAGGCGACCATGCGCGCGCAGCTGCGCAACATGCTCACGTCCATCGGCATCGAGGCGCCGCAGTTTGCCGTGTCGGCGACCATGGCCATGCGTCGTCTGCGCGCGCAGCGCTTCGACCTCGTGCTGTGCGAATACAACCTTGGCGAAGGCCAGGACGGCCAGCATCTGCTCGAGGATCTGCGCCAGCACCGCATCATCCCGCTCGACACCCTGTTCGTGATGATCACCGCCGAGCGCAACTATGAGCGCGTGACCAGCGCCTGCGAGCTCGCCCCAAACGACTACATCCTCAAGCCGCTTACCGCCGAAACCCTGCGCGTGCGCCTGCTGCGCGCACTGGAGAAACGCGACGCCTTCCTGCCCGCGTGGCAGCTGATGAAGATCGGTGATCCGGTCGGGGCGATCGACTATTGCCGGATCGCCCGCAACGAGCATCCTCAGCACCTCGTGGACTTCATGCGCCTGCAGGCCGAGCTCCACGCAGGGATCGGTCAGATCGCCGAGGCGGAGACGCTGTACCGCGAGATCCTTGCGGCGCGCCCCATCCCCTGGGCCTCTCTCGGTCTCGCGCGCATGCTGGTGCTGAAGAAATCCTGGGTCGAAGCCGAACATATCCTGACCGAGCTCCTCGCTCGACATGATCGCTTCATCGAGGCCTACGAACTGCTCGCCCGCCTGCGCGAGGAGACCGGGCGCCCGCAGGAAGCCTGCGCAGCCCTGCAACGTGCCAGCGAGTTGTCACCGTATCGCATCACTCGCCTGCGTCATCTCGGCGAGCTGGCCTTGAATACCGATGATCCGGCCACTGCCGAGCGCAGCCTCAACGAGGTCGTCGAGCGCGGCAAGTACTCGGAGTTTCGCGAGCCCGAGGACCACGTGCGTCTGCTGCAGGCCCAGCTCGCGCTGCACAAGCTCGCCGATGCGCGCGAAACGCTGAGCGATCTCGAACGTGGCATGGCACGCCATCCGAAGGGCGAGCTGTGCGCAGCCATCGGCGGCGCGCTCATACAGGCCCACCTGCACGATCGCAGCGCTGCCCGCCAGTCGATGCTGAACGCCCTGCGGAATCCCGCTCGCCTGCGCGAACTCTCGGTCGGACTGCGTCAGGAGCTCGTCAAGGCCTGCTACGACCAGCAGATGCCCGACGAAGGCACCGAGCTGCTCGCCGACCTGATCCGCACCGCAGGCGATGATCGTACGCTGGAGACGACGCGCGCCGCGCTGCGCTCGCGCGGCCTCGACCAAGTCTCGCGCGAGGTCGAAGCCAGGGTCCAGGCCGAGGTGAAGTCACTGGTGACCACCGGCGCCCAGAAGGCGCACGCGGGCGACTTCGACGGCGCCGTGGCCGAAATGATGAATGCCGCGCGCAAGATGCCCGGCAACCCCCACGTGCTTTTCAACGCGGCGCTTGCGCTGCTGCGTCACATCGAGAACCGAGGCTGGAACGAGGCCTTCGCCGCCCAGGCAAGCGCCCTGATCGAGCGCGCCCAACGTCTCTCGCCAGCCAATCCCCGGCTGGCGGCAATCACCGAATTCATGCACGAGCTGATGAAGCGGTTCGGCATCGCCCCCAGCCGTCCCCAGCCCAAGCCACGCCCGACCTGAACCACCATGCTGCGCACGCTCGCCTTCCGTCTCGTGATGGTGCTGGCGGTGCTCGCTGGCCTCGTCGCCTGCACACCCCCCGCCGGCTCGGACAACCGTCAGCCCTCGCACGCCGGCCTGCCACCCGAGGCGATCGAGACCCTCGCCCTGATCCAGCGCGGCGGACCCTTTCCTTACCGCAAGGACGGCACCACCTTCCACAACCGCGAGCGCCTGCTGCCCGCCAAGCCGCGCGGCTACTACCGCGAATACACAGTGCGCACGCCCGGCTCGCGCGACCGCGGTGCGCGCCGTATCGTCGCCGGTGGCGACCCGCCCGAGGTGTTCTACTACACCGCTGACCACTACAGCAGCTTCCGCCAGATCGAGCCCTTGCCATGACCGCCACGCCGCCTCCGGACACCCCCCGCGCGCCTGACGCTGACGGGAGCATCGACGTCCGCATCGACCTGAGCGCCTGCACCGACAAGGCCACCCTGCTCGCGCGGTTCGCGACCGCGCTGCACTTCCCGGCCTGGTTCGGCCACAACTGGGATGCCCTCTCGGACTGCCTCACCGACCTGTCATGGCTCCCCGCACAGCACTACCGTATCGAACTCAGCCAGCCACAGACGCTGCGCGCGGGCGCGCCCGAAACGCTCGATACCGCGCTCGACATCCTCGCCGAGGCCGCCGAGTTCTGGGCCGGCGAGGGCGTCGTGTTCGAGTTCGTGCTCAGCGAGACCCCGCCGGCGGATGAACCCGCGCCGCCCGCCTCGCCTCGATGAGCTCGGCGAGGCAGCGCGGACAGTAGCAACCTGCATCCGCAGGCACTTCGCTCGCCGCGGGCACGGCGAACGCGGCGGGATAGGCCGCGCACCAGCACGCGGATTCGCCCACCTGCATGCCGCAGGTGAAGGTCGCACCGCAGCGCGGACAGGTATTGGTCGGCTCGGTCATCGAAATTGAATCCAGGCAGAGATCGGTGGCGAATGCCGGGCAGCGCGGCCGGCTGCTTGAAAACGCGATGACCACACCTATATTGGTTCTGAGGCCGGAATCCACCGGCAGCCTTCTGACGAGGAGAACCGTACATGAGCACGAATGTTACCCGCCGCGTCGATCCGCTCGAGGACTTTTTCCGCGGCTTCTTCGTCCGCCCTGTCGATTTCGGCGGCAGTGCGATGGCAAACATCGGCGCCGACGCCCCGCAGATGCGCGTCGACGTCAAGGAAACCGCTGACGCCTATGAAGTGCATGCCGAACTGCCGGGGATGAAGAAGGAGGACATCCACGTCCACATCGACGGCCCGGTGGTGTCGATCAGCGCCGAACGCAAGCAGGAAAAGGAAGTGAAGGAAGGCGAGAAGGTGCTGCGTACCGAGCGCTACTTCGGCAAGGTGTCGCGCAGCTTCCAGCTCGGCCAGGAAATCGACGAGGCCAAGGCCTCGGCCAAGTTCAACGACGGCGTGCTTGAACTGGCGCTGCCGAAGAAGGCCGAAGCCCAGGCCAAGCGCCTGACCATCGACTGATCCTGCTCCACCACGCTGCGGTAAAAGACCCGCCTCCGGCATTACCGGGGCGGGTCTTGTTTTTTCCGCGGGGCGCGGGCGCTGCGGCGCCGCAGGTCTCCGCCCGGCCTTACTTGCTCTTGATCATCGTCCCGACGCCATGGTCGGTCAGGATCTCGAGCAGCAGGCAGTGTTCGACGCGACCGTCTATGATGTGTACCGACTTCACCCCATTGCGCGCTGCGTCGAGCGCCGAGCCGATCTTGGGCAGCATGCCGCCCGACAGCGTGCCATCGGCGACCAGGTCGTCGATCTGGCGCGGAGTCAGGCCGGTGAGCAGGTTGCCGGCCTTGTCGAGCACGCCCGGGGTGTTGGTGAGCAGGACCAGCTTCTCGGCCTTGAGGATCTCGGCCAGCTTGCCAGCCACCACGTCGGCGTTGATGTTGTAGGTCTCGCCTTCCTCGCCCACGCCGATCGGCGCGATGACCGGGATGAAGTCGCCCTGGTCGAGGAAGGCGATCAGGCTCGGGTCGATGCTGGTGATCTCGCCCACCTGGCCGACGTCGATCAGGTCGCCTGCGGGGGCGTCGAGCTTCTGCATCAGCAGCTTCTTGGCGCGGATGAAGCTGGCATCCTTGCCGGTCAGGCCCACGGCCTTGCCGCCAGCCTGGTTGATCAGGTTGACGATCTCCTTGTTCACCTGGCCGCCGAGCACCATCTCGACGACTTCCATGGTCTCGGCGTCGGTCACCCGCATGCCCTGGATGAACTCGCCCTTCTTGCCCACGCGCGCGAGCAGGTTCTCGATCTGCGGGCCACCGCCATGCACCACCACCGGGTTCAGGCCGACCAGCTTGAGCAACACGACGTCACGCGCGAAGCAATCCTTGAGATGCGGATCGGTCATCGCGTTGCCGCCGTACTTGATGACGATGGTCTTGTCGAAGAAGCGCTTGATGTAGGGCAGCGCCTCGGCAAGGATCTCGGCCTTGCGCGCGGGGCTCACGGTTTGATGCGGGGCGGACTGGGTCATCGGGGGACTCCTTGAACGAACACTCCGATTCTAGTGGCCTGCCTCCGGAACCGGAAGCGCGCTGCAGCAATCGACCACGTCGGCCCTCGGACGCGCTCTAAACAATATTATTTAGCTATCCATTTTCTAATCAACTTCAATTAGACCTATCGGATGCCGGCATCCATACTCGAGGTGTCACTGGCGCATTGCCGCCGGTCCAGCCAGCACGTCACGAGGAGCGCCGCGATGGTCGATAAAGTTGCTCGCCTGCATTTCCAGCCCGCCAGTCCGGCCGGCGCCCTGCGTGCCCTCAGCGGCTGGCTGATCGCCGTCACGGGCCTTGCGCTGCTGGTAGCCGAGTTCGTACGCAGCGTGGAAGGCTTCGAACTGGCGGTTTCAGGCGCAATCTCTGGCGGCGCCATGGCGGCGGCTGCCACCGCGCTCGGCGCGGTGCCACTGCTCGTGGTGCGCCGTATCGGCGCCAATGTGCAGGGCATGCTGCTCGGCTTCGGTGCCGGCGTGATGCTGGCGGCGAGCGTGTTCTCGCTGCTGCTGCCGGCCTTCGAGGCTGCTCAGCATCAGTCTGGCTCGGTGTCCAGCGCCGCCGTCCTGGTCGCGCTCGGCGTCCTGCTCGGCGCCGGCGGCCTGCTCGCGATGGATCGTGCCCTGCCCCACACCCACAACCCTGAGGGTGGGCGCAGTGGTGCCGCGGTCTGGCTGTTCGTGTTCGCGATCGCAGTGCACAACATTCCGGAAGGCCTCGCCATCGGGGTCGCCGCCGGCCTCAACGGCAGCGGCGCAGGTTCGGGTGATGCGGTCGCCACCGGCATCTCGCTGCAGAACATCCCCGAAGGCCTGATCGTTGCGATCGCGCTGGTCACGGCCGGGTACGGGCGTTGGCTGGCCTTCGGCGTTGCCGCCGTGTCCGGACTGATGGAGCCGATCGCCGCCATCGTCGGCTCGATGATGGTCTCGGCGTCGACAATGATCCTGCCCTGGGGGCTTGCGGGTGCAGCCGGTGCGATGCTCTTCGTGGTGAGCCACGAGATCATCCCGGAGTCGCACCGCCGCGGTCACGAGACCCTCGCCACCGGCGGCCTCATCGTCGGCTTCGTCCTGATGATGCTGATGGATACGCTGCTGGGCTGACAGGCCAGGCCGTGGGAAACAGGCGGTACGCGCAGCAGCGGCTTGAAGCGACGTCGACGCCGGAGAACAGGCGAATGGGCCACGAAAAAGGAAGGGCGCCCGCAGGGAGCGCCCTTCATCCTTGGTGTTCAGGGTGGCGAGCCTGACCCCCGGCACTTGCAGGAAACGGCTGTGGCTGCTGCCTTCCGGCCCTGACCAGGTTCACCGCGCTGCAATGCGGGGAGACCCGCCACGGCCGGCATTGTAGCAGCACAATGCGCGAGGGACGATCGCTCATGAGCGGTGTGGAGAGAATTCGCGGGCGTCGGCATACGCCAAGGCCCGCAGATCCCGCAACAATGCCCGCAGTTCGCGCCGATCGCGTACGAACCCGCGCGCGCAACCAGACGCGGCGTCAGCCCTTGAGCTCGGGGAAGTCTTCCTCGAAGAACTCCAGCTCGCCACGCACGTTCTCGCCACGCGCCTCTTCGGCCTTGCGCAGCTCGACGCGGCGGATCTTGCCCGAGATGGTCTTGGGCAGGTCGGCGAAGGACAGGCGGCGGATGCGCTTGTACGGCGCCAGGCGCTCGCGCGTGAAGGCGAAGATGTCCTTGGCGAGCTCCTTGCTCGGCTCCTGGCCGGCGACGAGGATCACGAAGGCCTTGGGCACCGCCAGGCGCACCGGATCCGGGCTCGGCACCACCGCGGCTTCGGCCACCGCCGGGTGCTCGATCAGCACGCTCTCGAGCTCGAAGGGGCTGATGCGGTAGTCGGAGGCCTTGAACACGTCGTCGGCGCGGCCGACGTAGGTGATGTAGCCGTCCTCGTCGATGCTGGCGACGTCGCCGGTACGGTAGTGGCCGTCACGCATGACCTCGGCAGTCTTGGCCGGATCACCCGAGTAACCGACCATCAGGCCCACCGGACGATGCTCGCCCATCACCAGCGCCACCTCGCCCTCGACCGAGGGCTTGCTGTCGGCGTCGAGCAGGGCGATCCGGTACCCGGGCAGCGGGCGGCCCATGGAGCCGGGCTTCAAGGGCTGGTCGGGCGTGTTGCCGATCTGCGCGGTGGTCTCGGTCTGGCCGAAGCCGTCGCGGATGGTGATGTCCCAGGCCTTCTTCACCTGGTCGATGACCTCGGGGTTGAGCGGCTCGCCGGCGCCGATCAGCTCGCGCAGCTTGGTCTTGACCGAAGCCAGATCCTGCTGGATCAGCATGCGCCACACGGTCGGCGGCGCGCACATGGTGGTGACCTCGTACTTCACCAGCACGTCCAGCAGGGCCTTGGCGTTGAAGCGGTTGTAGTTGTACAGGAACACGCAGGCGCCGGCGTTCCAGGGCGCGAAGAAGCAGCTCCAGGCGTGCTTGGCCCAGCCCGGCGAGGAGATGTTCATGTGGCGGTCGTTGGGCTTGAGACCGATCCAGTACATCGTCGACAGGTGGCCGACCGGGTAGGACTGGTGGGTGTGCAGCACCAGCTTGGGCTTGGAGGTGGTGCCCGAGGTGAAGTAGAGCAGCAGCGGATCGTCGACACGGGTCACGCCGTCCGGAGTGAACTGGTCGGATTCGGCTGCGGCCTCCTCGAAGGCCTTCCAGCCGGCGGGCGCGCCGCCCACGGCGATTCGCCCGAAATTGCCCGGCAGGTTCTCGAACTTGTAGGTGTGGGCGGTGCCGATCACCACGTGCCTGACCTGGCCGCGCTCGACGCGGTCGACGAGGTCGTCGGGAGTGAGCAGCGTGGTCGCCGGGATCACCACCGCGCCAAGCTTGATCGCGGCGAGCATGGTCTCCCACAGCGGCACTTCGTTGGCGAGCATGATCAGGATGCGCTCGCCGCGCTTGACGCCCTGCTTGCGCAGCCAGTTGGCGACGCGGTTCGAGCGCGCCGACATCTCGGCGAAGGACAGCTTCGACTCGCGGCCGTCCTCCTCGATGATCCACAGCGCCGGGTTGTCGTTGCCCTTGGCCATGGCGTCGAAGTAATCCAGCGCCCAGTTGAACTCCTTGAGCTTGGGCCACTTGAAGCCGGCGTAGGCGGTGGCGTAGTCGCTGCGGTGCTGCAGCAGGAAGTCGCGGGCGGCAAGAAATTCATTCAAAGCAGTCATGGGCTCTCCTCTCCGATGCCTCGTTGGAATATGTACGGGGCGGTGCGTCAGAACGCCACCCCACGCCCTTATTTTACGTTGACGTTAACGTAATTCTCCAACAGAGATCAAAAAAACGGTTCTCACGATCAGGCGAACACCAAGCCAACGGATGGCGCAAGGCCGCCGCATCGCTGCGCGGAGCGTCGCCAACCCCGTCCCGACCGAACATGTGTTGCGCGAAACGTGCCGGTATACTTCACGCCGTCAGGCGCCCGACCACCGTGCGCCGCCCTGCGAGGAATGCCCATGTCTTCGATCAGCCCCACCCTCATCGCACGCTACGGCGCCAACTCAGCGCCCACCCAAGCGGCGCTGACGCCGCTCATCGAGCAGCTCCTCTCCCATCGCTCGGTCCGCGCCTACCTGCCCGACCCGGTAGGTGACGCGCAACTCGCGGCGATCATCGCCGCAGCGCAGTCCGCCGCGAGCTCCTCCAACCTCAATGTCTGGAGCGTGGTCGCGGTACGCGATGCAGACAGGCGCGCCCGCCTCGCCGAGCTCGCAGGAGGCCAGGCGCATGTCCGCGAAGCGCCGCTGCAGCTGGTCTGGCTGGCTGACCTCGCCCGCCTGCGCCGCATCGCCGGGCAGCTCGAGCGCCCCTCGGCCGGGCTGGATTACACCGAGATGTTCCTGACCGGCGTCATCGACGCCGCCCTCGCCGCGCAGAACGCGGCCGCGGCGGCCGAGTCGCTCGGCCTCGGCATGGTCTACATCGGCGGCATGCGCAACCACCCGGAAGAGGTCGCTGCGCTGCTCGAGCTGCCACCGGAGGTGTTCGCCGTGTTCGGCATGTGCGTCGGCACGCCCGACCCCGCCCGCCCGGCCGAGATCAAGCCGCGGCCCCCGCAGTCGGTGGTGCTGCACCACGAACGCTACCGCCAGGACATTCAGGACGACGGCATCGAAGCCTACAATCGCGCCATGGCGGGCTTCTACGCGGAGCAGGGAATGAACGTGCACGGCACATGGGCCGTGCATTCGGCCAAGCGCATCGCCGGTCCCGAAAGCCTGTCCGGGCGCGACCGCCTGGTCGAGGCCCTGCACGCGCTCGGCTTCAAGCTCAGGTAATCCGCACCGCAATCGCTGCCCGACCACTTCGAGGAGACCCCATGCGCACCCGCAACACGACGCTGACCACCGACCAGAAGGCCCTTGCGGTAAACCTCGACAAATACAAGTACGGGGCGATCGTCGAGATCGGCGCCGGCCAGGAGGTCGCGCGCCGCTTCTTCCAGGTCGGCGCTGCCGCCGGCACCATCGCCAAGACCATGTCCGCCTACGACATGGCAGTCAGCGACGACATCTACGGCCACGTCGACCGCTACGTCAGCCGCGCCCGCCTGCTGCAGATGCTCGACAAGGAGTTCAGCCAGGTGGTCGCGCGCCTGGCCCACCTGCGGCCCAAGAACACCACCTTCTTCGCCTACGCCGCCACCGTCACCGCGCGCAGCTTCAAGCAGAAGAACGAGTGCCACGGTTGGGTGGGGATCCGCCTGCAACTGCACCCGGGCGCCGAGCCGAGCGACGTGATCATGCACGTGCGCATGCTCGACAACGACAACGCACAGCAGTCGGAAGCGCTCGGCATCCTCGGCGTCAACCTGATCCATGGGGCCTTCTTTCACCACCAGAACCCGGAATGGGTGATCGAGGGCCTGGCCGACGGACTGGGCTCCGAGCGCATCGAGGTCGACCTGATCGACTTCTCCGGTCCCTATTTCGAGGAGGTCGAGAACCGGCTGATGAACCTGCACCTGATCCGCAGCTGGCTGACGCGGGCGGTGGTGTTCAACCCCGATGGCCAGGTGGTGGTGCCGGGTGAGCTGCTCTACCGCAAGCCGGTGATGGTCATGCGCGGCAGTTTCAAGCCGGTGACCTGCGTCAATGTGGACATGATGCGTTCCGGCCTGCGCCAGTTCAGCCAGCTCGCCGAGGTCAATGAGCACGAGGTCCTGTCGCTCGCCGAGGTCACGATGAACTCGCTGGTCAGCGGCGACAACGTTGACGGCGCCGACTTCCTCGCGCGCATCGACCTGCTCGCATCGCAGGGCTACACGGTGATGATCTCGGACTACGTGCGCTTCTTCCGCCTGCGCGCCTACCTGCGCCGCTATACGCAGAAGCCGATCGGCATCGTGCTCTCGGTGCGGGACTTCCAGTTCCTGTTCGACGAGAAGTACTACGAGGGCCTGGAGGGCGGCATCCTCGAGGCCTTCGGCAAGCTGTTCCCGGACAACACCCATGTCTACGTGTATCCGTCGCGGCCGCGGGGCACCGACGCTGCCGCCACCATCACGCTCGACAATGTCCAGGTCCCCGACAACCTGCGCCACCTGCTCGCCCACCTCAAGGAGAACGACAAGCTGGTCGCCGTGCAGCCGCAGGACGACGGCCACCTGCACATCGACGTCGCCGAGGTGCTGGCCGGCCTGCGTCGCGGTCGCGGCGAGTGGGAGTCGGACGTGCCCGAAGGCGTGGCGCAGCGCATCATCGAGTCCCGCCTGCTGGGCTACGACACGGAGTGAGTGCGAGCACACCGGCACCCGCATTGCCGCATCCCGCCTTGCAAAGGGTCTGTTTTGAACTTCGTGCGGCGGGATGGTCTTTGTATATGGCAGCGCAGCACGGCAAGTACGCGCTGGCGCGCTGATCATCCACACTCGCGACCACCGCCACGGTGACGCGAAAAGACACCGGCATGGAGCCGCGCCCATGAGCCCGCACGACAAGCAGACCGATTCCCCCGCGCCTCAGCCCCACCGCATCACGCCCGTCGACGCCGCCCACGCGCGCCCGGTCGACGCGGTACTCGAAGCGCTCGCCAGCAGCCCCGAGGGCCTGGACAGCGATGAGGCCGCGCGTCGCCTCGAAGAGTTCGGGCCCAACCGCCTGCCCGAAGCACGAAAGGAAGGGGTGCTCAAGCGCTTCTTCAAGCACTTCAACGACGTCCTGATCTACGTGCTGCTCGCTGCCGCAGCCATCACCGCGACGCTCGGCCACCTGATCGACACCGGGGTGATCCTCGGCGT
>DMCZ01000076.1:4929-5567 GCA_003446655.1 Thauera sp. | reverse complement strand
AAGATGCTGTCGCTGCGCGCCGACCTTCGCCGCGACGGTCAGTGGTGCAGCGCCGACGCCGATGGCCTGGTGCCCGGCGACATCGTGCGCCTGCGCTCGGGCGCGCGCGTGCCCGCGGACCTGCGCCTGATCGAGACCAACAACCTGCGCATCGAGGAGTCGGCCCTCACCGGCGAATCCGTGCCCGCGGACAAGACCACCGAGGCGGTCGCTGCCGACGCGGGGGTGGGCGACCGCCTGGGCATGGCCTACTCCGGCACGCTGATCGCCGCTGGACGCGGCGTCGGGGTCGTGGTGGCCACCGGCGCGGACACCGAGCTCGGCCGCATCAACCGCCTTATCGCCGAGGTCGAGACCCTGCAGACCCCGCTCACCCGCCAGATGGCGCAGTTCAGCAAGCTGCTCTCGGTCGTCATCGTCGCGCTCGCGGTGCTGATGCTCGCGATCGGCGTGCTCCTTCACGAACAGGCGCCCGCCGACGTCTTCCTGGCCGCGATCGGCTTTGCCGTTGCGGCCATCCCCGAGGGCCTGCCGGCCATCCTCACCATCACGCTCGCGCTCGGCGTGCAGCGCATGGCGCAGCGCAACGCCATCACGCGCAAGCTCACCGCGGTCGAGACGCTGGGCTCGGTCACGGT
>DMCZ01000076.1:0-4717 GCA_003446655.1 Thauera sp. | reverse complement strand
GAGGGCGAGATCACGCTCGACGGCGAAGCCGCGGACCTCGCCCGCCACGGCCACCTGCAGGCGGTGATCGAAGTCGCCGCCGTCGCCAACGACACCCACGTCGCCGAGGAAGACGGCCAGTGGCGGGTGACCGGCGAGCCCACCGAGGGCGCGCTGCGCACGCTCGCCCACAAGGCCGGCTTCGAGGCCGGCGCCCACGAGCGCCATGACAGCATCCCCTTCGAGTCGGCCAACAAGTTCATGGCCACGCTCAACACCGCGCCCGACGGCCAGCGCCGGATCCTGCTGAAGGGCGCACCCGACCGCCTGCTCGACCGCTGCCACCTCGAACTCGGCGCCAGCGGCGAGCACGAGACGCTCGACCGCGCCTTCTGGGAAGAACAGATCGAGATGCTGAGCGCCGAAGGCCTGCGCGTGCTCGCGGCCGCCGCGCGCGAGGTACCCGACAGCAAGCGCGCGCTCGCCCCCGAGGACCTGCACGAGGACATGGTCTTCCTCGGCCTGATCGGCATCATCGACCCGCCCCGCCCCGAGGCGATCGACGCCATCCGCTCCTGCCACGAGGCCGGCATCCGCGTGAAGATGATCACCGGCGACCACGCCGGCACCGCGCGCGCGATCGGCATCGAGATGGGCCTGGGGGCCGCGGGCGAGCTGAAGGTGATCTCCGGCGCCGAGATCGAGGCCGCCAGCGACGAGGAACTGCAGCAGATCGCCCACGACTGCGACATCTTTGCCCGCACCAGCCCCGAGCACAAGCTGCGCCTGGTCAAGGCGCTGCAGGCGCGCGGCGAGGTCGTGGCGATGACCGGCGACGGCGTCAACGACGCCCCCGCCCTCAAGCGCGCCGATGTCGGCGTGGCGATGGGCATCAAGGGCACCGAGGCCACCAAGGAGGCCGCCGAGATCGTGCTCGCCGACGACAACTTCTCCACCATCGAGCGCGCGGTCGAGGAAGGGCGCACCATATACGACAACCTGAGGAAGGCGATCCTCTTCATCCTGCCCACCAACGGCGCCCAGGGCTTCGTGATGCTGGCCGCGGTGGTGTTCGGCCTCACCCTGCCGCTGACCCCGGTGCAGATCCTCTGGGTCAACATGGTGGTGGCGGTCACCCTTGCGCTGGCGCTGGCCTTCGAGCCTGCCGAGCCCGGCGTCATGCAGCGCCCGCCGCGCAAACCGGGCACGCCGATCATCAACGGACTGATGCTGATGCGGGTGGGTTTCGTGTCGCTGCTGATCGGCGGCGCCACCATCGCCTGGTTCGAGTATTCGCTGCTGCAGGGCATGGAACTGAAGACGGCACGCACCATCGCGGTGAATACGCTGGTGGTGGCACAGGCCTGGTACCTGTTCAACAGCCGCTTCCTCACCGCCTCCAGCCTGGCGCCCTCACGCATGTTCACCAACCCGGGCGCGCTCGTGTCGGTCGCACTGCTCGGCCTGCTCCAGCTCGGCTTCGTCTATCTGCCCTTGCTGAACACCTGGTTCGGCACCACACCGCTGCCGATCGAGGCCTGGGGACCGCCGATGGTGATCGGCCTGCTCGTGTTCCTGATCATCGAGGGCGAGAAGGCGCTGCTGCGGGCACGCCAGCGCTGACCGGGCCCGAGCGGACGCCCAGCGCAGGGCTCAACCCGACACCTCCTTCCAGCCCAGGCTCAGCCAGGCTCCGAGCAGGCCCGCCCCGCCAAGCAGCGCCAGCGTGGCCTCCACCGACACGGTGGCGGCCACGCCGCCGATGACGCCCGAGACGAGCAGCAGCGCGCCGATCACCGAATTGCTCACGGCCACATAGTCGGTGCGCCGGTTGCCCTCGGCCATGTCGACCATGTAGGTCTTGCGCCCGAGACGCACGCCCGCGTGCGCCAGCCCCAACCCGAAGAAGGCCAGAGCCATTCCTTCGGCCCCAGGTTTCATACCGGCGAAATCCTCCGGGCACACCGGTCGGTTGGACCAGCCCCCGTCACGGTGGAGCAACCTGACGGCACGTACCAGATTGCCGAAGATCCGACTCGCACATGTGTCAGCTACGAGTTCGGCGTCATCGAGCCACTGGAGTTCGCGGCGGCCTACAAAGCGAACCTGGAAGAATTCCGGCTCACCAAGCGGAGCATCGGCGCCCTTCATCAGCTGGTAGTCGAGATGGTAGAGGCCATGAACACACGGCATGCTGAGCTGACAACCAAGGATATTGGACGCTCCTCCACCCGGAAAAGCTGACGCGGTGGAGCGCAAGACAACTTCAGCGCGCCGCCACGCGGCTGCCCGACGCTGCCGGCAGTACCGAAATTTGGACATGTCCAAGAAATGGGCGTGAAGGACGACTAGTGCAGGATAGGCTGGCGCCGGCAAACATCACATCGCGGGTGCCTCGCGGGAGGAAACGCTGATGATCTCGGCCTTCGCCCGGGGAATGATCGACACTCGACCGTCGCCATCCACGACGACATAGGCGTTCTCGGGAGACAAGAAGACGAGGCGCCCATTGACCGTCCTCGCTTCGGCCGGCTGCTCCAACTTCAGCGTCACAGGGACATTCCCGCCAACGCCAAAGTGCTTGAGGCCGAATTCGAGCAGCGCCACGGTCTCCTTGTGCGCCACGGCTGTGATGCCCAGCAGACAGACCAAGACGATAACCAGGCTGCGCAGGCTGTCCTTGGCTGTTCCGTGAATCAGGGTGCCGATCTGAAGGCATACCAGAATGCTTACAGCGAAGATCACAAGCCAGATCATCCAGTCCTGCCGTGATCGGCTCAGAGCGCCAACCACGCCCCAGATGACATACAGATTGAGCACGCTGAGACCTATGATGTGCGTTCGGCTGACACTTCCGCGATATCTCCACCGAAGCGCGGGGATCATCACCCCCACAGCAGAAACCGCAAACGTCACTATGGTCAGCTCTGTAGCAAGGAAGAACACACCGATCCCGACCGCCCCGTTTACCAGCATGTCGTAGGAGAAGAAGCCCTCGTTCCCCATGAAGAGAATGAACACCGCCTGGGAGTACAGAGCGAAGAAACCGAAGCTAAGGAGGGCCGAAAGCAAGCGGTAACCCACCTCCCTGGGTGCCGGTCCCGCCGCAATCTGCGTCCCTGGCACACCCCGCAATCGGTGCATTCCCGCCTCTACTGCTCGTTCCAATCTCTGCACATCACTCCCCTAGCAGCCTGTCGGACTTGAAGCCGGCGGACGGCGTACCGGCAGGCGGGTTTTCATGATGTGAAAAATAATCGGCATTTCAGAGCCGAAAGCGCCTTTTTCGCGTGAAATCGCCATGCTCCTGTCGTTTCTTCTCACTGCAGACGCAATGCGGCCATGCGCTTGAAGTTCCACGCGAGGCAGACCAGCGTCCATTCGTTGCGCACGTTGCCAACACCGCGCAGCAGGAACTGACGGAAACCCATCACGGACTTGATGATGCCGAACACCGGCTCGACGGTCTGTTTGCGCAGCGCGTAGGCGGCGCGACCGGTCTGGGTCTTGAGGGCGTGCTTCATCTGCTCGACGTGGGAGGTGGGCGTCTCGAGCGGTGCGGGCTCCTCGAAGCGGCTGCGCCAATCCGGATGATGCGCATCGCGCCCCACTGCGATCAGCGGCTCGACCCCGGCGTCGTGGCAGTGCTGGACGTTGCGTTCGCTGTAAAAGCCGGTGTCGGCCAGCAGCCGCGTGGGTTGATTGAGCCCATCGGGCAGTGCCTGGATGCACTCGAGCATCGGCGCGACCTGCTCCTTGTCGTTACCGGCGGTGGTGATGTGGGGCGCCACCACCAGCATCGATTCGGTATCGACCACGACTTGCGCGTTGTAGCACTGCTCGAAACCACCGCCCGCCACCTTCATGATGCGCGAGTCTTCATCGGTCAGATTGATCTGATCCTCGGCCTGTGGCCCCGTCTGCGGGGGCTTGGGGGGCTTGCCACCGGGCTTCTTGCCCGTGCTCGCCTGCTTGGCCTTGCGCTTGGCCATCTTCGCCTCGTACTCGGCTTGCTCGCGCTCGAAACGTTCCTTCGCGCGGGCCTCGATCTTGGCTTTGGCCGTCGCGATGGCCGCCAGACGGTCTTCGCGGCGCTTGATCTCCGCCGGCAAATCCACCCCCTCAGGCACATTGCCTTGATCGGCGGCCTCGGCCAGCTTGAGCATCTCCTGCACCTCGGCTTTGAGCTGCGCTTCGATCTTCTGCGCGTGCCCGTAAGACAGCGCACTGTGCCGGGAGGCGTTGGCGTGCAGCTTGGTGCCGTCCAGGCTGACCGTGCCAAAGCGCGAGAGCTGGTTCTCGCGTGCGACCTGCAGCACTTGCACGAAGAGCTCGGCGAACTGTTCGCCGAAGCGGCGCCGGAAACTCGCCAGGGTGTCGTGGTCCGGGTGCTGGTTGCAGGCGATGAACCTAAACGCCAGCGAATCGTAAGTCGCCCGCTCGATCCGGCGGCTCGAATGCGTCCCCGTCGCGTAGCCGTAGATCAGCAGCGACAGCAGCATCGCCGGGTGGTACGCATCGCTCCCACGCCCCGCATACGCCCGCTCCAGCGCCGACAGGTCCAGTGCCTCGACCACGTCGACCACATAGCGCGCCAGGTGCGTTTCGGGCAGCCACTCCTGTACCGAGGGCGGCAGCAGGTAGTCCGTTTGGCGGTCGATCGGGCGGAAGCGGCTCATGCTCTCAGGATCCGGGGGCGATGCGGCATTTTACAGGGGGTAGTCCGACAGGCTGCTAG
>DMCZ01000111.1:9556-10891 GCA_003446655.1 Thauera sp. | reverse complement strand
AGAGGCAGCGGGTGCGCCGCTGCGCCCCCCCCGCCCCCGCCCCCCCCTCCCCCCCCCTCTACACCGCCGGGGACGACACCGCCGCGGGGGTCGCCGCAATCCACAAGGCGCAGCACCTGTTCGGCACCCGGAGGCCCCAATGAGCGACATGCAGGACTCGCTGCGCGAGCTTTACCAGGAAGTGATCTTCGATCACAACCGCAACCCGCGGAACTACCGCCCCCTGCCGGCCGCCAGCCACCACGCCGACGGCCACAATCCGCTGTGCGGCGACCAGCTCACGGTGTATCTGCAGGTCGAGGATGGCATCGTGCGCGAGGCGAGCTTCGTCGGCCACGGCTGCGCGATTTCCACCGCGTCGGCATCGCTGATGACAGAGGCCGTCAAGGGCAAGCCGGTCGAGGAGGTCGAGGCCCTGTTCAATGACGTGCATGCGCTGCTCACCGGCAACCAGGGGGGCGACGCCCCGGCCCGCGACTTCGGCAAGCTGCAGGTGCTCGCAGGGGTCAAGGAGTTCCCCGCTCGGGTCAAGTGCGCGACGCTTGCCTGGCACACGCTGCACAACGCGCTCGCCGGCGCGCACGAGACCGCGCACACCGAATGAGGATCGACCGACTCCCGGATGCCGACCGGGCCGGAGCCTTCGACAACGTCGGCGCGAACGATGGGCGACAACGCCCCCTTGCAGGAGACCATCATGGGTGACCGTTACGGCGAAACCGATTCCCGCGTGCTGCAACGCGACTGCGCTGCGGTGAGCGTGCCCTGGGGCAAGCCGGAAACGCTGGAAGAAGGCAGCTACGCGCTGATCACGCAGCGTCTGGGCGGCTCGATCACGGTGATGAGTGGCGGCAACCTGTATCGCATCGACGAGCGCAACGCCGACGCGCTCGGGCTGGAGCCGCAGCTTGCTCCTGCCCCGCCCGCTGCGCAGACCGGCGAGCAGACCGCAGAGCGCATCGAGCGCGCCGCCTGGGAACAGCTGGCCACCTGCTACGACCCCGAGATCCCGATCGACATCGTCAATCTCGGCCTGGTCTACGCGTGCACCGCCGAGCCCCTGCCCGCCGGCACCTTCCGCGTCGCCGTAGCGATGACCCTCACCGCCCCCGGTTGCGGCATGGGTACCCTGATCGCGGACGAGGCACGCGACAAGCTGCTCTCCATCCCCGGCGTCGCCGAGGCCGACGTCAGCCTGGTGTGGGATCCACCCTGGAGCCGCGAGATGATGAGCGAGGCGGCGCGGCTGGAGATGGGGATGCTCTGAGGGCGATGTTCCAGCCCCGTTCAGTTCGTTGCCTGGCAGGCCACATAGCCGTCGCGCAGCTGAGGCTG
>DMCZ01000111.1:2824-9317 GCA_003446655.1 Thauera sp. | reverse complement strand
CCGAACACCACGCCCCACGGGCGCACATCGACATCGAGCGCGGCAAGCGGGCTCAACTCTGACTCGGAACCTGTCCCCAAGCGCCGGATCTGGTCCATCTGCGCCTGCTGAATCTTGTCCAGCTGGCCCGGCAGCGCTTGGACTGCCTGCTCCCCCCTCTGCTGATCGGTCTCCACGCCTTCCGACGATGGTGGTGCTGCATCCGGCCACATCACCCAGGCCAGCACTGCAAGGGCCACGGCAGCCAGCCCCGCGGCGTAGCGCGCGCCGTTTCGGGAACCACCTGCGCGCGCCGCGCCGCTTTCGGTCTGCCGCGCTGCCTGCGCCTGCGGGGCTGCCGGCGTTGAAGCCGCGGCAGCGGACCCCGTGGCAACCGGACGGGGCGCAGCAGCCTCGGGTGCCGCCGGGGCGTCAAGCACCCGCGTCAGCACCTCGGTCAGCCGCGCAAGGTCGGCATTGAAGCGCGAGTTGCTGACCTCGATCGCATTGCGCCACACCAGGCCACGCAGGGGTTCGGGCAGCTCGCTCTCCCGCGGCATCTGCGTGCCATCCAACAGCACCGGGATGACGCGGATGTTGCGCACCAGCGCGGCAGCGATCTCGAGACGCACGAAGTCACGCTCGTCCTCGAGCCGGGAGCGACCGTCCGCCCCGCGTGCGAGCCAGCGCGGACCGATCAGCACGAGCAGCACCCGGCACTGGCCGACTGCGTTGTGGATCACCTCGTCGAAGGGCAGGCCGGGCTCGATCGCATCGACATCCATGAACACGCTGTCGGCCGGAAAGCGCTCGGTCAGCTCCTCATAGATCGCACGCGCGTAACCCGCTGCGTCGTCCCGCCGGTAGCTGATGAAGACCTTGTCCATGAACGATTCCTCCTTCCCCGGCGACCCACGGCGTGGATGACCGCGCCCAGGATCGAGACCGCCGGGTCGAGCACCCAGGCAGCGCGCCGGGGGGTGAACTCAGCCCGACGCAATCAGGCGACAATCAACGCGGTTCAGCGCAGCGAGAACTGCACCTGACCTCCCTCGCTGATGGGCTCGACCTTGGGCTCGAGTACGAAGATGCGCTCGCCCGGCACGGCCCCGTCGCCGGCCAGCCACTCACGCACGGCCTGAGCGCGCTGCTGCGCGAGCGCACGCAGTTCCGCATCACCAACCTTGACGTTGGCACGCATCAGCGCCTCCATCTCGGGCACGGGGAGATCCTTGGTGAGGCCGATCAGGTTGCGCGGCTTCTTGAAGTCGGCGGCCTTGTAAGCCTTCTCCAGCAATGCGGGGTACTCCTCGGCACCGACCTCGATGTCCTCGAGCGAAGGAGCCTCCTCGCCGCGGGCGATCATCGCCTTGAGCTTCTGCGCGCGTACGGCGTTGTCGAGCGCGGCCTGACGCAGCCCGTCGAGGTCGGTCGAGGGGTCGGCACGACCGATGATGTCGAGCTTGAGCGTCGGACGGTCGATCAGCGCCTGGGCGAGCGTCTTCAGTTTCTCCTGCTGTGCTTCGCCCGGCCGCGCGCTGCCCGCGGCAAGCTCGAGCTGAGACAACTCCTCGCCGCCGCCGAGCGCAGCGCCGAGCAAGGCAAAGGGCGAGGTGATGGCCTTGCCGATGAGGTTGAAGAACATCTTCAGCACCAGGCCGAAGATGCTGAACTCCGGATCGTCGAGCGTGCCGCTGACTGGAAGATGCAGGTCGATCTCGCCACGGCTGTTCTTGAGCAGCGACACCGCAAGCTGCACCGGCAGGTTCACCGCATCCGGGCTGTCGACCTTGTCGCCGAAGGTGAGCTGGTCGAGGAAGATCTGGTTGGTCGCGGTGAGCTTGCGGTCCTCGATCTTGTAATTGAGCTCGGCCGACAGCTTGCCCTTTGCGATGCCATAGCCGACGTACTTGCCCGAATAGCTCGACAGCCCGGTGAGCTCGAAATCACTGACCTTCGCCACGATGTCGAGGTGGGCATCCTGGCGGAAGGGGTTCAACTCACCCGTGATGCTGAGCGGGGCGCTCTTGTCTACCTTTCCCGCAAGCTCCAGCCTGGCAATCGTGTCCGGCGAGGTTGAAAAACCGGTGAGCGTGCCTGCCAGATCCGTAAGGTTGGCGTCGTAGTTGGGCCGGACGAAACGGTCGCTGAAGGCCACGTTGCCGCGCTTGATCTCGACGCGGTCGATACGGATCGGCGGAGGCGGCGCGCTCGGCGGCGCGACCTCGGCCGTACGACGGCCCTCCGCCGCCGGAGCCGCCTCGCCAACCGGGTTGACTTCGCCGCCGACGGCCACCGGCGCACCCGCCCTGGATGACGGAGGCTCGTCGCCGCTCATGCCGCCGATTTCGCGCAGGTTGAGACGGCCCTGGTCGTCAAGGATCAGGCGGGTATAGAAATCGTCCACCGCAACGCGCTTGATAGCGAGCGAGAACGGCTCCAGGCGGGCATCGATGCCGCCCACACTCAGGGTGCGCCAGCGCAGGAAGTCGGTGGCGTTGAGGCGATCCACGGAGGCGAAGTTGGCGACGCCGACGTCGCCGTTGAAGCGCGCGAGCAACTGCCCGCGGCGTCCAGTCTGCAGATTGAGCCGTCCCTGGGTCGTGACATTGCCGCGCGAGATCGCGATCTTGGTCTGCTCGAGCACGTAGGGCTGCAGCGGGAGCAGGTCGACGCTGCGCAGGTCGAGGCGAAGGTCGGCCTTCAGCGGTTCCACCGTCAGCGGCCCGCTGGCGGCGATCTTGCCGCGGTTGTTGAAGCGCGAGTCGAGCTTCAACTGCAGGGTGCTGCCCTCGGCGGTCGAGAAGCCCTCGACCTCAAGGTCGATGTTATCAACGGTCGTCACCACCGGGCGCCTGACGCTTCGGTCTTCGAGACGTACCGACGCCCCCTTGAGCGCGAGCTTGTCGACAGCGACCACCCAGTCAGACCCCGCGTCGGGGGCTCTGCTGCCTCGGGTCGACTTGGCGGCGGGCGCGGGCTGCGGCACCAGCGCCTTCACCAGGTCGAAGCTCCCGTCCTTGAGCCGCACGGCCGCCACGGAAGCGGCCTTGAGATCGAGGCCCCCCAGCCGGACATTGCGCCCTGTGAGGTCGAGGACCAGCGCGCGCGCATCGAGCTCAGGGACCTTGATGGCCGGAGCCTTCGCGCCCGCGAGCACGAGCGCGAGATCACGCACGGCGAGCGTCTCGGCGCCAAGCTCGACCCTTGGCTCCCCCTTGTCGCCCACCGTGACCCGGTAGCTCAGGGCGCCGGACAGCGTACCCGCGCTGAGCGTCCCGCCCGGAAGCGCCTGCGCCAGGTAAGGTGCATAACGCGCGAGCTTGATCGCTTCGAACTGCAGGTTGCCGGAGAACTGGAAGGGCGACAGGCGCAGGACGTCCTCGTGGACAAACTTCTCGCCTGCGTCGGTGACATAGTCAAGCCGGATCTCCGCAGGAATCTCCCCGACATTGGAAAGGTCCCGCATGTCGAGGTTGATCGCCTCGATGCGCGCCCGGAAGGGTTCGGCGAGGGCGCGGTCCTCGAAGCGGATCACGCCGTCGCGGATGCGGGCGAGCGCGAGCAAGAAATCGGGTGCCTGAGCTGCGGTCGCTGGGGCGTTGGCCGTGCCCTCGCCCGCGCCAGACGGCGACGCCTGCGCCGCGGTCCCGATCGCGTCGCCAGCAGCACCGCCACCGGCCGCCTTGGCTGCCTTGGCCGTCTTGGCCGTCTTGGCCTTCGCCGCCGTTGGCTTGGCAGGCGGGGGCATCAGCTCCAGCAGGTTCAGTCCGCCGTCCTTCAGGCGCACCATGTCCACCTCAGGCCGCGCCAGGCGCAGCCGGGTGAAATGCCAGCGCCCGATCAGGGGCTGCACGTCGGCAAGCTCGAGCTCGAGCTCGGCCACGCTGGCGACCGGCGCGCCGTCGCGATCCTGGAGCACCAGTTCGTCGATCTGCAGGGGCCCGCGCAGGGCGACCACCGGCGGCGCGTCGGGCGGCTGGCTGAACGAGAGCTCGATATTCGTGGTCAGCAGCGCCGACGGCAGCTTGAAGCGCGCCTCGATCGGCAGGTAAGCCATCCAGCGCGAGAGGTCGAAGCGCTTGAGCGCCACGTCGAGGATGGTCTCCTGCGATTCGGCGAAGGGTTTGCTGCGGGCGTTGAGCAGCAGAGGGTCGCCGTTGAGCTTTGCGCTCAACGAAGGCTGAATGAACACGTCCACCCGGACCGGCAGATTCGAGATGAAGGGCACGCCCAGGCCGATCTCGCTGAGCTCGTGGCGCAGGCCGCGCGGCTTGTCTTCAACCTCGACCTTGCCATCGCTGATGCGGATGTTGCCCACCGAGAACGGCAGGGGCGCCGCATCTTCGGCCGGCGCCTCGCCGCCCAGCGCCGCGAGGCGTTCGACCACGTCGCTCCAGTTGTGCTGCCCCCCCTCATCGAGCACCAGCTTCAAGTGCGGGGCCTCGAGTGCCAATTCATGCAGCACGATGCCCTTGCGCACGATCGACTCGATCTCGAGATTGGCGCGCAGCGCCTCGAGGGACAATGCCTCGCCGCTGCCGTCGGCCGCCATCACGCGCAGGCCGCCTACCTCTGCCGTGAGGCGGAACGGATTGACGAGCACGCGCTCGATGCTGACCTCGCGCCCGAGGATCTCACCGAGGTATTTCTGCCCGTAGTGCCGGGCGACCGGCGGCGTCGCCAGATAAGCAACCGCCGACAAGGCCAGAAGGATCCCCACGGCCCACAGTGCCCGACGGACTCCCTTGCGCCGCGGTGGCGCCGTCGTCGAGTCGGTCGTGGTATCAGACATAGGAAACTCCAAGGAGTAAATGCATTGTTATTATCCAGCCCGGGCGCAAAGAAGCGTCCGGCGGGCCACAAGGCGCACCAGCGCGCGCATTGCCGCGCTGCGACATAGGGCGTATTCTGCGCCGCTTTCTCCCCGCACGTAAGCACGTGGTGCGTACCCTCACGCCGGCTGCGTCGCCCTCCGGCCACCATTTCGATGTCGTGATCATCGGCGCCGGCGCCGCCGGCATGATGTGCGCCGCCACCGCCGGCCAGCGCGGGCGCAGCGTGCTGCTGGTGGATCACGCCACCCGCCTAGCGGAGAAGATCCGCATCTCCGGCGGCGGTCGGTGCAACTTCACCAACCGGCGCGTGGGCCCCGAGAACTACCTCAGCCTCAACCCGCATTTCGTGCGTTCGGCCCTGTCTCGCTACACGGCGCGCGATTTTATCGATCTTGTGCGCAGGCACGGCATCGATTTCCACGAAAGGAATTGGGGCCAGCTGTTCTGCGACGACTCGGCGCAGCAAATCATCGACATGCTGCGCGCCGAGTGCGAGGACGGCGCGGTCCAATGGGCGATGCCGGCCACCGTGCACCAGATCAGCCGCCTCTACGACACTGCCGCCAGCGGCGAGCGCTTCGCGATCGAAACCGACCGCGGGCACTTCACCGCCTCGAGCCTGGTGATCGCCTCAGGCGGCCTGGCGATTCCCAAGATCGGCGCCACGCCCTTCGGATACCGGATCGCCGAGCAGTTCGGCATTTCAGTCGTTGCGCCGCGGCCGGCGCTGGTTCCGCTGACCCTGCCGCCCGAGACGCTTGAACGTCTTGCGCCGCTGGCCGGCATCTCGCTCGAGGTGGAAGCCCACTGCCGTGGGCCGGTGTTTCGCGAAGCGGCACTGGTCACGCACCGGGGCCTGTCCGGACCGGCAATCCTGCAGGTGTCGAGCTACTGGCAGGCCCAGGCCTATGACGGCGACGAACGGGACCCGGTGCACATCGACCTGCTGCCGGGCATCGACGCCGAAGCCTGGTTGCTGGAACACGCACACGACAAGGCGCTGCTGGCCAATCTGCTCGCCGAGCGCCTGCCGCGCCGATTTGCCCACGCCTGGTGCGAGCTGCACGGCTGGACGAAGCCGGTGAACCAATTCCGCCACGCCGAACTGCGCACCATCGCCGCCAGCCTCGCCGACTGGCCGCTGACGCCGTCGGGCACCCAGGGCTACGCCAAAGCCGAAGTCACCCTGGGTGGCGTCGACACGCGGGCGCTGTCGTCGAAGACCATGGAAGCGCGCAGCGTGCCCGGGCTGTACTTCATCGGCGAGGTCGTGGATGTGACCGGGCACCTGGGCGGCTACAACTTCCAGTGGGCGTGGTCGTCGGGCTTTGCCTGCGGGCTTGCGGCCTGAGCACTTCGCATCAGTCGGGGGTATCGCGTCCGCGGCTGCCCACCACGAGCGGCAGGAAACCCAGAACCTGCAGCGCGATCAATCCGGCAAAGCTGTACTGCAGGGCCCTGACCATGTCGAACCCCTGCGCGCGCAGGGCATCGAGCGCCTGTCCAAGCCCCCACTGCAGCANNTCCGGCGGAAACGCACGCGAAGCCACCAGGTAGCTCTGCGAGTTGACCGCCGAAAACAGCCCGAACAGAAACCACACCGCCGGCAGCGGCCCGAGCTTGAAAAGGATCGCCAGCTGCATGACGATCAGGCAGACGTAGCCGAACCGCAGCAG
>DMCZ01000111.1:0-2565 GCA_003446655.1 Thauera sp. | reverse complement strand
CCAGTGACCCCAGATTCAGCACGACGAGCATACCGGCAGCCTGGGCGAGGCCGAGCGCATTCACGTTCATCAGCCAGGGCACAGCCCACAGGCTCTGCAGCGCCATGAAGCCGCCGATGAAGGTCGCCGCCGAGGCCGCCTGGCGCAGAAAGGCGGGCGACGCGTAGATGCTGCCGAGCACCCGAAGTGCATCGCCAAACGTCCCGCGGGGCCCCTCCATCGGGACATCCGGCAGGTTGCGGAAGATGGTGAAGGACGCCAGCAAGGCCACGCCCGCGATCAGCCAGAAGGCGCCACGCCAGCCAATCGCCGGCAGCGCCGCTTCCAGTGGCGTGCTCGCCGTGAGCGCGCCGAGCGCACCCGCCGCCATGATGAACCCGGTCATCGAGCTCTGACGATCGCGTGGGTACCAGAGCGCGAAGCCCTTGAGCGCCGCCATCAGGCAGGCCGACACGCCGAGGCCGATCAGCGCCCGCCCGACGCCAAGCAGCTGCATGCTGTCACCGAGCGCGAACATCGCCGCGCCGATCGCGGTGATCAACAACAGCAGGGCTTCCACCCGCCGCGGGCCAAAACGGTCGAGCGCAATGCCGACCGGAATCTGCGCCAGTCCGAAGGCGAGGAAGTAAGTGCTGGTGAGCAAGCCCAGGTTCGCCGCCGACAGGTGAAGTTCGTCGGTGAGCGCAGGCGAGATCACCGCATTGACGGTGCGCAGCTGGTAGGAGAGGTAATAGCCGAGCGCGAACGACAGGAAGATCCGCCCCCATCGGCTGGGCAGAACGCTCGACTGCATGCGGGCGCTTTCCATGACGGTAAAACTCCTATTTTGCCTGCCGCAGCTCGCGCAGGCGAGCACGATCCCACCCGCTCGCCCCCATGTGCGCGAGTGGCCGACTTGACTCGTATCAATGCCTTCTGAGTGCCCGCGCGGAGAATGCTCAGGACACCCCCCCGGAGCGCAATATGACCTCGATCGCCGAACTGATGACGCACGACCACCGCCGTTGCGACCACGATTTCGCCCGGGCCGAAACCCTCGCGCACAAGAAGGACTGGGAGGCCGCGGCGCGCGCGCTCGACACCTTCGCAACCGGCCTCGAAGCGCACTTCGAAGCGGAGGAGCATGAGCTGTTCCCCCGCTTCGAGGCGGTGACCGGGATGACGCAGGGGCCGACGCAGGTGATGCGCGGCGAGCATGCCGAGATGCGCGCGACGCTGGCGCAACTGCGTGCCGCGCTCGCCAGCCGCGACCTCGACGAATTTTCGGGCGAGGCCGAAACCCTGCTGATCATGATGCAGCAGCACAACATGAAGGAAGAGAACATCCTCTACCCGATGTGCGACATGCGCCTGGGCGGCGAGCGCGACGCCCTGGTCCAAACCCTGAGCTGCAGCCTCGCCCCGGAGCACGCAGCATGAGCACCAGAATCGTCGACGCACGCGGCCTCGAGCCCCCCGAGCCTTTCGAGCGTGCCATGGAGGCGCTGGCAGATCTGCCCCCAGGCGGGCAATTCACCTTGCTGATCGACCGCATGCCGCATCCGCTGCTGCGCATCCTCGAACGCGACGGTTACCGCCACGAGGCGGGATTCCGTGACGACGGCGCCGTCGAAATCCTCATCTCCAGACCATGAGCAGTGCGAATCCAGGCCTGGCCTACGAGGACACGCCCCCGCTCTCGGCGCCGCTGCGATTCTTCCTGACTGCTCCCCTTTTCGGCCTCGCTGCAGGCTTGCTACTGATCTTCGATGGGGCAGTGCTGGGGTCGCGCTGGACACCCGGTGCGCTGGCGATCGTGCATCTGTTCGCGGCCGGCTTCATGCTGCAGGTGATGCTCGGCGCCCTGCTGCAGATCCTGCCGGTCGTGGCCGGGGCGGCGTTCCCCGCCCCGCTGCGCGTCGCCGGTGTGACGCATGTGCTGCTCGGGCTGGGTGCGGCAAGCCTTGCTTTCGGCCTGGGTAGCGGCATGCCGCTGGCGATCGTGTCGGGCGGCACCTTGCTCGCGACGGGCTTGTGCATCTTCCTGGCAGCCAGCCTGGTCGGGCTCGCCCGCGCAGCGCCCGCCCAGGGCGCGAGCAGGACGCCGCGCGATCTGCGCTTCGCGCTTGCAGCGCTGGCCCTCACCACAGCCCTGGGGATCGGCCTGGCCCTTGCCCTTGGCCGGGGGTTCGCCTTGCCTGTCGGCCTGCCCACCCTGGTGGACCTGCACGCCGTGTGGGCGTGGCTGGGATGGGGCGGGTTGCTGCTTGCCGCCACGAGCTGGGTCGTGGTCCCGATGTTTCAGATCACGCCCGCCTATCCCACCACCTTCACGCGCTTCTGGGCGCCAGCCACCGTGGCCGCGTTGCTGCTCTGGTCGCTGGGTCTTCTGGGCGACATCGCATGGCTCAAGCTGACGCTCTCGACCGTGTTGCTCGCGCTGACCGGTGGCTTCGCGCTGCAGACCCTGCGACTGCAGGGCAATTCGCGCCGCAGCACACCGGACGCATCCTTTCGCGCCTTCCGCCTGGCGATGGTCTGCCTGCTCGCCAGCCTGCTCGCGCTCCTCGCCTCCATGGTCCACGA
>DMCZ01000071.1:5674-17077 GCA_003446655.1 Thauera sp. | reverse complement strand
AGATGTGTATAAGAGACAGGCTTGACACCACGTTCATCTCGAAGATCGTGGCGTGATGCACGAGCCGGTCGACGGTGGCCAGCGTCATGGCCGGTTCGGCAAAGACGTGGCCCCACTCCGAGAACGGCTGATTTGCGGTGATGGCCAGGCTCTTGCGCTCGTAGCGCTCAGCGATGAGCTCGAAGAGCACCGAGGTCTCGCCCTGGTCGCGGCGGACGTAGCTGAAGTCGTCGCAGATCAGCAGGTCGAAGCGGTCGAGCTTGGCCAGCTCGGCCGGCAAGCGCAGATCGCGCCGGGCGGCCTGCAGGCGCTGCACCAGATCGCTCGTGCGGGTGAAGAGCACGCGGTAGCCGCGTTCGATGAGGGCGTGGCCGATGCTGGCGATCAGGTGCGTCTTGCCGACACCCGGCGGCCCGAAGAGCAGGATGTTCGCCCCTTGTTCGAGCCAGCTGTCGCCCTCAGCCAGCGCGGTGACGTGCGCCTTGGAGACCGTCGGCACGGCCGCGAAGTCGAAGGCCGACAGGCGCTTGTCCGGCGGCAGGGCGGACTCGGCTCGGTGGCGGTCGATGCGGCGTGTCTCGCGCTCGTGCATTTCGTGCTCGCACAGGGCGGCCAGAAACCGCTCGGCCGGCCAGCCCTCGCGGTTCGACTGCTCGGCCAGCGCGGGCCACAGCCGCTTGATGGTGGGCAGTCGCAGCTCGGTGAGCATCATGGGCAGCGTTGCCGTCTCGATGGCGCTCATGCCGCCACCTCGTACAGTCCGTCGTAGACCGACAGCGCGGGCAACGACACGGTGACCGCCGGCAGGGGTGTCTGACGCGGCGCGAAGCGTGCCTCCAGGCCTTCGAGATCGGGCAAGGTGCCCGCCTGCAGCAAACCACCGAGGATCTGCGCGAGCTGGACCTCACACGCACCGCGTGCGGCCAGATCGAGCAGGCCCACCATGAGCTTGCAGGCCTGACGCTCGGGCAAGGTCTCGATCAGGCGCTCCCAGGTCTGCCGGTACTCGGCGCGGGGGAACATGTCATCGCGCAACGCCCAACGGGCAAAGGCGCCGGGTTTGCGCTTGAGCGCGGGCAGCAAGTGCCGGTAGTCGAGCTGCTTGCCGCGCCGCTTGCCTGCCGGCACCGCTCCGCGCGCGCTCTCGAACACGCACACCCCGCCCAGCCAGCCTTCGAGGCGCTCGGGGTAGAGGCGAAATTGGAGCCGATGGCCGATCAGGCGCGAGGGCACGCTGTAGAGCACGCGGCGGATGCTGACGGTGCTGAACTTGGTCACGCGCGCCTCGATCTCCTCGTACTCGCTGGTCCGGCGCACCGGCAGCGCCGCGAGCTGGCTGCGCTCTTCGGACAGCCGCGTCTGGATGCGCCGGTTCAGGCGTGTGACGACCTCTGCGACGAACCGCTGATAGTCGGCTGTGGTGGCGAACTCGCGGTGCCCACGCAGCAGCAGCGCCTGCTCGAGCGCGCCCTTGAGGCTACCCTGGCGTGATTCAATGGCCCCGTTCTCGTGCGACTGGCCCAGATTGTTCCGGCTCGGACGCAGGCCATAGTGCCGGCACAGATCTTCGTAGCGGCGCGTGAGCGTTTCCGCTTCGGCCAGGCTGTTGAAGGCGGCCGACAGGCTGTCGGTACGGTGTTCTTCGGGCACCCCACCCAAGGCCCACAGGGCATTCTGCAGACCCTGCGCCAGGGCGGCGAAGCTCTCGCCGCCGCACACGAGTTCAGCATGGCGCCAGCCCGAGTACGCCAGCGCGAACTGGTACAGGCGATGCGCGAAGTGTTCGCCGCCCACCGTGATCCTGAGTTCGTCACACACGGTGAAGTCCGACAGGGCCAGGCGGCCCGGTGGATTGGCCTGCGAGAAGAACACCTCCTTCTCATGTCCGTGCTCGGCGCGCCACATGCGGATCCGCCGCTGCACGGTGCGCAGCACGCCATCGCCGAACACCTCACCGTGACGGCGCTGCAACTCCTCGAGCAGCGTTCGACCCTGCAGCCCGGGCTCGCGCTCGAGCAGCGGCACCAGTTCCTGCTCCCAGACGTCCGCCAGCGGATCGGCGCGCGTTCGCCATGTCCTCGGCCCGCGCTGCGACGGTAACCCGTCGGCCTGCTCGATGCGTCGCGCCGAGCGCACGCTGATGCCCATCCGGGCTGCCGCGATCTGCTGCGTCGTCTGCCTTCTTGCTTCCTTGTACTTGCGCACTTGTTGGTCCGTGATCTTCTTGCCGGGCACCGAGCGCCTCCCAACGTCTGTCGTCAGAAGAGCACTCTATCCCTCGCTTCCGGACCTTCCCGGCTGCAGATCCAACCGGCCAAGATAGTTGTCGTCGACCGGTCAGGCTAATTGTCGCCGGCCAGGTACTGCCAGGCCCGCCTCCACGCGCTTGAGCGACTCAATGATCTGGCTGTCCGTGAACCGCGACTTCTTCATATCGTAGAACTCCTCAGTGAGAAAATTCTACTTCTGACTCCACCGCTTCTGTGGGGGGATTACCGAGCCTTCAGTACTGCTGGAGGCGCCGGCGGCTGGACAGGAGCCTGCACCGTAACATCGTAACGCTACGTTATCGTAGCGTTACGATGGTCACCGCATGATCGCTCGCGGCAGCTATCGCAGCCATCTGCTTTCAAGAATAAGTAAAGTCCACTACAATGGCGCTTATGCAATTTTTCCCGCGTTAAGGGTCATAAAAATGACTTTTGATCTCTCGACTCCCGCTGAGATCCTGCATGCGCTGGGTGTTCGTCTGCGCGAGCAGCGGCTTGCCCAATCGCTTACGCAGCGTGAACTGGCGCAGATGGCCGGGTTGTCGCTGGGGGCGTTGCGCAAACTCGAAAGCGACGGCCAGTGCTCGCTGGAAACGCTGGTCCGCGTTGCGCAGGCACTTGGCTTGCTGGAGGCGCTGGACGATCTCTTCGTGCTCAAACGGCAATCTATCGCCCAGATGGAGCAGGTGGACCTTGTCAGCCGCCGCCAGCGTGCGCCGCGTAAGAGAACATCATGAAGCTGCTTACCGTGCATTATTGCGGCTGGGGAGAAGACTGGCCGTTGGGACGCTTAGCCGATGACGGTCAATCCCTGCTCTTCGAATATTCTCCCGTAGCCCTGTCTCAGGGCTTGGAACTGTCGCCCTTGCACCTCAAGCTGCGTGCGGATGCCTACGGAAGTTTTCCGACCCATTTGCATCGCCTTCCGGGCCTGATCGCCGACAGTCTGCCTGACGGCTGGGGTTTGCTGCTGATGGATCGCTTGTTCCGTCAACACGGCTTGCGCCATCCCGGGCCGCTGGACCGGCTGGCCTTCATTGGTGAGCGCGCCATGGGCGCGTTGCGCTTCGTTCCGGCAAGCGACGCCGCTGCCCAGGAGCCCGACTGGTCCTTGCTGGCGCTGGCCGAGCAAAGCCGTCTCGCGCTCGCGGGCGAGGCGGGGGCAGCCCTGCGCGAGCTCGCGCTCACCGGCGGCTCACCGCAAGGGGCCAGGCCCAAGGCCTTGGTGCAGTACGACGCAACGACCGGGCAAGTCAGCACCCGTCCGGATGCGCCCGGCAGTCCCTGGCTGGTCAAGTTCCCGGCGCAGAACGAACACAAGGAAGTCTGCGTCATCGAGCAGCTCTATGCCGAGTTGGCTCGGGATTGCGGACTGGATGTACCCGAAAGCCGCTGGTTCGACCTTGGCCCTGAACTGGCCGCCTTCGGCGTCGCGCGCTTCGACCGAGAGGGTGGGCAACGCGTCCCGGTGCACAGTCTGGCTGGATTGTTGCAGGTGGATTTTCGCCTGCCCGGTGCCACCGACTACACCGCCTTCCTGCGAGCTACCCGTTTCCTGACGCGCGACGAGCGCGAAGTGGAGAAAGCCTACGCGCGAGCCGTCTTCAATGTGCTCTTCCACAACCGTGACGACCACCCCAAGAATTTCGCCTGGCGTCTCGGGCCTGACCGGCGCTGGCGTCTGGCTCCGGCATTCGACCTGACCTTCAGCGAAGGCCCGATGGGCCAGCATCACCTGGACGTTTGCGGCGAAGGTGCTGCCATCGAACGTCGGCATTTATTGCGTCTGGCGGAGGAAGGTGGCATCCCAAGGAAACGGGCGGAAGAGGTCATCGACCGGATGTTGCCGCAGGCAAGCTCATTGGGTGAGCGATTTGAGCGTGTTCCGATCAGGCAGATGTTGGCGCAGCAGATAAAATCCACCATTGATGCCTGTCGCAGGCGCCTGGAAAGTTGAATCCGAGCCGGCGCAACGGCGCCAGATCAGGGTTGAACGTACTCAATGCTGAGTTTTTTGAGTACAAACATGAGTATATTTTTTAATGGAGCAGCATGGTGAACTGTTCATTCAATGACTTGCAGTCACAATCGCTGTTCAACGTCTAGCCCGTCACGGGCAACCAGACCCACGAAACCCCGCGACGGCCGCAGGCTGGAGCGGGGTTTCCCTTTTTGAGCCCCGGCCCGCGGCGTGGCCCCGGCGCTCACCCCCGCCCGCCGAACAAGCCCCGGATCCACACCCAGCGGCTCACCACCAGCGCCATGAAGATCAGCCCGCAGCCGGCGAGCTGCAGCGCGCTCATGGTCTCGGCGAACCACCACGCCGCGGCGAGCGCGGTCCACACCGGCTCGAGCATCATGATCAGCGCCGCGTGGCTGGGCGTGGTCAGGCTCTGGCCGTGGAGCTGGAGCAGGAAGCGCAGCGTGGTCGCGAGCAGCGCACTGGCGAGCAGCCAGCCGAGCACCGGCACGCTCCAGGTCGGCGGCCAGGTCTCGATCAGCAGCGCAGGCGGCAGCACCAGCACGCCCACCGCCAGCATCTGCACCACGCTCAACGCACGCACCGGCACGTTGCGCACGATGTGCGAATTGACGTTGAACATCAGCGCGAACACCAGCGCCGCGCCGAGGAAGAACCACTGCCCGAGCTCGACCTCGAAGCCGCCGTCGAGCGACAGGCAGGCGAAGCCGGCGAGCGCGAGCGGCAGCGCGAACCAGGTGCTCGCCGGCGGACGGTCGCCGAAGAACAGGCGCGCGAACACCGGCACCATGACGATGCCCATGCTGGAGATGAACGAGGCCTCGCCGAGGTGGCTGCTGTGCGACAGGCCGAGGATCCACAGCACCATGGCACCGGCGAACAGGGCGCCGACGAGCAGGCTGTTGCGCAGTCCGCGCCGATCGAGCGCGCGCAGCTGCGGCAGCGAGAACATCGCCAGCACCAGCCCGGCGAGCGTGAAGCGCAGGCCGATGAAGATCAGCGGCGGCATGCCGGCGAGCGCCTCCTTGGAGAAGATCCAGCCCGCTGCAGCGATTACCGTGGTCAGAATCAGCAGCAGATCGGCTTCCAGACGATGGCCGGCAGCGGTCTTCGCCACGCCGTTCACAGGTCACCTGCGCACGCCCGCCCTGCAGTGCGCGCGGCGCAGCGGTGCGGTCCTGGAAATACTTGTGAGGAACTTGATCTGGTGAGCGGCACGGGAGACGGCGATCGATGGATGCCAGGGCTGGCGGGAGAGGCGTGCACGATAAACGATCCGGCCGCTGATGCTAGGATCCGCGCCATGACGTCCCCGACTTCAGGCTACATCGGCCGCTTTGCGCCCTCCCCGAGCGGCTCACTTCACTTTGGTTCCCTGGTTGCGGCGGTCGGCAGCTTTCTGGATGCACGGGCACACGAAGGACGCTGGCTGCTGCGCATCGAGGACGTCGACACCCCGCGCACGGTTGCCGGCGCCGCCGAGGGCATCCTCGCCACGCTCGCACGCTTCGGTTTCGAGTGGGACGGCGAGCTCGTCTGGCAGAGCCGGCGCACCGCCGCCTACGAGGCCGCGCTCGACACGCTGAAGGCCGCCGGCCTCGCCTACCCCTGCGCCTGCACCCGGCGCGAGTTGGCCGACCAGCCACTGGCGCGCGACGGCTCGCGCCGCTATCCGGGTACCTGTCGCCACGGCCTGCCACCCGGACGCGAAGGCCGCGCCTGGCGGGTGCGCGCCGAGGGCGTGATCCGCTTCGACGACGCGGTGCAGGGCGAACAGGTGACCGACCTCGCCGCCGATGCCGGCGACTACGTGGTCAGGCGCGCCGACGGCCTGTTCGCCTACCAGCTCGCGGTGGTGGTGGACGACGCCGACGCGGGCGTCACCCACGTCGTGCGCGGCGCCGACCTGCTCGACTCGACCGCGCGCCAGATCCACCTCCTCGGGCTGCTCGGCAAGCCCGCGCCCGCCTACGCCCACCTGCCGCTGGCCACCAACGCCGCGGGCGAGAAGCTCTCCAAGCAGACCCTGGCGCGCGCCGTCGACGAACATCCGCCGCAGGCCGCGCTGCTGGCCGCGCTGCGCTTTCTCGGCCAGAATCCGCCCGACATGCTCGCGCGCGCGCCGCTGGCCGAGATCTGGCAGTGGGCGCAGTCGCACTGGTCGATCGCCGCCGTGCCGCACCGCCACCAGGCGGTGGCGAGCGGCTTTTTCTGAGGAAACCCCATGCATCCGAACGATATCAGCGCCCAGCCCGACGCCATCCGCAAGCTGCTGCAGGACGCACGTACCATCGCCATCGTCGGCCTGTCCGCAAAGCCCGACCGCCCGAGCAACGAGGTCGCGCATCGGCTGCAGCGCGTCGGCTACAGGATCATCCCGGTCAATCCCGCCTACCAGGAAGTCATGGGACTCAAGTGCTATCCGGACCTGCACGCGGTTCCGGAGCGGATCGACATCGTGGACGTGTTCCGCAAACCGTCGGAGGTGATGGCAGTCGTCGACGAGGCGATCGCGGTGGGCGCCGGCTGCCTCTGGCTGCAGCTCGGCGTCATCGCACCGGAGGCGGCGCGAAAGGCAGCCGAGGCCGGCCTCAAGGTCGTCGTCGATCGCTGCACCAAGATCGAATACCTGCGCCTGATCGGGGCTTGAGCTCCACCGCGCCGGTCGCGCGGGGTGCGGCGGGCAGAACGTGTTGAATGCCTCGTTCGCCGAGCGGTGCGGGGCGACCCGGCATCGCCTCAGGGCCGGCGCTCAGTGGCTTCGGCCGTAGCCCGCAATGCCGATGGCCAGGCGGACGATCTGGTAAGCGAGCCAGCTCATGCCGCGACGCAGCAGTGGCAGCCGCTGCCAGTCCGACGGCTTGAGCTCCCGCGCTCCCGCGCAGATCGCCGATTCGAGGCTGGCCCGCAGCCGTTGGGCAAAGGCCGCATCGTCCACCACCACGTTCGCCTCGCGCGCCAGCAGCAGGCTGAAGGCGTCGATGTTGCTGGACCCCACGGTTGACCATTGCCCGTCGACGACCGCGACCTTCGCATGCAGGTGGCTGCGGTGGTACTCGAACAGACGGATGCCGCGCGCGAGGAACATCGGATAGAGCGCACGCGTGGCATAGGCCTGCAGCGGGTGGTCAGACAAGCCCTGGAGCAGCAGCGTCACCCGCACGCCGCGCTCGGCCGCATCGACGAGCGCCTGGCGGAAACGCCGGCCGGGAAAGAAATAGGCGTTGGCGATGACGATCTCGTCGCGCGCAGCGCCGATCGCGTCCAGGTAGGCGTTCTCGATCGCATGCCGGTAACGCAGATTGTCGCGCACGACGAAGGCCGCACGGATATCGCCGGCCGGCTCGGTGCGGGGCGGAGCGAGCAGCGGCTGCAGGTCCCGCTGCCGGAAGCTCGCCCACGCGACCAGTCGCCACAGGCGCTGCGCCGACGCGACGATCGGGTCGAGCAAGGGCCCCTGCACCCGAACCGCGTAGTCATACCGCGGATGGTGGAGCTGGCCCGCAGCGAAGTCATCCACGATGTTGATGCCGCCGACGAAGGCGATGCGGCCATCGATCACCGCCACCTTGCGGTGCAGCCGGCGCAGACGGTGGCGGCGCAAGGACAGCGGACGGAGCTCGCGGCGGTAGATCAGGACCTGCACACCCGCCTCACGCAGGCGCGGCAACAGGCTGGCGACGAAATTACGACCGCCGAACCCATCGACCATCACCCTGACGGCCACGTCGCGCACCGCTGCGCGCGCGAGCGCGTCGGCGATGCGGCGCCCGGTTGGGTCGTCGTCGAAGATGTAGCTCTGCAGGAAGATCTCGCGCGTTGCGGCGTCGATGGCAGCCTCGAGCGCCGGGAAGTACTGCTCGCCATTCTCCAGCAGCGCGACCGCGTTGCCGGCAAGGAACTGCATCAGGGCACCGGCTCCAGGTCGGCGGTGAGCGCGGCGTGATCGGAGATCCGCGCCCACGGGGCGCCGTAATGCACCTGCGCCTGGCGCACCCGGAAGCCGCGCACGTAGATGCGGTCGAGGCGGAAGAAGGGCAGCGCGCTCGGAAAGCTGCGCGGCGGGCGCCCGCGCCCGCTGCCGAAGGCTTCGGTGAGCCCGAGGCGGCGGCCGAGCAGCTCGTCGGCGCGGTTGCGCCAGTCGTTGAAGTCGCCGGCGATGATCAGCGGCGCATCGCCCGGGGCGAGCTGCTCCATGCGCTCGGCAAGCGCCATCATCTGCCGCCGGCGGCTGCCCGCCATCAGCCCGAGATGCACGCAGACGCAGTGCACCGGGCGGTCGAACGCAGGCAGCTCCACCTCGCAGTGCAGCAGCCCGCGGCGCTCGAAGCGGTGGTCGGAGACGTCCTGGTTGGCGGTGCTCAGGATCAGGTGGCGGGACAGGATGGCGTTGCCGTGGTGGCCGTGGTCGTAGATCGCGTTGCCGCCGTAGGCGGTCTGCTGCCAGGCGTCCTCGGCGAGGAACTCGTGCTGGGGCTGCTCCGGCCAGTCGGGATGGCGCACCGGATGACGCAGGTGCAGGCCCTGCACCTCCTGCAGGAAGACGAGGTCGGCATCCAGGCTGCGCAGGCGCTCGCGCAGTTCATGCACCACCATGCGGCGGTTGAACTGCGAGAAGCCCTTGTGGATGTTGTAGCTGCAGATCCTGAGCGTCATGACCGCCGGACCTCGTCGCGCCGATCAGGACACAGCCAGCATGCGGTCGAGCGCGATGCGGGCGAGCTCGGCCTCGTGCGCGGGCACCTTGATCTGGTTCACCACCTTGCCCTCGGCGAGGTTCTCCAGCGTCCACGCCAGGTGCTGCGGGTCGATGCGCTGCATGGTCGAGCACATGCACACGGTGGGGGCCATGAACTGCACCACCTTGCCCTGCGGCTTCATCTCCTCGGCCAGGCGGCTCACCAGGTTGAGCTCGGTGCCCACCAGCCAGTGGGTGTTGGGCGGGGCCTGGGTGATGGTGTTGAGGATGAATTCGGTGGAGCCGACGTAATCGGATTTCTGGCACACCTCGAGCATGCTCTCGGGGTGGGAGATGACGAAGCCGTGCGGATGCTTCTCGCGCCAGCGGTCGATGTGCACCGGCTGGAACATCTGGTGCACCGAACAATGCCCCTTCCACAGCAGGATCCTCGCCTTGCGGATCTGCTCCGGGGTGAGGCCGCCGTACTCGAGGTCGGGATCCCACACCACCATCTCGTCGAGCGGGATGCCCTTCTTGAAGCCCGTCCACCGCCCGAGGTGCTGGTCGGGGAAGAACAGCACCTTCTCGCGCCTGGAGAACGCCCAGTCGAGGATCACCGGGGCGTTGGTCGAGGTGCACACGATGCCGCCGTGCTCGCCGCAGAAGGCCTTGAGATCGGCCGCCGAGTTGATGTAGGTGACCGGGGTGATCTGCTCGTCGGGCTTGCCGAGCACCTCGGCGAGCTCGCGCCAGCAGCGCTCGACCTTGGCCAGGCTCGCCATGTCCGCCATCGAGCAGCCGGCGGCGAGGTCGGGCAGGATGGCGATCTGGGTGGGCTTGGAGAGGATGTCGGCGACCTCGGCCATGAAGTGCACGCCGCAGAACACGATGTACTCGGCGTCGGTCTGCGAGGCCAGGCGGGCGAGCTTCAACGAGTCGCCGGTGAGGTCGGCGTGCTGGTACACGTCCGCGCGCTGGTAATGGTGGCAGAGCAGCACCGCACGCTCGCCGAGGCGCGCACGCGCGGCGCGGATGCGCTCCTGTGCCTCGTTGTCGGCGAGCACGTTGAAGCGGTCGAAGCTGATGGTGGCGACTTGCATGATGGGTATCCGGGTCCGGTCAGGACAATCCTGGGGTTGCGGGAATCGGACCCCTCCGGGCGGCCGCGTGTTCCGGCCGGCGGTGGGGGCCCCGGGTAAGGGAATGTTGCTCAGCCCTGGAACCAGGGCAGGCCGGCATGCCGCCAGCCGCCGATGCGGTTGCGCTGGTTGTTCGCGTCCCGATCGCCCTCGAAGCCTTCCAGCACGTTATAGCAATTGGCGTAGCCCGATGCACTGGCCAGACGTGCAGCCGAGTCCGAGCGAGCGGCCGAGCGGCACAGGAACAGCACGAGCGCCTCGGGATCGACCTGGTGCTTGAGCTGAGCAAGAAAGTTCGGATTCTCCTGCATCGACGGGTAGGTTTTCCACTCGATCTCCACCGCGCCGGGAACGCGCCCCACCCAGTCAAGCTCGGCGCGTGTGCGTACGTCCACCAGCTTGGCGCCAGGGGCCAGCTGCAGCACCTGCCAAGCCTCCGCAGGGGTGAGCGCGCCCTGGTAGGGCAATCCGAGGTTCTGGGCACGATCGTGCGCGAGGGACAACAGGTCCGACAGGGTTCCCATGCGAACATCCGTCTAAAATGTAGGTCGCCCGAAGTATAACGCGTCCGCCGCGCCCCCCAATGCACCCCGCTCGAGCTTCCAAGCCACCTGTACACGACGCGCCGCTGCTCGGCGCGGGCACCGCCCTCGACGACGCTGCACGCGGCAGAGGCATCCAGCGCGCCACCCTGGTCGCGGTGGTGACCAACAGCCTCCTCGCCATCGGCCAGGTCATCATCGGCCTGCTCGCGAACGCCTTCAGCCTGGTCGCCGATGCCGCCCACACCTTCTCCGACCTGGTCACGGACATGATGGTGCTGGTAGCCGGACGCCGCAGTGCGGACCCTGCCGACAGCAACCACCCCTACGGCCATGGCCGCATCGAAACCGTCACCACGCTGGTGCTGGGCACGGTGCTCGCCGGCGTCGGCATCGGTTTCCTGTGGAGTTCGGGCGTGCGGCTGCAGAACATGGGCACGCTCCCCCAGCTCCACCCCGCTGCGCTGGTGATGGCCTTGCTGACCTTGATCGCCAAGGAGAGCCTCTTCCGGTTCACGCTCTCTGCCGCACGGCGGCTGCGCGCGCCGATGCTCGAGGCAAACGCCTGGCACGCGCGCTCGGATGCCGCATCCTCGCTGGTGGTAGCGGCCGGCATCGGCGGCAGCCTGGCGGGCTACCCCTTCCTCGAGCCGCTGGCTGCGGCGGTGGTCGGCTTCCTGATCCTGCACATGGGCGTGCGCCTGGCCTGGAAGGCGGTGCGCGAACTCATCGACACCGGGCTGCCGGAGGAAGAGCTGAAGCGCCTTCGGAAGACGATCGAGTCCACGCC
>DMCZ01000071.1:0-5451 GCA_003446655.1 Thauera sp. | reverse complement strand
GGTGGACCCACGGCTGACCGTGTCCGAGGGCCACCGCGTCTCGGACACGGTGTACATGCGCGTGCGCTCCGCGCACCCGGAAGTCCAGGACGTGCTGGTGCACATAGATCCGGAGGACGATGGCGAACTGCAGGCCGTCCCGCCGGGGCCGCTCCCCGAACGCGCGGAGATCCTGGCGCAGATGCGGGAACTGCTCGGCCCGAACGCACCCGAGCCGAGGCGCGTTCAGCTGCACTACCTGGGGCAGCGCATCGAGGTCGAGATCGTCCTGCCCACGCCGATGGACGACGACGCGCTCGCCGCCCTGCGCGAACGCCGGCTCGACTGGCTGCAGAACCATCCCCACTACCGCAACATTCGGGTGTTTTTCGAGCCCGCACTATGATGGTGCATATTGACCATTGAAGCGCACCATTTCAGTGCGTCAATGCAGGGACGCAAGCACCGATTTCGGGCGCGACCCCTTGTGGCACAATGAACTTCAGCGCGCAGATGACCTGGCACGCTTAGTGCTTTGAGCTCCTCACCCGAATACGGCGCACCGCCCCAAGGGCGTTGCGCTCCTCCGCTCAACGCAACACCGCCTCATCTCACCAGGAGTGAAAATGAACGCCCAAGACGTCATGAAGATGATCCAGGAAAACGAAGTGCGCTTCGTGGACCTGCGCTTTACCGATACCCGCGGCAAGGAGCACCACGTCGGACTGCCGGTCTCGGCTTTCGAGGAGGAGCACTTCGAGCACGGCCACCCCTTCGACGGCTCCTCCCTGGCCGGCTGGAAGGGCATTCAGGCATCCGACATGGTGCTGCTGCCCGAGCCCTCGACCGCCTACATCGACCCCTTCTTTGACGAAACGACCCTGGTCATCACCTGCGACGTCATCGAGCCGTCCGACGGCAAGGGCTACGATCGCGACCCGCGCTCCATCGCCAAGCGCGCCGAGGCCTACCTGAAGAGCACCGGCATCGGCGACACCGCGTATTTCGGCCCGGAGCCCGAGTTCTTCATCTTCGACTCGGTCGAGTGGTCGGTCGACATGTCCGGCGTGTATAGCAAGATCATCTCGGAAGAAGCTGCCTGGTCCACCGCCGACAAGTTCGAAGGCGGCAACACCGGCCACCGTCCGCGCGTCAAGGGCGGTTACTTCCCGGTTCCGCCGGTCGATAGCCTGAACGACGTGCGCGCCGCCATGGTGCTCGCGCTCGAAGCCTGCGGCGTGCCGGTCGAAGTGCACCACCACGAAGTCGCCAACGCCGGCCAGTGCGAGATCGGCACCAAGTTCAGCACGCTGACCAAGCGCGCCGACTGGACCCAGGTCCTGAAGTACATCGTGCACAACGTCGCCCACCAGTACGGCAAGACCGCCACCTTCATGCCCAAGCCCATCGTCGGTGACAACGGCTCCGGCATGCACGTGCACCAGTCGATCTGGAAGGACGGCCAGAACCTATTCGCGGGCAACGGCTACGCCGGCCTGTCGGAGACCGCGCTGTACTACATCGGCGGCATCATCAAGCACGCCCGTGCGCTCAACGCGATCACCAACCCGGGCACCAACTCGTACAAGCGCCTGGTGCCGCACTACGAAGCCCCGACCAAGCTCGCCTACTCGGCGCGCAACCGTTCGGCCTCGATCCGCATTCCCTACGTCGCCAACCCGAAGGGCCGCCGCATCGAGGCGCGCTTCCCGGATCCCCTGGCCAACCCCTACCTGTGCTTCGCCGCGCTGATGATGGCGGGCCTGGACGGCATCCAGAACAAGATCCACCCGGGCGACCCGGCCGACAAGAACCTGTACGACCTGCCGCCGGAAGAGGACGCGCTGATCCCGACCGTGTGCACCAGCCTCGAACAGGCGCTGGAGTACCTGGACAAGGACCGCGAGTTCCTCACCCGCGGTGGCGTGTTCTCGAACGACTTCATCGATGCCTACATCGCACTGAAGATGGAAGAGGTCGACCGCATGCGCATCACCACCCACCCGGTGGAATTCGACATGTACTACAGCCTGTAATCCGCGGATTACTGCGCATCCAGGAAAGGACGGGCATTGCCCGTCCTTTTTTTATGCGGTCTAATCAGGCTTCATTCCGTCAGGACAAGGGCGCGCCGGTGCGCATTCGCCGCCCCATCACCCGCGTCTCGGACAAGCCCATGCCATCGTTCAGACTCCTCTCGCTGCTCCTGCTCGCCGGCCTCGCCGCGCCTGCCCACGCAGACATCTACAAATGCACCGATGCCGACGGACGGGTGACCTACACCAATGACCGTTCGCTCGGCCGCGGCTGTGTCCGCCTGCAGAGCGACCAGCCGGTGTCCTCCATCCCGGCGCCGACCCGGCGACCCGCCGCCACACCTTCCGCCCAGCCCGCCTCGCCCGGCGCCTTCCCGCGCGTGAGCCCGAACGACCAGCGCAGCCGCGACGACGCCCGCCGCCAGGTGCTGCAGAGCGAGCTCGCCACCGAGGAATCCGCGCTCGCCGCAGCAGAGAAAGCCCTCGCCGAGCAGGAGGCGGTGCGCCTCGGCGACGAGCGCAATTACCAGAAGGTGCTCGACCGCCTGCAGCCCTTCAAGGACAAGGTCGAACTGCACAAGCGCAACATCGAAGCCCTGCGCCGGGAGATCTCCGGCCTGCGCTGACACGCAATTGGCGCGCATCTTGCTTCTCAATCGGAAGACCACCAGGACGCGCCCATGCCGACTCCCCCCAGCCACACCGCCACAGGACCCTTCGCCGGCCTCGAGCTGCTGTCGTCGGCCGTCGTCCTCGTCGACGGGCGGCTGGTGATTCGCTATCTGAACCCAGGCGCCGAGAACCTGTTCGCGGTCAGCCAGCGCAAGCTCATCGGCCAGCCGCTCGAACGCCTGCTCGGCGCCCCGCCCGGCCTCGGGGCCGCCCTCGACAACGCGCTGCGCACCAACTGGAGCTACACCGGCCAGGACATCACCGTCAGCCGCGGCGACGCCGACCCGATCCGCCTCGACTGCACGGTGACGCCGGTCGATACCGCCGGCGTGCGCCTGCTGCTCGAATTCCGCCCGATCGACGCTCAGCTCCGGGTGGCGCGCGAGGAGCAGCTGCTGCACCAGCAGCAGGCCAACCGCGAGCTGATCCGCAACCTCGCGCACGAGATCAAGAACCCGCTCGGCGGCATCCGCGGCTCGGCGCAGCTGCTGCAGCACGAGCTCGACGACCCGCAGCTGCGCGAATTCACCGACGTCATCATCGCCGAGGCCGACCGCCTGCAGGACCTGATGAACCGCCTGCTGAGCTCGCACTGCATGATGCGGCCGGCGGCGCTCAACATCCACGACGTGCTCGAGCGCGTGCGCCGGCTTATCCTTGCCGAATTCCCCGCGCTCGACATCCGCCGCGACTACGACCTCAGCCTGCCCGAGATCACCGCCGACCGCGAACAGCTCATCCAGGCCGTGCTCAACATCGTGCGCAACGCCGCCCAGGCGCTCGACGGTCACGGCGAGATCCACCTGCGCACCCGCATCGCGCGCCAGGTCACGCTCGCCAAGCGGCGCTACAAGCTGGCACTGGAATTGCAAGTGATCGACAACGGCCCCGGCATTCCGGACGAGATCCGCGACCGGATCTTCTATCCGCTGGTCTCGGGGCGGGACGGCGGCAGCGGGCTGGGCCTGTCGCTGGCGCAGAGCTTCGTCGAACAACACCAGGGCATGATCGAGGTGGACAGCCGTCCCGGGCGCACCTGCTTCACGATCCTGCTACCGATTTCCGACCGCGTCTGAACGCGCCGTCGCCCGCAACCGCCGGGCGCGCCAGCTGGACGCACCAACATAGTGCATGTAACCAATGAACGACGTCTGGATCATCGATGACGACCGCTCGATCCGCTGGGTGCTGGAAAAGGCCCTCGGTCGCGAGGGCATCCACCACACCAGCTTCAGCTCGGCCAGCGACGCCCTAGCCGAGCTCGAGCGCACGCCGCAGCCGCCGGCGGTGCTGCTCTCCGACATCCGCATGCCGGGCGAATCCGGCCTCGACCTGCTGCAGAAGGTGAAGGCCGGCCATCCCCATCTGCCGGTCATCATCATGACCGCCTATTCAGACCTCGACAGCGCAGTGTCCGCCTTCCAGGGCGGCGCCTTCGAGTACCTGCCCAAGCCCTTCGACGTCGACCAGGCGGTCGCGCTCGTGCGCCGTGCGCTCGAGCAAGGCGCGCACCAGAACGGTGCAGCGGAGGACACGACGCTCGCCCCAGAGATCCTCGGCCAGGCGCCGGCGATGCAGGAGGTGTTCCGGGCCATCGGCCGCCTCGCCCACTCGCACGCCACGGTGCTGATCAACGGCGAGTCCGGCAGCGGCAAGGAGCTGGTGGCGCGCGCGCTGCACCGCCACAGCCCGCGCCGTGACGCGCCCTTCATCGCCATCAACACCGCCGCCATCCCGCGCGACCTGCTCGAATCCGAGCTCTTCGGCCATGAGCGTGGCGCCTTCACCGGTGCAGCCACCCAGCGCCGCGGCCGTTTCGAGCAGGCCGACGGCGGCACCCTGTTCCTGGACGAGATCGGCGACATGCCCGCCGAGCTGCAGACCCGGCTGCTGCGCGTGCTGTCCGACGGCCACTTCTACCGCGTCGGTGGCCAGCAGCCGATCCGCGCCAACGTGCGCGTGATCGCCGCCACCCACCAGGACCTGGAGGAGCGCGTGCGCCAGGGTCTGTTCCGCGAGGACCTCTTCCACCGCCTCAACGTCATCCGCCTGCGCCTGCCGCCGCTGCGCGAACGGCGCGAGGATATCCCGCTGCTGGTGCGCCACTTCCTGCAGAAGAGCGCGCAGGAACTCGGCGTCGAGCGCAAGCGGATCTCGGATGCGGCGCTCGAATACCTGCAGGGCCAGCCCTTCCCCGGCAACGTGCGCCAGCTCGAGAACCTGTGCCACTGGCTGACCGTGATGGCGCCGGCGCAGGTGGTCGAGGTCGCCGACCTGCCGCCCGAAATGCGCGACCAGCCCGGACGCGAGGCGCCCACGAGCTGGATCGAGGGCCTGGCGACCGAGGCCGACCGCCTGATCGCTGCCCACCCGGGCGAAGTCTTCGACCGCCTGACGCGCGATTTCGAGCGCACGCTGATCCGGCGCGCGCTGGCGGCCACCGGCGGGCGCCGCATCGAGGCGGCACAGCTGCTGGGCATCGGCCGCAACACCATCAGCCGCAAGATCCAGGACCTCGGGATGGATGACGGGCGAAACGGCGACGAGCCTGCGCACTGACCGTCGCGCCCCGCGGGTCGCCTGACGCCACCCCGGCCTGCAGACGACCCGACCCACGACCAGGACTCGTGCAGCGCAGCGGGATCGCTGATAATGGGCGGCTTCGACGCCCCCGCCACTGCCCGCTCGTGCCACTGCCCCCGTCGCCCCATCCCGCCCAGCCGCCCCAGGTCCCGGCCGCCGCCCGCGCGGCAGAACTGGCGTC
>DMCZ01000231.1:14262-14786 GCA_003446655.1 Thauera sp. | reverse complement strand
TCCATTTTGCGCTCCGTCGGCGAGGTCAGATGTGTACAAGCGACGGAGATGACACAGGGCCTGCGCGAACGCGTGATCGATCAGCTGAAGAGCGGTGCTCTCGACATCGTCATCGCCACCGACGTCGCCGCGCGCGGCATCGACGTGCCGCGCGTGTCGCACGTGATCAACTACGACATCCCCTACGACACCGAAGCCTACGTGCACCGCATCGGCCGCACCGGCCGTGCCGGCCGCGAGGGCGTGGCGATCCTGTTCGTGGCGCCGCGCGAGACGCGCATGCTGAAGATGATCGAACGCGCCACGCGCCAGCCGATCACACCGATCGCACTGCCGAGCAGCGAGGAGGTCACCAACCTGCGTGTGGCGCAGTTCAAACGCCAGGTGGTCGATGCCATCGGCAGCGAGGACCTCGGTTTCTTCATGGGCATCGTCAATGACCTCGTCGACGAGAACGAGCTCGACATCCACGAAGTCGCCGCCGCCCTGACCCTGCTCGCCCAGCGCGAGCGTCCGCTGCAGAT
>DMCZ01000231.1:13281-14040 GCA_003446655.1 Thauera sp. | reverse complement strand
CAGATTCATCTGTTCGACGACTTCTCGACGGTGGAACTGCCCGCCAACCTGCCCGAGGATCTGCTCGGCACGCTCAAGCGCACACGCGTACGCCAGATGCCGCTCAACATCCGCGCCCTGAGCGCTGCGGAAGCCGCCGCCACGCCGGAGCGTCGCCGTCCGCCGCGCGACGACGCCTACCGGGGATCGGCCGCCGACGACCGTCCGCGCCGTACTTTCGACGCTGACCGCAAGCCACCCCCGGAAGGAAGTTACCCCGCAAGGGGAGGGTCGCGCGATGGCGGCGAGAGCGCGCCGCGTCGTCCCGCGCAGCAGAACGCCGACGGCCCGCGCAGGCCCTTCGACAAACCTGCCAGGCCCTACGACGGCCCGCGCAAGCCCTACAAGCGTCGCGACGGCTGACCCCAGAAAGACGCGCGGTGTGATCTTGTGCGCACGCACCGCGCGTCTTACTGCCTAAACTGGGTAGTTTAAAGATCCAACTGCACGCGATGTACGACCTCCCCTTCCCGCCGGCGCTCCCCCTACGCTTGCCGAACGGAGTGTCTGACGTCCCTCCCGCGCGCAGAGGCCGGCAAGCGCGGTGCCTCGATCAGGCGGGCAGACCTTGAAACCGCTGCTGCGCATCCTGCTCGCCGTGCTGGTGCTGATCACGAACAGCCAGGCTCGCGCGGAACAGCAGCTCACCCTGGGCGTGCTCGCGCTCCGTCCCGAGCCCATGGTCCAGTCCATGTGGCAGCCGTTCGCGGATTACCTTGG
>DMCZ01000231.1:0-12974 GCA_003446655.1 Thauera sp. | reverse complement strand
TCGGCCAGGACCAGGACAGCGTGGTGGACGCGCTGCTGAGCGGGGCTGTGGACGCGGCCTTTGTCCGTACCGGCCTGCTCGAGCAACTCACCCGCGAAGGCCGCGACCTGTCGATGCTGACCGTGCTCAATGCGCAGACCACGTCCGGCTATCCCTATCAGCGCTCGACACGCCTCTACCCGGAATGGCCGCTCGTCGCGCTTGCTCGCGCCGACGAGCGTACCGTACGCCAGGTGGCCGCGCTCGTGCTGGCCCTTTCCGAAGACCACCCGGCTGCCCGCGCCGCGCAGATCGCCGGCTTCACAATCCCGGCCGACTATGCGGTCGTGGAACAACTGATGCGCGAACTGCGGCTGCCCCCCTTCGATCGCAGCGAACCGCTCGCCTGGCGTGACGTCTGGGCGCAGTACCACGAATGGATCTTCTCGCTCTCGCTCGCCGCATGCGCGATCGTGCTACTGCTGGCACGCCTGGTGCAGCGCAACCTGCAGCTTGCGCGTGCAAGCGTGGTGGAACGCCGGATGGCCGAGCAGATCGACCTCGAGCGGCAGCACCTGCGCAACGTCGTCGAAGCCACCCAGGCCGGGAGCTGGGAGTGGAATCTCGTGACCGGCGAGTGGATCTTCGATCGACGCTGGGCAGCCATGCTTGGCTACGATGGCGTATCCAAACCCGCCCGCGATCGCGCTGCCTGGCGCGACCTGGTGCACCCCGATGACCTCCAGGCGGTCGATGCAGCGCTGGCGCGCCTGCTCGAGGGCAGCTCGTCGTGCTTCGAGCACGACCTGCGCCTGCGTCACCTCGACGGCCGCTGGATCTGGGTGCACGACCGCGCGATCGTCGTGCGGCATGCGCCGGATGGGAGCCCACTGCAGCTCAAGGGTGCGCAGATCGACATCAGCCGCCGCAAGGCCGCCGAGGAGAAGCTCTGCCTTGCCGCAAGCGTGTTCTCGTCGAGCTACGAGGCGATCATCATCACCGACGCCGACAACCGCATCGTCGACGTCAATCCCGCCTTCACCCGCATCACCGGCTACAGCCGCGAGGAGACCATCGGACGCGACCCCAGCCTGCTCAGCTCGGGCCGGCAGAGCGCGGCCTTCTATCGCACCTTGTGGGAGACCCTCGAGCAGAAAGGTTACTGGCAGGGTGAGCTGTGGAACCGCCGCAAGGACGGTAGCGACTTCGCCGAAGTGCTGTCGATAAGCCGCGTCCATGACGCAAACGACAGGTTGCTGCATCACGTGGCCACCTTCTCGGACATCAGCCGGCTCAAGCGCCAGGAGGAGGAGCTCAACCGCATCGCCTACTTCGACCCGCTCACCGGCGCGCCCAACCGCCGCCTGCTCGACGATCGCCTGCGCCAGGCGATCGCGCACGCGAACCGCACGGGCAAGCCCCTCGCCGTGTGCGTGTTCGACCTCGACGGCTTCAAGCCGATCAACGATCTGCACGGGCACAAGGCCGGCGACGACCTCCTGATCGGGATCGTCGACCGACTGGGCGCGATCCTGCGCGCGAGCGACACGGTTGCCCGCCTGGGCGGGGACGAGTTCGTGCTGCTGCTCGAGGACGCCGAGGGCGACACGGTCCTCGAGCGTGTGCTCGAGGCGATCCGCGAGCCGTTGAGGATTGGACATGAGTATGTGACCGTCTCGGCAAGCATCGGCGTGACCCGCTTCCCCGAGGACAACGCCGATCCGGACACGCTGCTGCGCCACGCCGACCAGGCGATGTATCGCGCCAAGCAGCGCGGCCGTAACTGCATCCAGTACTTCGATGCCAGCGTCGAAGAGGAGCAGCGCCTGCGCAAGCTGCGCCATGACCGCCTCGCGCAAGCCCTTCGCGAGCGCGAGTTCGTGCTCCACTTCCAGCCCCAGGTGAACATGCGCAGCGGCAGCGTGGTCGGCATCGAGGCGCTGATCCGCTGGCAGCACCCCGAGCAGGGGCTGCTGGCACCCGCGCAATTCCTGCCCGACATCGTCGGCACTGAGCTCGAGACCGCGCTCGACCAGTGGGTCATCGACGCGGCCCTGGAACAGTTGGCGGTCTGCCGTGCACAGGGGATGGACATCGGCGTGAGCGTCAATGTCGGTGCCCGCCTGCTGCTGACGACGGGATTTGTCGCCAGCATCCGCAGCGCGCTGGCTCGCCACCCAGGCGTTCCGGCTGACAAGCTAGAGCTCGAGATCCTCGAATCCGCGGCGCTCGACGACATCGTGCTCGCCACCGAGGTCCTGCACGCCTGCCGCCGGCTCGGCGTGCGCATTGCACTCGACGACTTCGGTACCGGCTACGCTTCCTTGCGCCACTACCGGCAGCTCCCGGTGGACCGCCTGAAGATCGATCGCAGCTTCGTGCTCGACATGCTCAAGGACAAGGAAGCGCGCGCGATCGTGGGCGCGGTCGTGCATCTGGCGCGCACCTTCGAGCGTGAAGTCATCGCCGAAGGCGTCGAGACGCCGGCTCACGCGGCCGCGCTGATCGAGCTCGGCTGCGAGGTCGGCCAGGGATTCGGCATCGCCCGCCCGATGCCGGGCGCGCACCTGATCCCGTGGTTCTCCTGGCAGTCGCTGCCCGCCGCGAACGCGCCCGCATCGACTGTCTGACATCCGGGCCGACGCACAGAGCCGAAGCCTGCGTCCCCTGTCCTCGCCGCTGGTCGAAATGGCGGGCGGGCACCGAACACACCACGCCGGAGCTGCCCGGCGACGACCGCATTCAGGGCCAGTCGCCCCCCAGAAGCCGCCGCGGCTCCAGCGCCACGGTGTCACGACTGTTGCCGACCCAGACGTGGCCATCCTGGATGGTGAACTGCAGCCGCATGGTGCGCTCGGCCAGTCGGGCAAGGTCTGCAGTGGATTCGCGCGCGAGTTCGAACACGCGCAGGTTGTCGTGCCGCTCGAGCTTGCCGCGGACGCCGTTCCACCACACCTCGAGCGCACGCCCGTATGCGAGCACCACGACCTCGCGGGCGCGGCCGCAGGCCTTGCGAATCCATTTGTCGTCGGGCTGGCCGACGTCGATCCAGCGCTCGATGGTGCCGGTGAGATCCTTCTGCCAGAGGTCCGGCTCATCGTCCACGCACAGCCCCTTGCCAAAGGCCAGCGCGGGATCGGCAAACAACGCGAATCCGAGCAGACGGACCATCATGCGTTCGTCAGTCTCGGACGGGTGCCGAGCCAGTGTCAGGCTGTAGTCGCCATAGTGGTGCCGATCCATGTCGGCGACCTGGATCTCGGCCTTGAATATCGTTGCCTTGAGCGCCATCAGTGGATCTGCGCCGGGCCACGGTTCGCCTGCTGCCAGGCGATCACCGCGCGCGCTGCGTGCGCCATGACCAGATCGCGCTGCGCAGCGGGAAGCTCGCGGGCCAGTGCGGCGAACAATGCCTGGGTCGCCTCCTGAGCCACGCCCTCGGAAGCGAGGCCGTCCGAGAGACAGCGGATCTGGATGAAGGCAAGCGCGTCGGCAACCAGGCGCCAGCCGGCGACCGGCATGTCGCGGGTGAGCGCAAGCAGCTGGCTGCCGAGCTGTCCGGCCAGGCGCAGGGCCTCGTCGCGGCTCTCGGTCACGATCGACGAATGCCACAAGGCGAGGTGCAGCCCGCGCCGCAGTTCGACCTTGAAATCGATCGCGTTCTCCTCGGCGGCGTTCAGCGCTTCGAAGTGACGCAGAAAGCGTGCTTCCAGGGTCTCGTCCTGGCTGGTGCGCAGCGCGCCGACCAGCTCGCTCAGCCCCGGGATGGCCACCAGCCCGAAGGCCTGGCTCCACACCAGGCCCCATTGGTCCATTCCGGTCAGCAGCAGCGCAAGGCGCAGGGCCCGGGCCTCGCCCCCCTCGGCGGCGGTAGCCCATTGCGAAAGCTCCGAATGCAGTTCCTGCACCCCCTTGTGGCGGACGCTTTCCGCCTCCGCAACGCTGAGGCGGAAGACCCGCGCGAACGCCTCCTGCGCGATGCGGGCAGCCTGGCGCTGGGTGGCGGCATCGACCAGCGCAGCAAGCGGATCGGCGGGCAATACGGATTCGGGTGCGGTCATCGGAGCAATGTATCAGGCAATGTTGCGTGCCCACAGCGAGGTCACCGCGCGCTCGGACGGCCGGGCCGTCCCGGCACGGAAACCGTGAAGCATGCGCCGCAAGGCTCCGGCGTCCTCGGCAGTGAAGCCACGTTTGAAATCGGTGAGGATCAGCCGCGATCGCGACAACCAGTTGCCGGGCGCATCGTCAATCGCGCACCAGGCGGCCTCAGCGGGGTTCGCCTCGTGCTGGGCCAGCCACAGCATGGCCTCGCGTTCGCGCAGCCCATGCAGCTCGGCGCCGGTCTTGGGCAGCATGTGGGGCGTGGCGCCGGCGATCTGGGGACGAACATCCTCCGAGAACCTCGCCACAAGCTTCTGCATGGAGAAGAGCATGCGCCAGTCCGAGGCAATGACGATCCGCGCTTCGCTGAACTCCCGCACGACGGCCTCGATGTACGGCAGGCAGCGGAAATCCTCGACTTCACCCCAGGGATGGGTGACGCCGTCGAAGTCCATGAAGATGTATGCGTTGCGTGTCATATTTCACTCGGCCCCGACCAAAACGCCAGAGCAGTTTTCAAAAATGCTGCAATGCGCAATATACTCGAATCCGAAGCGTTCGGACGCGTACCGGATTTCACGACCGAAGCGATTTGTGTAATCCGGCTGGTGTCGAATACAGACCTGTTGCAATGCAGCAACAAACACCCGCTCCCAAAAGGAAACCAGCATGAGCCCCATCATCAACCTCGAAGGCAAGGTCGGTCTGATCACCGGCATCGCGAACGAGAAGTCCATCTCCACCGGCGTCGCCGAAGCCTGCGCCCAGGCCGGTGCCAAGCTCATCATCACCTACCAGAACGAGAAGACGCGCGCCTTCATCGAGCCGGTCATCCACCGCCTCGGCGTCGAGGATGTCTTCCTGCTCGACGTCACCCAGCCTGAGACCATGGACGCTGCATTCGCCCAGATCGAGGCTCGCTACGGCAAGCTCGACTTCGCGGTGCACAGCATGGCCTTTGCCAAGCGCGACGACCTGCACGGCCGCGTCGTAGACACCTCGGCCGATGGCTTCGCCCTGGCGATGGACGTCTCCACGCACTCCTTCGTGCGGCTGGCGAAGAAGGCCGAGCCGCTGCTGGAGAAGGCCGGCGGCGGCGCGCTGGTCACCATGACCTACCTCGGCTCGGAGAAGGTCATCCCCCATTACGGCGTGATGGGCCTGTGCAAGGCGGCGCTCGAGGCCGCCACCCGTTACATGGCTGCAGAGCTCGGCCAGAAGGGCATCCGCGTGAATGCCGTCTCGCCCGGCCCGCTGATGACGCGCGCCGCCTCCGGCATCGCCGGCTTCGATGGCCTGATGGCTGCGGCGGTCGAACGCTCGCCGATGCACGCGCTGGTCACCCCGGAGGATATCGGCGCGCTCACCGCGTTCCTGGTCTCCGACGCCGGCCGTCTGATCACCGGCGGCGTGCATTTCGTCGACGCCGGCTATAACATCATGGCGTAATCGACGGAGGCGTCATGTTGGATCTGGTGGCGGCACGCGCAGCGATGGGGCGACAGGCGATCCTGCTGCCCGACCCGGTGCCGCCCCATCCGCTGCTCGATGGCAAGCGGGAGATCGGGCGTGGCGAATACTCCGTCGTGATCGACAAGGGCGACAGCGAGCGGGTCTACAAGATCGTAAGCTCGCCCGCCGACTACTTCCTCTATACCGCCGACGATCGCCCGCGCGGCGAACATTTCCCGATCATCCATGCCGACCACGGCATCATCGGGCGCGCATCGTCCGGTTACCCACTGCATCTGATCGAGATGGAGCGGCTCTATCCGCTGGACGAGAACTCCCCGGCTGGCGAGCTCGCCAAGCGGCTGATCGAGTTCTACTGGTCGGCCTGCCAGCAATGGAGCCGGCTGGGCGCTGACATGGGCCGGATCGCCTTGTACCACATGACGGTCAACCCGCTGGCGATCAACCAGAGCCTGCAGCAGGCGCTCAAGGCCTTGTCGGATTTCGTCGAGGACTACCAGGTCCTGCCCGACCTCCTCAACGCCAACAACCTGATGATGCGCAAGGACGGCACCCTGGTGTTTTCCGACCCTGTGTTCATCGCCTGACAATGGCACGGGTATCATCGGGGCCGTCACTGCAAGGGTCCCGCCATGAACAGCTCCCCCGAAGAACACGCCGGGCATGACCATGCCCCACCAGCGCGCCCGACCGGCGTCGGCATCCCGCGTACGGGCGATTTCGACGCTGCCGCCTTCGAGCGCGCCGTGGGCGACCTGCTGCGTGCCTGCGGCATCGCGCCCGACAACGCCCACACCGGACGTACCGCCCAGCGCGTGCGCGAGCTCTGGCAGCGCCGCCTGCTGGGCGGCTACGAGCTCGACCCGGCCGACGTGCTCGGCGAAGGTTTCGAGGATCCGCGGCGCGACATGGTCGTGGTCCGCGGCATTGCCGTGCACGGGGTATGTCCGCACCACCTCGTACCCTTCCGCGGCGTCGCGCATGTCGCTTACCTGCCCGGCGGGCGCCTGCACGGCTTCGGCCGGATCGCGCGCCTGGTCGACGCAATCGGCCACCGCTTCACGTACCAGGAATGGATGACGCGCGACATCGCCGATGCGCTGATGACGCACGGCAAGGCTGCCGGCGCGGCCTGCATCATCGAGGCCGAGCAGCTATGCCTGCTGCTCGGCGAGGACAGGCGCGGTGACGAGCGTGTGGTGACCCAGGCCTTCGCGGGTGCCTTCGAGCGCTCTGAACAGGCGCGCAATGAGTTCCTGCGCGCTATCGAGGGCCGCCGCAGCTAGGCACGGCCTATGCGGGGCCCGCCCCCGAGACACTGACGGTCAGTGCAGCTTGACCACCACCGCACGCTGCGCCAGCCGATGCGCGCTCACATCCACGAGCACCACCTCGCGCCCCTCGAGCACGACGGAACCGCTGTAGCGGTCATCGCCGCTCACCGAATATTCGAACTCGAACGCGCGCCGCAGCACCAGATGCCCGCGCTCGTCGCGAACCGGCCGCAAGCCGTGGCCGACCACGGACTCGTCGAGGAACTGCACCGCCTCACGAAGGCAGGCGCGCCGGGCGGCCTCGACGCCCGCCTCTCGTGCCTTCAGGCTGTCGAGCCAGAACCACACCACCCCGCCGAGCAGCACCACCGCGAACAGCTCGATCAGGCTCATGCGGTCGCCGCCAGGTGCGAGCCTGCCTGCCGACTGAGCATCAGGGCAGCATCATGCCGCGGATGGTGAAGAACAGCATCGCGGCCATCAGGGCAGAGGCCGGGACGGTGATGATCCAGGCAGCAGCGATGCGCATCAGCTGCGAGCGCTTGACCAGCTCGCGGCGATAGACCTTCTTCAGATCCTTGCGCTCGCCCTTGGAAAAGTTCGCGGGATCCTCGGACTTCTTCGCGCGGTCCTTGAGGTCCTGCAGCATGCGGCCTTTCTCCTCGAGCGAGGCCTTCTCGAAACGCTGGATGAAGGCCTCGATCGCGGCAAGGTCACCCTCCGGGTGGTGGGCCTTGATCTCGGCCACCATGCGGTCGTAGTTGCTCTTGAGGTATTCGCGAAGAAAGCCCACACCGAACACGCCGCCGACGGCGATGTGAGTGGAGCTCACCGGCAGCCCGAGCTGGCTGGCCACGATCACGGTGATCGTAGCCGCCATGGCGATGCAGTACGCACGCATCTGGTCGAGCTCCGTGATCTCGGAGCCGACCGTGCGGATGACCTTGGGGCCAAACAAGGCCAGGCCGAGCGCAATACCGATGGCGCCGACCATCATCACCCAGGTCGGGATGGCAGCATCCTTATGCACCACGCCGCCGGAGGTCACCACATCCACGATGGCGGCGAGCGGCCCCACCGCGTTGGCCACGTCGTTGGAGCCATGGGCGAAGCTGAGCAGCGCCGCCGCGAAGATCAGCGGAACAGTGAAGAGCTTGTTCACGCTCTGCTTGGTGTTGGCCACGATCCCATCGCGCCCTGACAGCGCCTTGCGCACCAGCACGAACACAAGCACGCCTACGATCAGCCCATACAGCACCGCAGCGCCAAAGCCGACCTTCCACACCTTGCTCAGCCCCTTGAGCAGCAGATAGGTCGAGAAGGTCCAGGCCATGAGGCCGACGAGCAGCGGCACCATTCGGCGCGCGGCTTCGGCCATGTCGACCTGATAGGTGATGCTGCGCTTGACGAGATACAGGAAACCCGCGGCGAAGAACCCCCCGAGCAGGGGCGAGATGACCCAGCTCGCCGCGATACCGCCCATCGTCGCCCAGTCCACGATCGACGGACCCGCTGCAGCCATGCCGGCACCGAGCACCGCGCCGACGATCGAGTGCGTCGTCGACACCGGCGCCCCCACGGCCGTGGCCAGGTTCAGCCACAGGGCACCGGCAAGCAGCGCGGCAAGCATGATCCACACGAAGGTGTCCGAGTCCGGGATGAGGTCGGGGTTGATGATGCCGCTACGGATCGTGCCCACGACCTCGCCACCGGCGATCAGCGCACCGGCCGCCTCGAAGATCGCCGCGATCACCAGCGCGCCCGCCAGCGTGAGCGCCTTGGAACCCACGGCCGGACCCACGTTGTTGGCGACGTCGTTGGCACCAATGTTCATCGCCATGTAGCCGCCGATCATGGCCGCCATCACGAGCACGAGGCTTCCTTCCCCGGAGCCGCGCATGGCCGAATAGAACATGACGGCGACGATGAAGATCACCCCCATGCCGAGGCGGAAGATCTCTCCCCGGCCTTTGTGCGCGGCGCGCTCGATGTCACTGATGTGCTGCAGGTCCAAGATGGGAATCCGATGGATACGAAAGGCGATATTGTTTCAGAAAAATTGCACTACCCCAATGCACAACCGCATTGGGGGGCGCAAAAAACGTGGCTTCGGAATCAGAGGCGGTCGTACTTGTCCGCACGCCCACGCGCGCGCTCGACCGGATAGCGCCGGTCGTTGATCTCGATCTTGCGCCGCGCGGCTGCGGCGAGGTCGATGTCGAGCACATCGGCCAGGCGCACGAGATAGAGCAGCACGTCGGCCAGTTCGAGCGCGACCTCGTCGCGCGCCGCACCCGGCAGCGACGCGGACTGCTCGGGCGTGAGCCACTGGAAATGTTCGATCAGCTCACCGGCTTCACCCGAGAGCGCCATGGCCAGGTTCTTGGGTGTATGAAACCGTTCCCACTCGCGCTCGGCGGCGAAGCGGCGCATGGCATCGCGTAGCTCGAGGAGCGAGTCGGAGGGCATCGTCGGCTCGCTCATTCGATGTGATGCTCAAGATCGAAGCCCGCGCCCTCGTCCAGCGCCAGGCGCTCGGCAAGCCAGGGCAGCGCCACTTCGAGCCGCTGCGGCAGCACCCAGGGCGGATTGATCACGTACAGCCCGCTGCCGAACATCCCGAAGCCGTCGCGCGGCGGCTTGCGCACCGCCAGCCGCACATCGAGCCAGCTCTCGGCGCCGAGTTCGGCGAGCCGTTCGGGCAGCGCGCGCGCCTCCGTGCGCGCGAGCATCGGATACCACACGACGAAGGTCCCGGTGGGGAATCGCCGCATCGCGTCGCGCACGGTATCGACCACGCGCCGGTAGTCCTCCTTGACTTCGTAGGGCGGATCGATCAGCACCACCGCACGGCGCGAGGGCGGCGGCAGCAGGCTCTTGAGCGCAGCGAAGCCGTCGCTTCGGCGCACCTGCACGCGCTCCTGCTCGCTCTCGAACGTACGCTGCAGGGATTCGAAGTCGGCCGGGTGGAGCTCGAACAGACGAAGCCGGTCCTGCGCCCGTGCGCGCGTCATCGCCAGCGCGGGCGAGCCCGGATAGAACAGCAGCCGCCCGTGCGGATTGAACTGGGCGACCGCGGCGACATAGTTCGCCACCGCAGCCGGCAGGTCGTCCCGCCCCCACAGCCGCCCGACCCCATCGACCGCCTCGGCCGTCTTGTCCGCCTGCGCGCTGTCGAGCGCATAGCACCCCCCGCCCGCATGGGTATCGACGTAATACCAGGGCTTGTCCTTCCTGTTGTAGTAATCGAGCAACTCCAGCACGACGAGATGCTTGAGGACGTCGGCGTGATTGCCGGCGTGGAAGGCGTGGCGGTAGCTGAGCATGTGTGTTTCCTGATGGCGGCCGGCATCCTAGCACCCCCTGTCGCAGCGCAAAACCCTTGCCGGATCAGCCACATTGCGCACCGCGCGAGAGTTTTCATGCTGCACCGCAGTTGTTATGATGCGCGCCCCAACTGCCGCAAGCTTCCGGCGAGAGACATCCAAAAGCGAGAATGATCATGAGCATCTATGCCCTGGGCGACCGTCGGCCGAGTTTCGGTGAAGGCAGCTGGATCGCGCACAACGCGACGATCGTCGGCTCGGTGCGCGCCGGACGCAACGTCAGCGTCTGGTACAACGTGGTGATGCGTGGCGACAACGACCCGATCACCATCGGTGACGACACGAACATCCAGGACGGCTCGGTGCTGCACAACGACGACGGCGTGCCGCTGAACATCGGCAACCGCGTCAGCATCGGCCACATGGCGATGCTGCATGGCTGCACCATCGGCGACGGCAGCCTCATCGGCATCAACGCGGTAATCCTGAACAAGGCCGTGATCGGCAAGGAATGCATCATCGGCGCCAACGCACTGATCCCCGAGGGCAAGGTCATTCCCGACCGCTCGCTGGTCGTCGGCTCCCCCGGCCGCGTGATCCGCACCCTGAGCGACGACGAGGTTGAGCACCTGAAGTGGAACGCTCAGCACTACATCGAGAACGCGCGTCTGTACGAGCAATCCCTGTGCGCGCTCGAACCGTCGACCGTGATCCGTAAGGAAACCGCCTGATGCGCGTTGTCCCGTTCGCCCTCGCGCTGGTTTCGACCTCGATGCTGCTCTGTGCTGCGCCCGTGCGCGCGGGCGAGGGCCAGACGCAGCCCCAGGTCACCACCGTCGAGCTCTCGGCCGAGGCCAGCAAGGCCGCGGCAAACGATCTCGCCACCGCAGTCCTCTATGTCGAGCGCACGGGCCCCAACCCCGCGGCGGTGGCGCGTGAGGTGAACCGCGAGATCGCCACCGCGCTTGAACTCGCCCGAACCCGAAACGAGGTCAAGGTGCAGTCGGGCAATACATCGACCTGGCCGATTTACGCGCAGGATGGCAAAGGTCGCGTCACGGGCTGGCGCATGCGCTCGGAGATCGAACTCGAGAGTCGCGATCTTCCCGCCATGTCGGACCTGGTCGGCGAACTGCAGGCCACCCTCGCCCTTGCCCAGATCACCATGCAGCCGGCACCCGAGGCCCGCCGCAAGGCCATCGACGCGGCCACCACGGACGCGCTGCAGGCGTTCGAGCAGCGCGCGAGCCTGATCGCCGGCGCGCTCGGCCGCAAGCATCGGATCGCCCACTTGTCCGTGGGCCACTCGGGCTTCCAGCCGCCAATGCCGCGCATGCGCGCCGCCGCCGCGATGTCGGCAGAGGCCGCGTCGGCACCGCTGGAAGGCGGCGAGAGCCAGGTGTCGGTTCATGTAAGCGGGCGGATCGAACTGATCGATTGAATCGCCGGCGTCGCGCGCCACCGGTTCAGGCGGGCCCGGGCAGCACCGCCTTCAGGCGGATTCGAGGAATGCGCTGCAAGCCGCTGATTTGACGTCGAACCTTGCAGACCAGTGCGGCCTGGGATACGCTGGCGCAAATCTTTTTCGCGTCTGCGCAAGCGTGCCATGAACGCTCAGGCCTCGCCCCTTCTCCGCACATCCCGCCACGGGCCGATGACCCCGCTGCAACGGTTTGCCTGCCCGCTCAAGCTGGCTGCCGTGGTTGCTGCGCTGGCGCTCCTCGCCGGCTGCAGCACGACACCGCAAGTGACCACGGCGACGCCGGCGCCCGCACGCACCACGGTGCCGGGCGGCCCGTTCATTTCGCTCGAGGGCGAGCATCAGACGCAGGAGATGGTGCTGTTCGCGCTCGGGCTGCTCGATACCGGTTATCGCTTCGGAGGCCGCAACCCTGAAGCGGGCCTCGACTGCAGCGGCATGGTGGCGTACATCGTCGAGAACATCAGCGGCAGCCGACTGCCGCACAATGCTGCGCAGATCGCCGACCGCACCCGCCCGATCGAAGTCAGCGAGTTGCGTCCCGGCGACCTCGTATTCTTCAACACCATGAAGCGCCGGCACTCCCACATGGGCATCTACATTGGCGACGGCCGCTTCGTACACGCGCCCTCAAGCCGCGGCAAGGTGCGCGTGGAGCGGCTCGACAACCGCTACTTTGCGCAGCGAATAGACGGCGCACGAACGCTCATCGCGCGCAACTGACGCCCGGCCCCGCGCACGACCGCCTCAGGAGGAACCGCGCGTCGCTCAGCGACGGGGAATCTGCACGAAGATTTCGCCGGGCTTGGTAAGGCCGAGTTCGAAGCGCGCGCGTTCCTCGATCGCCTCATTGCCCGACTTCAAGTCGCTGACCTCCGCCTCGAGACTGGCGTTGCGCTGCTCGAGGCGCAGGTTCTCCTCGCGCTGGGCCTGCAGCTGACGGTCCACCTCCCAGACGCGCAGCCATCCGCCCTTACCCAGCCAGAGCGGATACTGGAGCAGGACGACGAGTGCAATCAGGATCAGGATGGGCCAGCGCATCGGGCAGGAAAACTCGAGGATGGTCTGCCGCAGGGCGGCCGACCTTGGGCCGGCAACCGCATTCGCGGGCAAGACTGCGCCCACCACAGGGTTGGGCCCGGGTGACGGTGGAGCAGTCTTGCCCGCGAATGTCAGAACACGGCGGTTTCGGCGAGGACAACAGCAATGCCGCCGACCTTCGCCGCAGCAGGATGATCAGCGCACGTTATAGAACGCCCGCTTGCCGGGATAGGTGGCGGTGTCGCCGAGATCTTCCTCGATGCGCAGCAGCTGGTTGTACTTCGAGATGCGGTCCGA
>DMCZ01000008.1:3280-3771 GCA_003446655.1 Thauera sp. | reverse complement strand
TGCGGGCTGTAAGAAGCCGCCGGGGACTCGGCCCGCGGCGTAGAACTTCTCGACGTAATCGACGGTTAGCGGGAAGAAATCCTGACCCGGGCGGGCTTCCTTGGCACCGACCACGGTAGCCAGCACCACGGTCTCGTCCATGTTCACGATCACCGCGCCGCCGGCCTGGCGGGCGACTTCACCGGTTTCGAGGGTAACGGTGTGGGCGCCGTAGGCGAAGGTTTTCTTGATTGCGGTAGGCAAGGTTGTTTTCCTTTTTTCGGTTGATGCAGCGGACTACAACTGCTTGTGGCGGGCGACCCGGACAGGTTGCGCGACACCACTGGAAGACGGCCTCGAAGTCGAGCACGACCGGTCGTCGGCAGACAGCAAAAAGCCGGCGCGGCCGCAAGGGCACGCACCGGCTTTGCTGGCTTACTTCGCCCTGATCGGCGCTGACGGGCTCGTCACGGACGCAATTACTTGCGCAGGCCGAGACGCTCGATCAGATT
>DMCZ01000008.1:2096-3013 GCA_003446655.1 Thauera sp. | reverse complement strand
CGGGAATGGTGATCCTTGCCGTGTTCCTTGAAATGAGGGGCGAGCCCGTTGATGCGGGCGGTCAGGAGCGCGATCTGGACTTCCGGGGAACCGGTGTCGCCTTGGGCGCGCTGGAAGTCGGAGACGATCTTCGACTTGGATGCGGTATCAAGAGCCATGTGTGTCTTTACTCGTGTTTTTCTGCCAATCAGAAGCGGCGGATTATACCCAAACCCGCGCCATGAACTCAATCAAAATCATGCAATTGCCTTCGTCGGCCCCGCGCTGGAGATTAGCCGGCGCGGCGCGAGGCGGCCGTCATCCTGCCAGCGCCCGAGTCCGAGGAAGCCGGTCGGGCCATAGACCCGCACGGCGACGCCAGGCGCGCCGCGCGGCTCATCCAGCACTCGCCCCTGCAGCAGCGCGCGCGCCGCGTCCGCGTCGAGCGTCAATGCCGGGAAGGTCGCCACCAGCGTGTCTACCGGCGCCAGCAGCGCATCACGCCCCCCCTCGCCGGCCGCCTCGAGCTCGCGCAGCGTGACCGCCGAGCTCAGGTCAAAGCCACCGATCGCGGTACGTCGAAGGGCGCTGAGGTGCGCACCACATCCGAGCGCGGCACCAATGTCCATCGCCAGGCTGCGGATGTAGGTGCCCTTGCTGCAATGCACCCGAATGGTGAACGTGAAGCGCTCACCATCAAAATCCAGCAATTCGAGCGCGTGGATCGTCACCCGTCGCGCCGCGCGCTCGAGCTCGATACCCTCGCGCGCATACTCGTAGAGCGCCTTGCCATCGCGCTTGAGCGCCGAATACATCGGCGGCACCTGTTCGATCTCGCCGCGGAAGCGCTCGAGCACGGTCTCGAGATCACGCTGCCCCACCCTCACCGGACGGGTCGCGGTCACGGCGCCATCAGCGTCACCGCTATCGGTCTCCAC
>DMCZ01000008.1:1015-1873 GCA_003446655.1 Thauera sp. | reverse complement strand
TTCGAACTCACGCCCTGCGGCTTGTCCAGCAGCAGCACGCCATCGACCGTGCGGCGGACGATCTTGCGCTGCGGTTGGCCCTTGCGCTTCGGACGCGCCGTCGCCGCGACCTCAGCCTCGGGGGTGCTCGTCATCGTCCTTGCCCGCGGCGTGCTCGCCGCCTGGCTCGTCGTGCTGGCGGGCCTCGTCCTCCTTGACCACCGCGTCGATCAGTTGCGACAGGCGCGAGCCTTCCTCGACCGAACGGTCGTAGTGGAAATGCAGCTCCGGGATGGTGTGGATGCGGATGCGACGCCCGAGCTCACGGCGCAGGAAACCGCTCGCACGACGCAGGCCCTGCAGGATCTCGGGTACGTCGCCCTCGCCCGTCATGTTCGTGAAGAACACCTTCGCGTGCGCGTAGTCGGGCGTGATCTCGACATCAGTCAGGGTGATGAAGCCGACACGTGGGTCCTTGACCTCGAGCCTGATCAGCTCGGCCAGCTCGCGGCGGATCTGCTCCACCACGCGCTGGCTGCGGGAATACTCCTTGGGCATCGCTTACAGGGTCCTCGCCACTTCCTTGATCTCGAAGACCTCGAGCTGGTCGCCTTCCTTGATGTCGTTGTAGTTGCGAAGCTGCAGACCGCACTCGTAGCCGAACTTGACTTCCTTGACATCGTCCTTGAAGCGCTTGAGCGACTCGAGCTCGCCGGTCCATACCACGGTGTGGTTGCGCAGCAGGCGCACATGCGAGTTGCGTCGCACCACACCTTCGAGCACATAACAACCCGCGATGGAGCCGACCTTGGAGATCGTGAACACCTGGCGGATCTCGACCAGGCCGATCACCTCCTCGCGCTTCTCCGGTGCCAGCAT
>DMCZ01000008.1:446-692 GCA_003446655.1 Thauera sp. | reverse complement strand
GGCCTTGATGATGAGCGGCAGGGTCTTGACCTCGCCCTCGGACATCTGCTCCATGATCGTCTCGAGCTTGGCAGCCTGCTGCTTGGCGAGCTTGACGTCGCGGAACTTGCCCTGGCGGAAGAGCGCAATCTCGCGCGCCTTCTTCTCGTCGGCGAGCGCGATCGCCTCGTCGCCGGCAGACGGCACATCCGACAAGCCCAGGATCTCAACCGGAATCGCCGGCCCTGCTTCGTCGATCTGCTTGCC
>DMCZ01000008.1:0-167 GCA_003446655.1 Thauera sp. | reverse complement strand
GCCGGCGTATCCTTCGGCGCGGTAAGTTCGAGCACCTCGGCCTGCAGCAGGATGGCTTCGAGCAGCTCGTCGATGCCCGTTCCCTTCTTCGCCGAGACCGGCACGAACATGGTGTCGCCGCCATAGGCTTCGGGGATCACCTCCTCGGCGATCAGCTCCTGCGTGAC
>DMCZ01000040.1:8854-9804 GCA_003446655.1 Thauera sp. | reverse complement strand
GCCGAGCGCGACGGCCACCTGCATTTCTCGGATCGCGCCGACACCGTGCCGGGCATCGCACGCCAGGTCGCACCGCAGGCGGTGTTCGAATACCTCTTCTTCCACATGATTCCGGCGCCGACCACGATCTTCGACGGCATCGCCCGCCTGCCCCACGGCCACCTGCTCAAGTGGCAGGGCGGCAAGGCAGCCCTGCGGCGCTGGTGGAACCCGCAATTCGACGAGCACGGCGCACCCGACCTCGAGCAATCCAAGGCGCGCTTCCTGCAGATCATCGAGGACGGCGTGCGGCGCGAGGTCGACGGCACCAGCGTGGGCTGCTTCCTTTCGGGCGGCACCGACAGTTCCACCGTCACCGGCATGCTGTGCAAGGTGCTGGGCGAACCGGCGCGCGCGTACTCGATCGGCTTCGACGCCAGCGGCTACGACGAAATGGAGTACGCCCGCATCGCCGCCAGGCGCTTCGGCGCCGACCATCGCGAGTACTACGTCACCCCGGCCGATCTGGTCGACGGCATCCCCAAGGTCGCCACCTACTACGACCAGCCCTTCGGCAACTCCTCGGCGCTGCCGGGCTGGATCTGCGCCAACCGCGCACGCGAGGACGGCGTCGAGCGCATCCTCGCCGGCGACGGCGGCGACGAACTCTTCGGCGGCAACAGCCGCTACGCCAAGCAGCGCGTGTTCGGCTGGTACGACGGCGTGCCCGGGCTGCTGCGCCGTGGCCTGCTTGAACCCGCGCTCGCGCTGCCGGGCATGGACCGTATCCCGGTCACGCGCAAGGGCCAGAGCTACGTCGAGCAGGCGCGCGTGCCGATGCCCGACCGCATCCACATGTACAACATGCTCGTGCGGCTGGGCATGGACACGGTGTTCGAGCCCGACTTCCTTGCCCGCGTCGACACCGGCCGCCCCAACGTCGAGCAGCGCGAAGTGTGGAAGGCGACCAA
>DMCZ01000040.1:8388-8585 GCA_003446655.1 Thauera sp. | reverse complement strand
GCCGACAACGACCTGCCCAAGGTCATCGGCACCACCCAGCTCGCCGGGGTGGAGGTGGCCTTCCCGCTGCTGTCGGACGAGCTCACCGATTTCTCGACCACGCTGCCGCCGGAATGGAAGCTCAAGCGCCTGACCCTGCGCTGGTTCTTCAAGGAAGCGCTGCGCGGCTTCCTGCCCGACGAGATCATCGCCAAGAA
>DMCZ01000040.1:7640-8073 GCA_003446655.1 Thauera sp. | reverse complement strand
CATCTGCCCGCCTACCCCGGCTACTACGGCGAGATGGTCTGGATCCTGATGATGATGGAGTTCTGGATGCGCGAGCATGTCGATGGGGTCTGACCCCATTGATCCCACAGGAGCCTCTCGTGAGCACCCCGCCCACCCCTGACGCCGACGCCATCCGCCACGCCCTGCGCCGCGTGATGGACCCCGAGGTCGGCATGAACATCGTCGATCTCGGGCTCATCTACAAGATCGAAACCCAGCCCGGCGAGCTCTACATCGAGATGACGATGACCTCGCCCGCCTGCCCGCTCGCCGACATGATCCTCGACGACATCGACAGCGTGCTTGACCCGCTGGTGCCACCCGAGGTGGAGATCCGCGTCGAGATCGTGTGGGACCCGCCGTGGAGCCCGGACAAGATGGCGCCCGAGGCGCGCGAGCACTTCGGCTGGAA
>DMCZ01000040.1:6976-7378 GCA_003446655.1 Thauera sp. | reverse complement strand
ACTGTGGCCCTACCTCGGGCCCGGGCTTGCAGGCGGCGGGGGCGTGCTGCTGCTCTTCGGCGGGCCACTCGTCGTCGCGCAGAGCCTGTTCGTACTCGCCTCGGGCGTGCTGCTGGGCGGCAGCCTGGTCGTCACCCGAAAGCAGATGGCGCTCTTCACGGTGATGCTCGCAGTCGGTGCGGGTTGCTGGCTGGCGGGCAATCTGGCCTGGATCGGCACCGGCAACCTGCACAGGGCGGTGCCCCTCTGGCTCGCGTTCCTGGTGCTGACCATCGCAGGCGAGCGACTCGAACTCACCCGCTTCCTTCCCGTGCGACCCGCCGCGCCGCCCAGCTTCGTCCTCGTCACTGCGGTCGTCCTCAGCGGGGCGATCGTCGCCGCATTCGACGCGGCAGTCGGGCT
>DMCZ01000040.1:6187-6908 GCA_003446655.1 Thauera sp. | reverse complement strand
TTCGTGTTCGCGATGGTGTTCGGCCACGCGGCCATCATCTTCCCCGCCGTGCTCACGGTGAAGATTCCCTACCACCCCTTCTTCTACGTCCCGCTCGCGCTGCTTCACCTGTCGCTCGCGCTGCGCGTCTTCGGCGGCCTCGCCGACAACCTCGCGCTGCGCCAGTGGGGCGCGCTCGCCAACGCCGCCACCCTCGCCGTCTTCATCGCCACCCTGATCGCCAGCGTCATCCGCGGCAGACGCCAGCCGGCGCGCCGCAGCGGCCGCCGAGTCTGACCCCATTGATTCACACTTCACGGCGCACGGCAGCGTGCGCCGGTAGAATCCCGCCTGATCTGCAACCTGCCGAGCCCGTCATGACCGAAACCCGCCAGCCGCCCGTCCACACGCCAATGTCGCAATTCCGCAGCGAAGGTGCCGAGTTGCTCGTCAACGGCCAGCCGATCAGCCGCATCGCCGCGCGGGTGGGGCACACGCCCTTCTATGTGTATGACCGCAGCCTGCTCGACGCGCGCGTCGCACAGCTGCGCGCGGCGCTGCCACGGGCGGTCAAGCTGCATTACGCGATGAAGGCCAACCCGATGCCGGCGCTGGTGTGCCACATGGCGCGGCGCGTCGATGGCATCGACGTGGCCTCGGCGGGCGAGCTGATGGTGGCGCTCGATGCCGGTGCCGATCCGCAGGAGATCAGCTTCGCCGGCCCCGGCAAGACCGAGGCCGA
>DMCZ01000040.1:809-6011 GCA_003446655.1 Thauera sp. | reverse complement strand
CCCAAGCAGTTCGGCGTCGATGCCGAACAGGTGCCCGAGCTGCTCGCCGCCATCGGTCGCGCCGAGCTCGCCTTCGAGGGCTTTCACCTCTTCGCGGGCTCGCAGAACCTGAAGCCCGAATCCATCATCGAGGCCCAGCAGAAGAGCTTCGCGCTCGCCTGCCGCCTGGCCGAACACGCGCCCTCGCCGGTCAGGTTCCTCAACCTCGGCGGCGGCTTCGGCATTCCCTACTTCCCGGGCGAACAACCGCTCGACCTCGCCCCCATCGGCGCCAACCTCGCCGACATCGTCGCGCAGGCGCAGACAGCCTTGCCGCAGGCCGAGATCGTCATCGAGCTCGGCCGCTACCTGGTCGGCGAAGCCGGGCTGTACGTCGCCAAGGTGCTCGACAAGAAAGTGTCGCGCGGCCACACCTACCTCGTTACCGACGGCGGGCTGCACCACCATCTGTCGGCTTCAGGCAACTTCGGCCAGGTCATCCGCAAGAACTACCCGGCGGCCATCGCCAACCGCATGGACGGCAGCGCCGTGGAGAACGTCTCGGTCGTCGGCCCGCTATGCACCCCGCTCGACCTGCTCGCCGACCGCATGAACCTACCCGCCGCCCAGCCCGGCGACCTGGTGGCCATCTACCAGTCAGGCGCCTACGGCGCGACCGCCAGCCCGCAGCGCTTCCTCGGTCACCCCGGGGTGGTGGAAGTGCTGGTCTAACAGCTACCGCGTGATCGCTTGCAACCGGTTCGCGAAGCAGATCGTTCACATCGAGGCGCTCCTCACTCCGGATCCGCGGGGCGCGGACGGGGGAAGGACGCCGATCAATGACTGGTTACCGTGAACAACCAAAACCGCGCCGACTACTCACTCAGCCCCGCCAGATCGCGCACAGGGAGATCATCAGAAAACGACAAAAGCATGAAGCGGCGACCTTAAGGTAGTGCCATTGGGGTGAGACCCCATTCACTTCTTCCCATAGGTCGCATCGTGATCGGGCGCGATGGTAAGCAGGCGAATGAAATCCGCATCACGATACGCGGTGGCCCGGCGCGCCTGGGTGATGCGCAGCGAGTAAATCGCATCGATGCCCTCAGGTGGCTTGACGCTGGTGATCTTCTCCCACTTGAGCCCCTGATCGCGGTAAAGCTGGTTCCAGGTCAAGTGCCGGATCTTGTTGAGCGTATCCAGCGCAGCATGGCGCTCCGGCTTTTGCAGCGTGAGCAGATTGCCCTGAAAGACGGGGTTGTTCAGGTCGAGCTTGACCTTCGCGTCACTGCTCGCCATGTTCCAGGCGCTTCAGCGTGTTGTCGGCATCGGCATCCGATGCAGCGTGGGTGACCGACCAAGCGATCGCCGCTTGCAGATCGGCTGCCGCCTTGGGTTCATGAAGCCAGCGCTCGTTATCAGGGATAACGGTCGCGGTACGTACGATCCAGACACCGGGCTCGCGCTCTTCCACCAGCACCTGGCGACCTGCGTATTGCTTGCCCAGCGATATCTGACCGTTGGCACCGACGACCTTGACCGTGGGAGAGTGTGCAGCGATGGCCATGATGACGCTCCGTGTTTGTTCTGCACGATATTTTATTTTTCGTGCTGCACGAAAGCAATGGAAATAAATGGGGTCTGACCCCCTTTTACGCCTTTTACGCCCGGCGCGACCGCCAGCCCGCAGCGCTTCCTCGGTCACCCCGGGGTGGAGGAAGTGCTGGTCTGATCTCCGGAAAGCACCGAGGGCGGGCGCAGCACCGCCCCGGCTACCGCGCCGCGACGTCGTTCCAGTGTTGCACGCTGGGATGCGGCGCCGACGCACGGCCGGCCGGTGCAGCACCGCCGTTCTTGAACGGCATCAGTACCCGACAGACAACCTCGAACGGCGCCCCCGCGCCGTCCATCGTCTGGGCCGCGCGCTGCAGCGGCATCGCACCGCGCGCAACCCCATCAACACAAAGATCGATGACACGGCGCAGCTTGAGTCGGACACGCTGGTCCGCCTGCCAGGTTTTGTTGTCAGCGCGCATGAACACGCCCCTTTAGTTTTGTAACGTCATCAACAAGCAAGAAGCGTTCTCACGCCCGAAGTTTGGCCGGCAACATGCATTTATTCAGCATCTTGGCGACAGGCGCGCGGCACCGACGGTGCCTTGCCAGCCCTTGAACCTCAGGAGGATGTAAAAAAACCCGACATGGTTTCGCCAGGAAACCCAGCTCGACGCTCCGACGCCAAGTATGCAATCAATGGGATCAGACTCGACTGATTTCCCAGCGTGCCGCCGGAATACGCGCATTCTCTTTTGTCATATTTCGATTTAGCATTCGAGCTCACTCATGACGGAGCCCGGAGATGCCCCAAGCAGCAGCGCACGACGACCTCGACAGCCCCTGGAAGGAAGTCGTCGAACACGCTTTCCCCGAGTTCGTCGATTTCTACTTCCCCAACGTGGGCCGGAAGATCGACTGGGCGCGCGGCTACACCTTTCTCGACAAGGAACTGCAGAAGATCGCCCGCGACGGCGAGCTCGGCCGCCGCTACGTCGACAAGCTCGTCCGCATCACCACGCTCGCCGGCGAAGAAGACTGGCTCTGCGTGCACATCGAAGTCCAGGGCGATGTCGACCCCGACTTCGAGCGCCGGATGTTCGTCTACAACTACCGAATCTTCGACACCTACGACCGCCCCGTCGCCAGCCTCGCCGTGCTCGCCGACGAGGACCCCACCTGGCGCCCCGACCGCTTCGAATACGAGCGCCTGGGCTGCCGCCACAGCCTGCACTTTCCGGTCGCAAAGCTTGTCGACTACATTGCAGACGAAGCCGCGCTGCTCGCAAACCCGAGCCCTTTCGCGCTGATCACCGCGGCGCACCTTTACACTCGCCGCACCCGAAAGAGCCCGGCGCGCCGCTTCGATGCCAAACGCCGCCTGGTCCGGCTGCTCTACGAGCGCAACTGGCCCCGCCAACGCATCATCGACCTCTTCCGGGTGCTCGACTGGATGCTCAAGCTACCCGATTCGCTCGAGCGCCAACTGTGGCAAGATATTGAAAACATTGAAGGAGAACGCAAAGTGACCTACGTGAGCAGCATCGAGCGATTCGCCATCGAGCGCGGAATGAAGAAAGGCATGCAGCAGGGAATGCAGCAAGGCATCCAAAAAGGCCTCGCCCAAGGCCTCCAGCGCCAGCTCAACCGCCGCTTCGGCCCGCTCTCAGCCGACATCGCCGACCGGCTCGAGCATGCCACCCCCGAGCAACTCGAAACCTGGGCCGACCGCATCCTCGACGCCCGCACGCTCGACGAGGTCTTCACCGAGGGCTGATCGAGATCTGAACACCCCCGTGGGAGCGGGCTCGCCCGCGAATGCAGCACCGAACCGCCCGGCCGCCTTGCGTATCTAGCTCGCAGCGCTGGAACACGGCGCAGTCGATCGACGACATGGACATCCCGGGCTTTCGCCTGCATCCACTCAAAGGCATCCACGAGGGGCACTGGTCGATCACCGTCAACGGCAACTGGCGGATGACCTTCGAGTTTGTCGACGGCAACGCTTACGTTCTAGATTACGAGGACTACCACTGATGGCCATGCATAACCCCCCCACCCCGGCGAATTCATCACCGAGGTCTATCTCGCGCCTCATGGCGTCAGCGGTCGTGAATTGGCCAGCCGCCTGGACGTCGCAGCTTCGACCTTGAGCCGCGTACTCAAGGGCAACAGCCGCGTCACGCCCGAGATAGCCTTGCGGCTGTAGAAGGCGCTGGGACGCAGCCCCGAGAGCTGGCTGGCGATGCAGGATGCGCACGACCTCTGCCTTGCGCGCCAGACCGCCGATCTTGCCCGGGTGAGCAAGCTGGAACTGGCCGCAGCCTGAAGCAAGAGGGCTGGCTCTGCGTGCACATCGAAGTCCAGGGCGATGTCGACCTCGGCTTCGAACGCCGGATGTTCGTCTACGAAGACCGCGGCCTCGACACCCGCACGCTCGGTGAGCGGTTCACCGAGCGCTGATCGAGAAATCAATCGAGTCTTACCTCATCGATTTCCGCATGTTGTCGATATTCCGCCCGAACAAGGCACAATGCGGGCATTGCCCCCACGCGTTGTACCCGCACACCTGGAGACAGATCCCGGTGATGCAACCGAGCCAAGGATGAGAACACCAAGACCACCGATCTCGAACAGCGCATCACCTTCAATGCACGTCAGTGCGGCGGACAGCCTTGTATCCGGGGGCTTCGGATCCGCGTAACAGACATCCTGGAAATGCTTGCTCAAGGCGTTGACCAGTCCGAGATCATGGCGGACTTCCCCGACCTTGAAGCCGCAGATATCCTGGCCTGCCTGCATTTCGCCGCCAAGCGCGCGCGCATTGCGCGACTCGCCGCATGATCTTCTGGCTGGACGCGCAACTGCCACCAAGCCTTGCCCCTTGGCTAGCACAGGCTTTCGGCGATCGCCGACTGCGCGAAGTGTTCCACCGCCTGTTCATCGACGCGACTGCATTGCTCGAAGCCGGCGAGCAGATCGTCGAGCTCGGCGACGCCTAAAGCTAAAAAATCAACCGCATCAGCCTACCGAGTGGCCAGTCGGCATCCACCCTGCGCAAATACGCGCACGCCTGCGGGAAGCGGCTGATCCTCAAGATGGTCTGAACACGCCCGCCATCATCTCCCCCCAACCGTGACACCTTCCCGTTGAAGCTGTCATCCATACCCGCTAGGCTTGCGGCATTGCATCAACGCCCTGTGCGGATGCCCATCCAATTCACTGCAAGCGCGAGCCACCCATGAAACTCACCATCTTCGGCACCGGCTACGTCGGCCTGGTCACCGGCGCCTGCCTGGCGGAAGTCGGCCATACCGTGGTCTGCATGGACGTCGATCAGGGGAAGATCGACAAGCTCAAGGCCGGCGTCATCCCCATCTGGGAACCCGGCCTGCAGCCCATCGTCGAGCGCAACGTCGCCGAAGGCCGGCTGCGCTTCACCACCGACGTGGAAGAAGCCGTCAAGCACGCCGAGGTCCAGTTCATCGCCGTCGGGACCCCGCCCGATGAAGACGGCTCCGCCGACCTGCAATACGTGCTCGCCGTGGCAGAGGCCATCGCCCGCCACATGCCGCGCTACCGCGTCATCGTCAATAAATCCACCGTCCCCGTCGGCACCGCCGACAAGGTCCAGGCCAAGGTCGATCAGATCCTCGCCGAGCGCGGCGA
>DMCZ01000040.1:0-527 GCA_003446655.1 Thauera sp. | reverse complement strand
GTCGGCGACTTCCTCAAGCCCGACCGCATCATCATCGGCACCCGCTCGGCCAAGGCGCAGGAGCGCATGCGCGAGCTCTACGAGCCCTTCAACCGCAACCACGAACGCACCATGTTCATGGACGTGAAGAGCGCCGAGCTCACCAAGTACGCCGCCAACGCCATGCTCGCCACCAAGATCAGCTTCATGAACGAGCTGGCCAACATGGCCGAGATCCTGGGCGCCGACATCGAAGAGGTGCGCAAGGGCATCGGCGCCGACCCGCGCATCGGCTACCACTTCATCTACCCCGGCTGCGGCTACGGCGGCAGCTGCTTCCCTAAAGACGTCCAGGCCCTGGGCCGCACCGCCGACCAGATCGGCTACGACGCCCCGCTGCTCAAGGCGGTCGAGGCGGTCAACAACCGCCAGAAGACCACCCTCTTCGCCAAGCTCGCTCGCCACTTCGGCGGCGCCGAGGCGCTCAAAGGCAAGACCATCGCCGTCTGGGGCCTGGCTTTCAAACCCAACACCGACGACATGCGCGA
>DMCZ01000158.1:8778-10831 GCA_003446655.1 Thauera sp. | reverse complement strand
AGATGACAGCCCCGTAGCGGCCGGTGGCGATCAGGCGGCGGTCGGCCTCAATGGCTGAAAAGGCAGGAAGCGACCGAAACGAACAGCCCCCTGCCGAACGCATTCCAGTCGAAACACCCCCCGGTGCTCCAGCGCCAACCGTGACGCGCCTGCTCAATTGGGCGATCACCGCCCTATTGAGTTCTCACGGTCCGCCCCCAACGCTGCCCACGCATCGGCGGCGACATCGACAACGACCCCGATCACGACCCGCCGCGCGACTCGTAATACGCGGCGATGGCAGGAATCCCCGCGATTCGGTCGACGAAGGCCGCGAGCTTTGGTGCCACGGTCTTGACCAGGTCGGCTGGAATGTGGTCCAGCTTGCCGGAGCCAAGCCAGCGCAGGATGACGAAGGCCTTGAGGTCGGCGACGGTCAGGCGATGGTCGGCAAAGAACTCGCCGCCGTGGCTTTCGAGTTGGTTCTGCAGCCATCGCAGATACCGCGGCAATATGTCCGCCGTCAGGGCCTCGCGGGCGTGCTTGAGCGCGTCCCCGGTCATTCCGAAGGTCGCCCCGAGCTTCAAGTTGATGTCTTCCAGTGCGCCCATCACTTCGTCGCACAACAAGGCCTGAAGCGCGTCTTCAGGGTAGAGCCCGGCCAGCTTTCCCGCATAGCGCGTAATTGCGTCGCTCTGGGTGACCTGCACGTCATTGACGTGAAGCGTCGGCACCTGGCCCAGCGGTGTGGTCTTGCGGACCTCGGCGAAATCACCGAACGCAAAACGGTTGTCCTCGAATGGAATTCCGCCGAGGTGCAGGGCCAGCCTTGCGGGCTCTGCCCGTCCGCCGGAAAAGTCGAAGTAGGTCAGCTTGAGTTTGTCCATGGGTCCGTGTCCTGCGAGCGCGCCGCGTTGTGGGTCGGAGAGTCATGCTAAATAAAACACAACGTAGGGCGTCGACGCTGTGCTCCGCGATAAACAGCCAAGCCTCAAGCAAATCGTTCTCCGCACTGGTGGAATGTCGAACCTTACTCACGCCGCCGCTACCTTGCCGGCCCGAGAATCTCGACCCCGTCCATCACCACCGAGTCGGCATCGACCACGCGGTGGAGCAGGCTGTACGCCAGGCGCCACTGCTGCCCGGCGCAGTCGAGGGTGACGGTCTTGTCGTTGAGGCGGATGACACGGCCGCTGCGTTCCTGCTGGTCCCGGCCGACGAAGCCGACGCGATCGCCGATGGCGACTTCATTGCGGCCCAGGCCCTGGCGCGGTTTCTCGCGAATCTCGACGTCGGCACCATCGAGGTTGATCGCAGCGTAGGGGATCAGCCAGCGTTGGCCGGTGGCGGTGTCGAGCACCAGGGCCTGCTTGCGGTGGATTCCTTGCCGGCCTGCGCGTCACCGACCGGCGCCATGACATTACGTTGCTCGCTGTCTCGACTGCCACTCCACAAACTCGGATGGGCGCAGGCCATAACGCGCCAGCACGCCTTCGTGCAGCCGGCGCAGTTCGTCGATGACCAGTGACTCGACATTGTCCCTGTCGGCACCTAACTCATGCGCGGACAAGCACGCATCGATGACGTCGAGCGGCGCGCGCCCGGGCTGGCGGACGACTTCGCGCACGGACTGCTTGATCACTTCGCGCCAGGCCAGGCGCAGCGGATCGGGCTCGGTCAGATCCTGCTTGATGGCCAGATATTCCTGCGTCGAGCGCTCGTAGGCCCAGAGGTAGAGATCACGCAGCAGCTCGATCCGGGTCAGTTCGTAGACGCCGAGCACGGCGCGGCTGTACGCCTGCCCGGGGACGTCGAGAAAGGTCAGCGGGCACAGGTTGGCACAGATCAGCGGCAGGTTTGCGGCCAGTCGAGAGGTCCGTTTATTGACGTCGGCAAACGGCTGCAGATAGGGCAGGTGCACCATCACGAAGAAGGATTGCTCGAAGGGATCCTCGATGTGGTTGGCCTTGTCGAGCAGGAGATCCAGACCTTCTTCGATCTGAGCCGGCACGCCGAGCGGGCGATAGACGCTCTTGCCGATCTCGACGCCGTGCTGCCGCAGCCGGCCTTCGTC
>DMCZ01000158.1:2738-8456 GCA_003446655.1 Thauera sp. | reverse complement strand
GTGCCGGCCGGTAGCCGCGTCTGGCCGGTGTCGCCCATCTTGTGCAACTGGCGGCGCAGCGGCGCGGACAGATACCAGGTCCGGTTGGGCTGATAGGCGGCGAGGAACTCGAGCTGGTAGCCCACGGGCTTGCGCGCAGTGAGCGGCTGATCGACATAGGCGAGGATGTCGCGACTGTCGGCGGACAGCGGGATGTGCTCGGGAAAGCGATCCGTAGCGTCGGTGGTGGGCTCGGCGGGTTCGGCCGCGAACCTATAGCGACGCGATGGACCTCTGCCCAGCGCGCTGATCCTGCCCTGCGCGACCAGTTCTTTAAGCCAGCGCTGAACAGTACGGCGGGCAAGATCGGGGCGTCGCTCCAGCAGGGCGGTGATCGAAAGGCCCTCAGGGGCGGGCCGGAGGAGTCCGAGGAGTTCGTCGGCGGATGACATGCGGGCGGATGGCGCGATTAATTAACCTGGTGGCGCGATTATGGCGCGATCACGCTAATCGCGCCATTTCGGTGGCGCGATTCCGTCACCGCACGCGAACACGATAGACCTGATGCACATCTGCGCTGCGTTACTGGACAGGCCCTGGACTTTAGGGAAGATTCCGCCTGTCACGCGTCATCGCGCGCGAAGAACTGCAACGACGGAGACGAGCCCCATGACCGAACCGACCGCCGAACCCGTCGTGCAGCATTTCCGCCTCGCCCTGCTGTGGCCGCTGCGGCTGCTGCCGGTCGCGGGGAGCTCGGGCGCGCAGCAGCGGCCGTGGCAGATCCTGCGCGACATGGGCGAGGCCTGCCCGTGGCGGGAGCTGGAGCACGACGCCGAGCTCGAAGGCAGCGTCTTCCAGGAGCGCCACTACACCGAGTTCGTCACCTTCCTGCCGTACGTGCAGCAGTTCCTGTACGGCGAGGGCCGCCTGCGACGCGATGATTCGGACGCCGATGCCGGACCGCCGATGCGGGTGTTCCGGCGGCGCGACATCGCAGCGGTGCGCGTCGCCGCGCGCGAGGCCGACACGCCGGTGACGCTCGACGTGGTGCATGTGCATTTGTACTTCTTCTTCGATGTCGATGTGGTGATCCTGAACGTCGAGGTCGCTGGCAACGACATGCCGTTGTCGCAGGTGCAGGAGCTGATGTACCGCGCCGGGCGCGCCTACCCCTCGGGCTGGAACACGGACGGACGCGCGCTGCACAGCCTGGCGAGCGCGGAATGGATCGGCCGCGACGGCAGCGTGCTGGCGCAGACGGATGCGCACGAGCGTGCCGCGTTCATGACCCATGTCAGCCGCCATCGCGCACCGCGCATTGCCGCGCACTGGGCCTGGCTGATGCAGCCGCTGGCGAGCGCCTACGCGGAGCAGGGCGGCTTGCTGCGCTACCGCCAGATCGAGTATCACCGCATGCCGCTGGCCGCCTACGTCGCGGTCGACGATCCGCGTGCGCTCACCCGCAACGACTTCGTGCGCCTCGGCCTGGTCACCGGCGCGGGGCCTGGCGAAGCCCGCGACGAACACAAGATGGAAGCGAAGGCCAGGGCCGACAGGGCTGCCGGCGACACGCTGCCCTACGCCGAACCGCATCTGGACGATTTCGAGCGCCGCTACTGCTACGACCGCTTCTGGTCCGCCGGCGGCGCGGCACCCTACACCCGCTACCTGTGCAGCGGCCACGCGCTGGTGGTGGTCGGCGATGCGAAGTCGGCCTTCTTCACCGACCGCGAGCGCGGCGTGCTGGCGCAGTTCCGTCACCAGCACTTCCTGCTGTTCCTGATCGCGCACTTCCAGAAGGCATCGCTGCTGATGTTCTCGGAGCGCCTGGTCGAGGCGCTGAAGCGCCTGCACGTCGCCGACCCGGCGAGCGTACGGCGTTTCAAGCGCGCGATCCGGGCGAGCTTCGAGGGCTTCCTGCGCTTCACGCATCGCTACTGGTTCCACGACATCGCCGAGCAGGCGCAGACGCGCGCGCTGTTCCGCATGACCAGCGCGCATCTGGGCACCGACGCGCTCTACGCCGAGGTCAAGGAGCGCACCGCCGACATGAACAGCTACCTCGACGCCGACAGCCTGCGCCGCCAGGCCAACACCGTGGTGCGGCTGACCGTGGTGACGATCTTCGGCCTCATCGGCACCATCACCACCGGCTTCCTGGGCATGAACCTGCTCGCCGAGGCCGAATCGCCGATGAGCGAGCGCCTGCTCTATTTCGCGCTGGTGTTCGTGGTATCAACCGGGCTGACGATATATACGATGGTCAAATCGAAGCGCCTGTCGGACTTCCTCGATGCCGTGTCGGACGAGCGCCTGTCGGCCTGGCAGAAGCTCGGCGCGCTCGCCGCCGTGTGGCGGCGCGGCTCGGATTGAGGCGCCGCGCACTGCGCCAGCCCACGTGCCGAAGCGGCCGGCCCCGGGCACGCCCCGCCCGCGGCCGCTACGCCACGCCCGGCACCTCGCGTACATGCCGCTTCGCCACCCCGCGCAGCATGGTGCCGAACAGCACCGTCGCCACGATCGTGGCCAGCACGCAGGCTTGCCAGAACCCCGCCACCGAAGGCGCGTCGATGCGCCAGGGCGCGTGGAAACTCAGCCAGTAGCCCCCGGTCAGGCCGATGCCCCAGAAGCACAAGGTGTGCACCACCATCGGCAGCAGGGTGACCTTGTAGCCCCGCAGGGCGTGGGCGGCGACGGTCTGCAGGGCGTCGAAACCCTGGTAGAGCAGCAGCCATACAACCAGCCCCAACGCGACCGCCTGCACCGCCGGGTCGGTGGTCGAGAACGCCACCAGCGGCTTCTGCAGCATCCACAGCAGCACGCCGATCACGAGCGCAAAACCGAGCGCCAGCTTCATGCCGAGGCGGGCGGTACGCTGGGCGCGCCGCCAGTCCTGCGCGCCGGCCGACTGCCCGACCAGCACCATGGTGGCGATCGACAAGGACAGCGGCAGCATGTAGATCATGCCGGTGAAGTTGGCGATGACGCGGTGGCCCGCCACCGTCTCGGTGCCGAGACGGGCGGCGAGGATGGCGATGAGGGTGAAGGAGCTGATGTCGATGAAGGTGGACATCCCCATCGGCAGGCCGAGGCGTAGCAGTTGCCCGAGCGGTTTGCGCTGTGGCGGCTGCCAGGCATGGAAGAGCCGGTACGGCCGGTAGCCGGGGTTCAGGCTCAGATAGGCGACGCCGCAGGCGCAGGCGAGCCAGTTCACGATCGCGGTCGACAGTCCGCAACCCATCCCGCCCAGCGGGGCGAGTCCGAACGCACCGTTGGTCAACGCCCAGGCGAGCGGGATATGGGTGGTCATGACGATGGCGCTGATCACCATCAGCACCCGCGGCCGGCCGACCGCATTGTTGAAGGCGTAGAAGGTGCGATAGAGCAGCAGCGCCGGCAGGCCGAGGGCGGTAGCCGCCAGGTAGTCGCTGGCCTTGGTGGCGACCGCGGGCGGCACGCTCGCCAGCTCGAGCAGCCAGCCGGGGCTGAGCATCAGCGCGACGCCCGGCACCGCGAGCAGCAGCGCGAGCCAGAAGCCCTGCTGCAGCGCAGGCGCGATCGCCTCCTGGCGGCGCGCGCCGACATGGTGGGCGATGGTCGGCGCCACCGCCTGCAGCGTGCCGGTGAGCAGCATCACCACCGAGATGTAGTAGCTGCTGCCGATGGCGACGCCGGCGAGGTCCTCGGTGCCGTAGCGGCCGGCGATCACGGTGTCGGCGACCATCATGGTCATCGACAGCAACTGCGCGATCAGCACCGGCCAGGCAAGGTGCAGCAACTGGCCGACGATGGCACGGCTGGAGGGCGGAGGGACGGAGGCGGCGGAATCGCTCATGCTCGGGGCGGGCGGAACAAGAGCGTCGATGATCGCCGTTTGTCCACGAAGGATAAAGAGGGCGGATGCGAGCAGATCATTCCGGTGCGACCAACAATGTCCAAGGCCTACCGTGCCGAACGCGCCTTGCCGCCGCATCGACCGGCGGCGTTTTTGAGCGCGCTACATCAGCCACTGCGGCCGCAGCAGCATGACCAGCCCGAGCGCCAGCATCACCGCACCCGACAGCAGCTTGAGCCGGCGCCCGCCGCGCTCGTCGAGCTTGCCGCTGCCGAGCGCCAGCACCGCGGCGCCGACCATCAGCGCATCGTCGGCGATGTAGGCGAGGATGTAGAGCCCGAGGTAGCCGTAGTGCGCGAGCGGCGACAGCGCATGCTGTGTGAGCACCGCGGTGTAGATTGCCGGCAGCCCGGCGGTGCACAACAGCTCGACGAAATTGACCACCACCGCGAGCGCCGCCACCGCGGCGAGCGAGGCGGGGAGGGACTCCGCCTTCAGGATGGCGCGCGCCCGCGCATAGAGGCCCGGCTTCGCCGTCTCCGGGATTGACAGCGACACCCCGCGGCGAAAGGCGAAGAAATCCTTGACGTTGATGAAGCCGATCAGCATCGCCAGCGCCGCCAGGCCGATGCGCACGGCCTCGCTCATGCCGACGAACAGGAACACGTTGAGCCAGGCGGCCATGAAGGCGTAATAGACCGCGCCGCTGGCCAGCACGAAGGTGCCCGCCACCATCGCCATGCGGCGGCGGTCCTGCAGCCGCACCAGCAGCGACAGCAGGAACAGCAGCACCCACATCGCGCACGGGTTGAAACCGTCGAGCAGGCCGAGCGCAAGCGTGAACAGCGGCAGGCCGATCTCGCTCGCCCTGAGGGTGCCGAACAGGCTGGATTCGACCGTGTCGGGCGGTGCGCGCGGCGCGGCCTCGTCGAGCAGGCGGACCAGTTCGGCGCCGACGTGTTCGGCGTCATCGAATCCGACGAGCACGCGCGAGCCGATCACGAAGGTCGGCACGCCGGGCGGCCAGGCGCCCACCTGGCGGCTGAGTTCGATCAGCGCATCGCGTGCGGCCGGATCGCGATCCACTTGCCGATAGACAATCCGGACCTCGGGCCGGCGCGCTGCCAGCTCGGCCAGAAAATCCTTGGCATCGGCACAGTGCGGACAGCCTTCACGCACGAAGACCTCGATCACCTGCCCGTCAGCCAGCCGCTGGCCGATCGCAGCCTGGGCCGATCCGCTGCCCGCCTCGGCCCGGGCGAGCGCGCCGAATCCGGGCACCGCCAGCACACAGCAAACCAGCAACAGCCGGAACAAGATCACGTAACGCATGCTGGACTGCCTCAAGGGCGTGATCTTAGTGCCCGGAAGCCTTAGCGCTTGAGGCTCTGGTCGCGCCCGGAGCTCGTGACCGAGGCGCTCGTTCCGAGCCGCCTTCTGGCACACCGATCTCCGCTCGGCGGTGCTCAGCGCGCGACGCCGGTGTCGGCCGTATCTGCGGGGCGCTCCTCGACCGGAGCGGGCGCCTGTTCACCCTCAGCCTTCCCATCCGCGTCAGCCTCCTCGCCCGCCGTGTCGGCCTTCGCGCGTACGCTTTCGATGGCGTCCTTCCCCGCTTCCTTCAAGCGCTGTGCGGCATCGCGCGTCGCCTCGGCAATCCTGTGGGCCGCTTGCTCGGCCGCTTCCTTGGCATCGCGCACGGTCGCCTCGCTGCCAGCGGTCGCTTCGACACCCTCGCGCACCTTCTCCTCGGTGGTTTCGACCACCGCCTGCACCGCTGCGGCACCGGCTTCGCCGAGCTTCTTTGCCGCTTCGCCGGCCTTGTCTGCAGCTTCGCGTGCGGCCTCGACCGCTTCCCGACCCGCTTCCCTGGCTTTCTCCTGGGCGGGGGCTGCGTCAGG
>DMCZ01000158.1:2341-2535 GCA_003446655.1 Thauera sp. | reverse complement strand
TTTCATGGGGCGGCGGCGCGTAATCGAAGGTGAAGAATGAAGACCTGAGGTTACGGGATCCGACACGGAAAACAATGCGTGGATTTCACGCTGCAACATCCGGAAAGCAAATGAGCCCTTGCGGGCCCATTGCTGCGATCGACGGAACGCGCTTACTTGACGCGGTTCTTGTACTCGTCGGTACGGGTGTCGAT
>DMCZ01000158.1:1008-2014 GCA_003446655.1 Thauera sp. | reverse complement strand
TTCATGACCTTGCCCGAGGTGTCGCCCTTGACGGCGGGCTCGGTATAGACGACTTCGCGCACCACGCTGTTGGGCAGCTCAACCGAGATCGCCTTGCCGTTGTAGAACACCACCTCGCACTGCAGGCCGTCCTCGAGGTACTTGAGGGCGTCGGTCATGTTGTCCGCTTCGACTTCGTACTGCTCGTAGTCGGCGTCCATGAACACGTACATCGGGTCGGCAAAGTAGGAGTAGGTGACTTCCTTGTGGTCGAGAACGACGACCTCGAACTTGTCGTCGGCCTTGTAGACCGATTCCGACGGTGCGCCGGTGAGCAGGTTCTTGAACTTCATCTTCACGACTGCGGCGTTACGGCCCGACTTGTTGTATTCGGCCTTCTGCACCACCAGCGGGTCGCTGCCGACCATGACGACGTTGCCGGAGCGGAGTTCCTGAGCGGTTTTCATGCTGTTTCCTGAATTGTTCGACGCGGCTCGTGGCCGCATGTCCTTGAAAAAATTAGCGCGCGATTCTACCCCGCCCTGTCCCTGATGTGCGAACAGAATTTTGTCAAGCGGCTCGCAAGATCGGGCCGTTCTGCCTGTGCCTCGCACCAGGCCCGGGCATGCGGCGCAAGGGCCGGTAGCGCTTCGGCAAAGGCGGGCCATGCGGCCGCGGGCGTGGCCTGCCCGGCGCACTGGTTCCATGACCGCCAGAAGCGCGCCTGCGCATCGGCTGGCGCAGGCGGCAGCCCCGCAAGGTAGCGGGTGAGGAAGGCGTCGAGCTTGTCGTGGTGCGCGGTGTCCGCCTGCGGGTAGATCTGCCACACGAAGGGTCGCGCCGCCCACTGCGCACGCACGAAGGAATCCTCACCACGCACGAAGTTGAGATCGCAGGCCCAGAGCAGCTCGTCGTAGCCATCCTGGTCGGTGAAGGGCAACACCTGCACCGAGAGCGCACCGCGTTCGACGCGGGTGCCGATGTCCATCGTGGCGTAGCCGAGCGCCGCCGCGACATCGGGCAGGAC
>DMCZ01000158.1:0-846 GCA_003446655.1 Thauera sp. | reverse complement strand
CCGCCAGGCGCTCAGCCCCTGTGGCTGCGCGAGGAAGCGGTCGCGCCGCGCCAGCAGGTCGGCCTCGCGCAGCAGCCCGCCCGTGTTTTCATCGAAACCGGGAAAGAAGAAATGCTTGGTCAGCGGCAGGCGCGGATGCGGCGAAGCCAGGCCATGACAGCCTGCCACCCAGTCCTCGGCCGACAGGTACTCGAGGTTGATCCACACCGGCGCGACCGCCATCGCCGCCATCGCCTCGAGTTGCGCCGCGGGCAGTTCGCAGGCGAAGGCCTCGATCACGATCTCCCCCGGCACGGACGCGGCAAACGCGGGTGTCCAGTGCCGCAAGCTCACCCCATCGAGCGTTCCGCCCGACGCTGGATCCATGCCCGCCGCCGCCGGACAGATGCGTGTCAGCACCGCCCAATCATCCACCCAGAGCCGTACGCCGGCGGCGTCACGCCGAGCCAGATCCCTTGCCAGGCGCCAGCAGACACCGATATCCCCAAAGTTATCCACAACCTGGCAGAAGATCTCCCACTTGGGACGGGGGTCGGACACGGAATCCATCATCCTGGTGAACAATCCTGCGCAAAGGGGTAGGACAACATGTGAACAAGCATGCCTGCGGAAGAAAGCGTCAAAACGATGGACAAAGCGCACACACGCCGCCAAGCGCCTTATCAACCTGTTCTTCCGCAGCTGAAGACGGCGACTGCCATGGCATCCGAGCAGTTATCCACAGATTTTCGCGCACTGTTTACTTCTTTGTTATTTAAATCAATAGAAAAACATAGAACAAACCTCGGACCACGGATCACGCCGGGCAGGCCCGCGGGCTTGCAGGTAGAATCCCGGCGATCACCA
>DMCZ01000229.1:1219-4679 GCA_003446655.1 Thauera sp. | reverse complement strand
CGGCCTCGATAAAGTGTCCGACCCCATGCCAGAGACGTTTCTTCCCGCCCCGAGTGCGCGCGCCGGGGGCGTTTTCGTTCTGATTCGGCTCCCCGTTTGCAAGCGCCTCGGGCAGCGGCAGACCTGCCGGGGCGCATCGTGAGCGCAGTGCCGATGCCGCCCCGGCCCAGCGCGCTGCGGGTGTGGTGGACGGCGATCCGCCCGCGCACCCTGGGCATGGCGGTGGCGCCTGTGACGGTGGGTGCGGCGCTTGCCTTCGCGGCCGCCGGCCGGTTCGACGCTACGGTTCTGCTGGCCACCCTCGCCTGCGCCTTGCTGATCCAGATCGGCACCAACCTATACAACGATGCGGTCGACTTCGAGCGTGGCACCGACCACGCCGAGCGCCGCGGCCCCCTGCGCGTGACGCTGGCAGGCTGGGCGACCGCGGCCGAGGTCAAGCGCGCTGCCCTGCTCTGCCTGCTGCTCGCGCTGGTGCTCGGTGCCTGGCTGTGCGTGGTGGGCGGTCTGCCGATCCTCGTGATCGGTGCCGCGTCGCTGGTGGCTGGCTGGGCGTATTCGGGCGGCCCGCGCCCCATCTCGCATTCGCCCTTCGGCGAGTTCTTCGTGCTGCTGTTCTTCGGCGTACTGGCGGTCGCGGGCAGCCACTGGCTGCAGTCGCGGACCACAGGCGTACTGGACGTGATCGGTGGCCTCGCGGTCGGTGCGCCGGCAGCCGCGGTCTTGCTGGTGAACAACTTTCGCGACCTCGACGGCGACCTGCGCGCTGGTCGGCGCACGCTGGCCGCGCGGCTCGGCGCATCGGGCGTTCAGCGGGTGTACGCTGCGCTGTTGCTGTTCCCGCTCGCGGCATGGCTGGTGTTGGCGGCGGCGGGGCTGCCGGGCGCCGCGCTCGGTCTGCTCGGGGCACCCGCGCTGACGCGTCTGATTCCGCGTTTTCGTGGCGCCGAGGGCGGGGCCGCGCTCAATGCAGTGCTCGCCGACACCGCGCGCGCGGGTACGCGCAGTGCTTTGCTGGCGGTGGCGGGGATCGCCTTCGGGTCGCTTCTCTAGGTCCATTTCATGCGCATCGACGTCCTGCTGCCAGCCGCGCTCGCCTTCATCATGTTCTCGGTCGGCCTGGCCCTGCACGCAGCGGATTTTCGCCAGGTGTTCCAGGCGCCGCGCGCGCTGCTGATCGGGCTGTGCGGGCAGCTCGTGCTGGTGCCGCTGGCGGCACTGGCGGTCGTCCTCGTGTTCGGACTGCCGCCCACGCTCGGCATCGGCCTCATGATCCTCGCCGCCTGTCCGGGCGGGGCGAGCTCGGGCTTCCTCACCCACTTGGCACGCGGGGATGCGGCCTTGTCGCTCACGCTCACGGTGATCAGCAGCCTCGCGGCGCTGGGGACCTTCCCCCTGCTGGTCAAGCTGGTGCTTGCCTGGCTGGGCGATGCCGCCTTCGACACGTGGGCGCCCGCGGGTGGGGGCGTCGGCCAGCTAACCGAGTTGCCGGTCGGCCGCCTGATCTCCAGCGTCCTGGTGGTGACCACCCTGCCCATCCTCACCGGCATGGCGATACGCCACAAGGCGCCGCGCTTCACGGCGCGCAGCGAGCCCTTGATCGCTCGCATGGCCACGCTGTTCTTCGCCGCGATCGTGGTCGCCACCTTCGTCTCGCACCAGGACACGATCATCGCCAACCTGCTGTCGATCGGCCCGGCCACGCTTGCGCTCAATCTCCTCGTGATGGGCGGGGGGTATGCGCTGGTGATGCGTGCAGGTGGGGCCCGCAGGGATGCGGTGGCCGTGGCCATGGAGTGCGGTCTGCAGAACGCCGGGCTGGCGATCTTCGTGGCGATCGTCCTGCTGCGCCAGCCTGAGCTGGCGGTGGCTCCGGTGGTTTACGCCCTGACGATGAACTTCGGCGCGCTCGGGCTGGTTTTCGTGGCGTGGCGGCTCTCAGGTGCGGGCCCGGCGCTGGCGCGGAGGGCGGATTCGACGGCGAGCGTGAAATTGCCGTAGCGCGCGTCGTGGGTGATCTCCTCGCCGACCCAGCCCGGAAGGCTCACGGGCGCTTGCTCATGGGGCAATTCGACCTCGGCGACCACCAGCCCGGCATGGTGGCCTTCGAAGACGTCGACCTCGAAGAGGTGGTGGGCATGATCGACCAGGTAGCGCGTCTTGCGCACGACGCGCTGCGCGCAGTGGTTCGCGAGCAGGGCCTGGGCGTCGGCAACCGGTATGGCGTATTCGAACTCGTCGCGGCTGTAGCCCTGCTTGGGCGATTTCAGGGTGAGCCAGGCACGGTCGCCGCGGATCCGCACCCGCGTCGACATCGCACCTGATTCTTTGGCGAGATAACCCTGAACGATGCGCTCGCCCTTGCGACCATCAAGGATCCGCACGTCGCGGACCAGGAATCTGCGTTCGATCTCTCGCGCCATGATGCGTGGCCTGCTCCAGGAAAATCGAATTGTAGCAAACGATTTCGTTCACGTTGCTGCAGTGCACTGCGCGAGCAGCACGAGCGCCTGAGCGCCGCCGGCCACACGCCGTGCGGCCAATTGGCTAGACTATCGAGTATTACCTTTACGGGACGCACCATGACCGCACCCACCCTGATTGCATTGATCTCGCAGAAAGGCGGATCGGGCAAGACGACGGTGGCCATGCAGCTTGCCGCCGGCCTGGCGCTGGAGGGCTATCGCGTGGCGCTGGCCGACCTCGACCCGCAGGAGAGCGCCTCGCGGTGGGCCGCGTCGGCGCCGCCAGAGGCGCCATTTGCAGCCGAGGTGCTGCGTCTCCGGGGCTCTGCCGCCGAGATGAGCAAGGCGCTGCGTCCGGCGGCCAACAAGGCCGACATCGTGGTCATGGACTGCCCGCCCTCGATCGAGCACCCGCACACGATGAGCGCGCTGGACCTGTGCGATCTTGCGCTCGTGCCGGTGGTGCCGAGCCCGACCGACCTCTGGGCGACGCGCGGCATCGAGCGGCTGATCCTCGACCGCCAGCAGCGGCGCCCGAAGCTGCGCGGCGCCCTGATCCCGAATCGCGTGATGCGTACCGCGCTGGCCGGCGACGTGCTGGAGGTGTTGCAGGATTTCAGCCTGCCGGTGCTCGATGCGGCCTTGTCGCAGCGCAGCGCCTATGCCTTGAGCGCGGTGCGCGGAACCTCCGTTTTCGGCCTTGGCCGCGCGGCGGCGGCAGCACAGGAAGAGGTCGGGCAACTCGTCTCGGCCGTTCTCAAATTGATCGAGGAATGAGCATGAGCACCGCCAGCGGGACGAAATCGAAGTTGCGCGAAACCCTCAAGCAGGAAGATGCGGCGTTGGCACAGCGCAGCCGTACGGTGGGGCCAGCGCGGGCGGTGGCGAAGGCAGGGGCGGTCGCTGCGGCCGCGGTGCCGGTCGGGTCGCCCGCGGGCACGCCGGTGGCGACGGAGGTGATCGCGCCGGTGTTGCCGCCCCCGAGACCGGCCGCA
>DMCZ01000229.1:0-1026 GCA_003446655.1 Thauera sp. | reverse complement strand
AAGGACAAGCACGAGAAGGTGGAGCGCGACTCCTTCTCGATGCCGGCCAGCGAGCACAAGCGCATCAAGGCGCTGCGCGAGGCCCTGGGCAAGGATGGCGTGCTTGCCAGCAAGTCCGAGGTGTTGCGCGCCGGGCTGGCGCTGCTGGCTGAGCGCGAGATCGCCGAGGTCGCTCGCCTGGTTGCCGCGCTCCCCAAGGTGGCCAAGGGCAAGCGCGCCCGGAAACATTGAGCGGCACGCGCACGGGCTAGCCGGCGCGGAACCGCCTGTCCGCGTTCTGACACGGAAGCTTCATCTTGCGGTGAAGTTCGCTTCCTATACTGGATCGGTATTGCGTTGCAGCAGTACGCGTCCGATCGCCGCGCTCCGATGCTGGCGGGGACGCCCTGACCGTCAATTCCGGAGTGCCAAGATGAAAGCGAAAGCCCCTGCCGCCGACTTCCTTGCCGCCAACGAGGCGAGCATCGATGCCATTCACGCCCTCGCCACCGAAGGTCTGGAGCATGCGGGGCGTGTCGCCGCCCCCAACCTCACGACCATCCGTGCGGCGGCCGCCGACGGTGCCCGCCACGCGCAGGCGCTGCTCGGTGCCGACGACGCCTCGTCCCTGATGAAGCTGCAGTCCGAAGGTCTCGAGCCGCAGGTCGCGCACGCGGTCGCCTACGTCCGTGACATCAGCGAGATCGCGGCGGACGCGCACCAGCAGTTCATCGAGATCACGCAGGCCTGGATCGGCGACCTGAAGTCGAGCCTGGACAGCGCGGTCCGTCAGGCGTCGAGTTCGGCCTCGGCCGGCTCGGAGGCGCTGTTCTCGGCGCTCGAGTCGGCGTCCGGGGTCGCGTCGGCGCTCTATGAAAAAGTGAGCGAATCCAGCGTGCAGGCGCTCGCAGCGCAGGTCGAGGGTGAGCGTGAGCAGGGCGCCGAGCGCAAGAGCACGCGCCGGTCGGCGCGGGCCGCAAGTGCCGGCACGACCGGGACGACCGCTGGCGAAGCGGTGGTTTCTGACGGCGAGAACTGAGTTCGCGG
>DMCZ01000074.1 GCA_003446655.1 Thauera sp. | reverse complement strand
CGGTCTGCGGGTCTGGCGTCTTGGACGGGCTGGATCGTAAGTGCTGATGAGCGAAAAAATATTTCTTATATCTAGTGTCCAGCCTGCAATTGCGAAAAATCTTTTCTGCGCTGCGGCCTAGCATTGCCTCCCGTAGTCGCTGCCGTGCGCGTCCGCCGACCAGCGTCCCGATCCACACCCAGAGGAGACCACGCCGACCTGTCAGCCTGTCCGCGCCAACCGCGCGCCGCAGGCCGACCGGCGGCGGTTCACAACACCATGTCGAACACCCTGAAATCCGCCAGCCTCGACGACAAATACATCCTGAAGACCGGTCGCGCCTGGATGACCGGCATACAGGCCCTGGTGCGCCTGCCGATGATGCAGAAGATGCGTGACGAAGCCGCCGGGCTGAACACCGCCGGCTTCGTCACCGGCTACCGCGGCTCGCCGCTCGGCAACGTCGACCAGGAGTTCTGGAAGGCTAAGAATTATCTCGAGCCGATGCAGATCCGTTTCCAGGCCGGCCTCAACGAAGACCTCGCCGCGACCTCGGTGTGGGGCACGCAGCAGGTCAATCTGGATCCGAATGCGAAGTACGACGGCGTGTTCTCGATCTGGTATGGCAAGGGTCCGGGCGTCGACCGCACCGGTGACGTATTCCGCCACGCCAACGCCGCCGGCACCTCGAAGCACGGCGGCGTGCTGGTGATCGCCGGCGACGACCACGCCGCCAAGTCGTCCACGCTGCCGCATCAGACCGAGCACGTGTTCAAGGGCCTGATGATGCCGGTGCTGGCGCCGGCAGGCATCCAGGAGTATCTGGAGTACGGCCTGCACGGCTTCGCGCTGTCGCGCTACTCGGGCTGCTGGGTTGCGTTCAAGGCGCTCACCGACACGGTCGAGACGTCCTCCTCGGTGGAGGTCGATCCGTTCAAGGTGCAGACCCTGATTCCGTCGGCCGAGGATTTTCCCCTGCCGGAAGACGGACTGAATCTGCGCTGGCCCGATCCGCCGCTGGTGCAGGAAAAGCGCCTGCTGCACCACAAGCTCTACGCCGCGCTCGCCTACTGCCGCCTGAACAATCTCAACCGCACGATCATCGACAGCCCGAACGCGAAGCTGGGCATCATCACCAGCGGCAAGAGCTACCTCGACGTGCGCCAGGCGCTCGACGACCTCTGTATCGACGAGGCGAAGGCGTCCGCGATCGGCCTGCGCCTGTACAAGGTCGGCATGGTGTGGCCGCTCGAGGCCGAGGGCGTGCGCCAGTTCGCCGAAGGCCTGGACGAGATCCTGGTGATCGAGGAAAAGCGCCAGTTCCTCGAGTACCAGCTGAAGGAAGAGCTCTACAACTGGAAGGACGAGGTACGTCCGCGCGTGATCGGCAAGTTCGACGAGAAGGGCGAGTGGGCCCTGCCGCACAGCGAGTGGCTGCTGCCCGCCGCCGGCGAGCTGACCCCGGCGATGATCGCCCGCGCCATTGCCGGCCGCATCGCGCGCTTCCACACTTCCGACCGCATCAAGGCGCGGCTCGCCTTCATCGAGGCCAAGGAGGCGGCGCTCGCCAGGCCGCGCCTGTCGATTGCGCGCGTGCCGCACTACTGCTCGGGCTGCCCGCACAACACCTCGACCAAGGTGCCGGAGGGCTCGCGCGCGATCGCCGGCATCGGCTGCCACTACATGGCGACCTGGCTGTCGCCCGAGCACACCCAGACCTTCTGCCAGATGGGCGGCGAGGGCGTGCCCTGGATCGGCCAGGCGCCCTTTACCAGCACGCCGCACGTGTTCGCCAACCTCGGCGACGGCACCTACATGCACTCGGGCATCCTCGCTATCCGCGCGGCGGTGGCGGCGAAGGTGAACATCACCTACAAGATCCTCTACAACGATGCGGTGGCGATGACCGGCGGCCAGCCGCACGACGGCACGCTGTCGGTGCCGATCATCGCCCGCCAGCTGCTGGCCGAGGGCGTGGGCACGGTCGTGGTGGTCAATGACGGCACGCCGCGCGCCTACGGCCCGGCAGACCTGCCGCACGGCATCGCCATCCGTCATCGCGACGAGCTGGACGCGGTGCAGCGCGAGCTGCGCACGGTGCCGGCGGTGACCGCGATCATCTACGACCAGACCTGCGCCGCCGAGAAGCGCCGCCGCCGCAAGCGCGGCAAGTTCCCGGATCCGGCCAAGCGCGTGGTGATCAACGACCACGTGTGCGAAGGCTGCGGCGACTGCAGCGACAAGTCCAACTGCATGTCGGTGGGCGCGGTCGAGACCGAGTTCGGGCGCAAGCGCTTCATCGACCAGTCCTCGTGCAACAAGGACTACTCCTGCGTGAAGGGTTTCTGCCCCAGCTTCGTCACCGTCGAAGGCGGCAAGCTGAGGAAAGGCAAGGCCAGCGGCGCGAGCGCGCTCGGCGGCCGTCTTGCGGGCGAGCTCCCGGAGCCGCAGCTGCCCGACACCGCGGCGCCCTGGGGCATCCTGATCACCGGTGTCGGTGGCACCGGGGTGGTGACCATCGGCGCGCTGCTCGGCATGGCCGCGCATCTGGAAGGCAAGGGCATTTCGGTGCTCGACATGGCCGGCCTGGCGCAGAAGGGTGGCGCGGTGTGGTCGCATGTGCGCATCGCCGATCGCCAGGCGCAGCTGCACGCCGCGCGCGTCGCCGCCGGCGAGGCCAACGCGGTGATCGGCTGCGACCTGGTGGTGGCGGCCAGCGACGAGTCGCTGGCCAAGATGCAGAAGGGGCTCACCCGCGTCGTCATCAACCGCGACCAGACCAACACCAGCGAGTTCGTGCGCGGCTTCGCCGCCCAGGCGCGCAGCGGCAACGTCGGCGCCAACCCCGACCCGCAGTTCCCGGCGGCCGCGATGGAGGTGCAGATCATCGACGCGGTCGGCGCGGACAAGGCCGAGTTCCTCGACGCCACCCGCATCGCCACTGACCTGCTGGGCGACTCGATCGCCACCAACCTGTTCATGCTCGGCTACGCCTGGCAGCGCGGCCTGGTGCCGCTGTCGCGGCAGGCGATCGAGCGTGCGATCGAGATCAACGGCGCCGCGGTCGAAGCCAACAAGGCCGCCTTCCTGTGGGGCCGGCGTGCGGCGGTGGACCTCAAGGCGGTGATCGAGGCCGCCAAGCCGCAGTTCGGCACGCCGGAGCATCACAAGCTCTCGACCAGCGTCGACGAGGTGATCGCCCGCCGCAAGGCCCAGCTGACCGAGTACCAGAACGCCGCCTACGCCGAGCGCTACGCCAGGCTGGTCGAGCGCGTACGCGCCGCGGAGACGAAGCTCGCGCCGGGCATCAGCCTGCTCACCGAGGCGGTCGCGCGCGGCTACCACAAGCTGCTCGCCTACAAGGACGAGTACGAGGTCGCGCGCCTGTACACCGCGGCCGACTTCCTCAAGCGCGTCGAGGAGCAGTTCGAGGGCGACTACAAGCTCGTCTTCCATCTCGCCCCGCCGACCCTCGCCGACAAGGATCCGCAGACCGGCGCGCTGCAGAAGAAGGCCTACGGCCCGTGGATGCTGAAGGCGATGCGCACGCTGGCGAAGTTCCGCCACCTGCGCGGCTCGATGCTCGACCCCTTCGCCCACAGCCACGACCGCAAGCTCGACCGTGAGCTGATCGCCGACTACGAGCGCGTGGTGGAGGAGATCATCGCGAACCTCGACCGCAGCAACCACGAGGCCGCGATCGAACTCGCCGCCATCCCCGACCAGATCCGCGGCTACGGCCACGTCCGCGAGCGCTACCTCGCCAGCGCCCGCCAGCGCCAGGCCGCGCTGCTCGAGGATTTCCGCCACCGCCGCGGCCCGAGCGCGCCGGTTGCGACCAAGGCGCGCAGGACGATCGCGATCATCCCTGGCTGACGCGATTCCTGCCGCTCGAGGGGGAAACAGGGGGCCGGGACAGCGTGGTCTGTCCCCCCTGTTTCCTCCAGCCCTGATTCATCTGCTTCATCAAACTGCCGCCTGACCGGCGCCGCCACGAGCGGCGCCGGCGGGACGGCTCATACCCACGTTCCTACAAGGAAGGAGACACAGCATGGCCGTATTTTCCCTGAGCGACTTCGCCGACCACGAGCAGGTGGTCTTCGTCAGCGACGACAAGAGCGGACTGAAGGCGATCATCGCCGTCCACAATTCCAACCTCGGCCCCGCGCTCGGCGGCTGCCGCATGTGGCCCTACGCCAGCGAGGAGGAGGCGGTGCGCGACGTGCTGCGCCTGTCGCGCGGCATGACCTACAAGTCGGCGATGGCCAACCTCAAGCTCGGCGGCGGCAAGTCAGTGATCATCGGCAACCCGCGCACGCACAAGACGCCCGAGCTGCTGGCTGCCTTCGCCCGCGCGCTCGAGCAGCTGAACGGCCGTTACATCGCCGCCGAGGACTCCGGCACCAGCGTCGCCGACATGAAGTTCATGGCGCAATTCACACAGCATGTTGCCGGGATCCACGACAAGCCCTCGGACGCGGGCACGCGCAGCGGCGACCCGTCGCCGGCCACCGCCTACGGCACCTTCATCGGCATCAAGGCTGCGGTCAAGGAGCGCCTCGGCCGTGATTCGCTCGACGGCCTGCGCGTGGCCGT